>CANGCM010000003.1 GCA_947452535.1 Burkholderiaceae bacterium | reverse complement strand
CGTCTGGTATATGAAATCCAGAATGAAATTATGGGCTTGGGCCCGATCGAACCGTTAATCTCTGATCCGACAGTGTCGGATATATTAGTCAATAATTACAAGACTATCTTTGTTGAAAGAAAGGGTCGTTTAGAGAGAACTAGGGTCGCGTTTGATAACGACGCTCACTTATTAAAAGTCATTGAAAAGATTGTCGAGCGGGTTGGAAGAAGGATTGATGAATCTAGTCCGATGGTGGATGCTAGATTGCCTGATGGTTCACGTGTCAATGCCATTATTCCTCCTCTTGCTTTGGACGGACCCGCTTTATCGATTCGCCGTTTTTCGGAAGTGCCACTCTCCGTTCAAAATTTAATTGACTACGGCAGTATGACGGATGATATGGCGCTCATTATTGGTGCCTTAGTCAAGGTGAAAACCAATATGTTGATTTCAGGGGGTACTGGTAGCGGTAAGACCACCCTATTAAATGTGATGTCTGGCTTTATTCCCAATAATGAGCGCATTATTACGATTGAAGACGCTGCCGAATTACGTCTTCAGCAGCCACATGTAGTGCGCCTGGAAACTAGGCCTCCCAATATCGAAGGGAAGGGTGAAATTGATCAGCGTGCCTTAGTGAAGAATACGCTGAGGATGAGACCAGACCGAATTATTGTTGGCGAGGTTCGAGGTATCGAAGTCATCGACATGCTTCAGGCGATGAATACGGGACATGAAGGATCTTTAACCACGATTCATGCGAATAATCCCCGTGATGCCCTGATTCGATTAGAGAATATGGTTGGTATGGCTGGAGTCAATGTAGTGCAAAAAGCCTTACGACAGCAGATTGTTTCCGGCATTTCAGTGATTATTCATATCTCTCGTTTGAGTGACGGTCGCCGTAAGGTAATGAGTATTCAGGAGATTACGGGCATGGAAGCTGACATGATCACCATGCAAGAAATTTTTTGTTTTGACCAAACGGGTGTTGCTCCTGATGGCACCGTGCTGGGCCATTTTCGTGCAACGGGTATCCGACCTCGTTTTGCAGATCGCCTACAAGCAAGAGGTTCAACTTTGTCAGATCACTTATTTGATCCATCGCACATCAAGGATTAGCTAAATGAATTGGCCGCTCATTCTTTTTATAGTAACCCTAATCATTACTGGTTCTATATTGAGCTGGATTTCATATACAGTATGGCAGCATCAGTATGGCGTGACTCATGTTCGAATTCGCAATCGATTGAAGTATTTTTCAACCGATAATCCACAGCAGGTTTCGCAAGAAATTAAAAGTCGAGTCTTTAGTAAAAATACAAGATTAAATACTCTTTTAAGTAAGTCCAAATTTGCAAATGAATTAGAGGCGCAAATCATTAAGGGTAGGTTGAATATTCAAGTAGATGTGTTTCTGCTTTCAGCTTTAGCCTCATGGATTTTGACCTTTCTTTTGTTCCTAAGATTAGATATTTCCATTTTTTTCGCGATGATTTCAGCCAGTGTGATTGGTATTCTGCCTTTCCTGACCATTCGAATGTTGGTAGCACGAAGGCAGAGAGCATTAGAGGAGCAACTCCCTAATATTCTAGAATTTATATCTCGTGCAATGCAAGCGGGGCATACCTTTGTTGGGTCATTACAAATGGCTGCAGATGAATCTCCTGAGCCTATTGGAAGTGAATTCCAGGAAGCATTTCGCGAAATCAACTTTGGCAAATCAGTGCAGTCGGCGATGGGTGATCTAGCACTACGGATTGACTGCCCTGAGATGCGATATTTTGCAGTTGCAGTTTTCGTCAACCATGAAATTGGGGGTAATTTAGCGACGCTATTGAGTGGTGTTGCCGTGCTGATCCGTGAGCGACTTAAGCTCAAAATGTCAGTACATGCCATGACTTCAGAGGCGCGAGTATCGGCTTGGATTTTAGGCTTAATGCCATTTGCTGTAGGTTTGATTTTATTTGTGGTGAGGCCTGACTTTATTGCAGTCTTGTGGCGCGAACCAGCTGGTAGAACCATGATGGCTTATACCTTGGTTCTCATGATTGTTGGTGTGCTATGGATGCAGCGCCTGTCCAAGATACGCTTTTAAGGTCTGAAATTTCCTATGCTCTCTGACATCATTTTTATACTTTTCCTCTTACTGGTATTTATTGGAATTACTAGCGCTGTCTTCTATGCGGTCACTCAATTTTTAACCTATTCAATGATTCGCAATCGACTCAAGGCTATTCGTGAAGAGCTTAGTGAAGCCTCTGAGCGAAAAGTGAGCGGTCTAGAGCTGAGAGCACGAGAAATCTTTTATCAAGTGATTGAATTATCCATGCCCAAAGAAAAGTGGGAAAGCTCTCCAATTCGAGAGCGTTTAGTCAGGGCTGGCTATCAATATGAGATGCAAGCTTTGATTTTTCTATCGGCGAAAACTTTCTTTACTTTTTTGTTTCCTGTGTTCTATCTGATTTACTATTTTATTTCGGATGGTCATTCAGGAGCATTAAGCATCCTATTTTTATGCATTTCTTTAGCAGCAATAGGGTATTACGCTCCAGATCTGTGGTTAAGGTATCGAACAAAAAAAAGACAGCGCCAAATATTTGATAGCTTTCCGAATGCCTTAGATCTGATGAGGGTTTGCATTAGCGCGGGCCTAGGTCTAGATGCGGCCATTGATCGAGTGGGTAAAGAGCTCAAAATTGAGAGTAAGGCCTTAGCCGAAGAATTTCATACCCTGAATCTCGAACTGAGAACGGGAGCTACCCATGAAAATGCATTGAAGAATTTGGCAACGAGGACTGGGGTAGAGGATATTCGTGCTCTGGTAGGTATGTTGATCCAAACTGAGAAATTTGGCACTAGTGTGGCTGAAGCCCTACGCGTCCATGCTGATGGCCTACGAGGTAAACGTACCTTAAGGGCTCAGGAGGCTGCAGCGAAGATACCCGTAAAGCTCACCATTCCGATGATTCTCTGTATTTTTCCGGCGTTGATGGTGGTCGTTTTGGGACCAGCCATCCTTTCTATTGGTACCACGATGTTCCCAGCGATGACGGGCTACGTTAAATAAAGTGAAAACCAACCTTTTTAATTCTGAGCGTGGTTCGGTTGCCGTAGAGTTTGCCTTATTGGTGCCCGTGTTATTTTTAATTCTATTTGGGATTATTAATTTTGGTGTCTTGATGTACAACCAAGCAGTCATTACCAATGCAGCTAGGGAAGGTGCGCGTTGGGCAGCAATTCATACTACTTCGACTTATGGTTTGACTTGTACTAACGCGTATTCCCTTGCTCCAGTAGACCCTTGTCAAACAGGCTATAGCTACGCTTATCAAAATCTCATTAGCTTTGGCGGCAGCTATTTACTGACAGCTGTCTATTCGCCTTCGGTAGACTTTAGTTCTGGTACTGCCCAGACGGTAATAGTTAGATATACCTATACGGGCATTGGCTGGTTTTTTGGCGGCTTAGCAGCAACTCAATACGGCTCTACCGCTGTGATGCTTCATGAATAAATCTATTGAGCGCTTTGGGAATGAAAAAGGCTCTATGTCGGTATTGGTTGCATTTCTATTGCTGATTTTTATTGCATTTTTAGGCTTAGCTGTCGATTTTGGTTACGCATACTTACAGAGGGCTAGACTGCAAAGCGTTGCCGATGCCGCGGCACTCGCCTGTGTGATCGGCCCAGCTTCAAGCCCATGCCCAGCCAGCGGTGCCAATATCTACCCCCAGGTCAATCCGTATGGCTTTACCGTAACGACCTTAAATCCTGGTGATGCGAGTCTTTGCTTAATTCCTGCTAAGCAAAGCGCTTGCGCAAGAGCGATAGCGCAAATTTCGTGGAATACTTTTTTTATTAATTTATTTGGCGTCAGCACCTTAAATCTCAGTGCCACAGCTGTTGCAGCAAAAACTGGCCAAGTCCCATCTTGCGTGATGACAACCCAAAACTTTAGCGCCAATGGTACTAACACTATTGCATTAAATAACTGTGCTGCCTCTATAGGCGGAACTTTAAACACTACCAACAAATCTGGGATTGCCATCAATGGTTTAGGTAGTACCACTGTTTTTAATGGCAATAGTCCGAATCAATGTGGCGCTTGTAATCCTGCACCCGTCGGAGTCGTAGGGCAGATACCAATTTTACCTAGCCCTTTAATTCCGACTATCAATTTAAATGGTTCAAGCCTAGCCACATTGCCCTACACGAGTTGCACCAATTCATCGTGTGTGCCAGCGATTTATACGGGTGGAAAAGTGACTTTGAATGCCGCCACGACCCTAGCTTCTGGATATTATGTATTTAATGGTGGCTTTAGTAACAACGGAAATGCTTTGAGTAGTGCTAGTGGTGGCGTTGGCCTTTATGTGCCCGGCAACATGCCATTACAGCTCACCGGCAACGTGAATTTAACCGCACCCTCTCCTGCAGGCTGTTCTGCTGGCAGTGGTGTTGTTATCAGCCATCCTTATAGCAGCTCATATAACTCATTAACTTTAAGTGGGTCAGGAAATAGCCTTAACTTAACTGGCGTAGTTAACTTAGCTGCAGACGATATCACCGTAAACGGTACTCCCGTTGCCATTAGTGTTAGTGGTAGTTTAGTAGCTCACTCCCTGACCTTACATGGCAATATGAACCCTCAAGCCTCCTCTAATCCTTGTTTCAATCTTTACGAATCCACAGGTAAGCCAGTATTAGTGGATTAATTAACGAAAATTGATTTATCTCAAAAATAAGTGCCAGAAAAACTTTATAAAGTAATTATGGAAAACAATGGTAAATCAGTTGTTATAGGCAATCATTGATAGCAAATAACTAAGCAATTCACCAGGAGAAATACTATGAAAATACTTGTCGCTGTGGATGGTTCATCCAATTCATTAAGGGCCGTCAAGTTTGCGGTCAATTTAGTGAAAGATCTTCGCTCTAAATCTTCCATTACATTGATTAATGTACATGACGATGATCCCTTGAATTTAGTGAAGCGATATGTTGGTCGTCAAGTAGTTAAGGATTACTTGATTGAGATGAGTCAAAAGGAATTAAAGTCGGCACTGAAAATACTGGATCAATCGCAGGTAAAACATAGCTGCATCATCGAATTAGGGCATATACCTACTATGATTTGCAAAATTGCTAAAGCTGAAAAGTGCGATCTGATCATTCTGGGTGCTAAAGGTCGATCCAGCGTGAGTGACATCGTCCTTGGCTCTGTCTCCCAAAGGGTCTCTGTGATGGCTAAACAAGCAGTTCTGCTGATTAAATAAATGCACACGTCAAAATCGGATGTATTGCGCCAAAATAGCCAGTTAGGCTCCCTTTAAGGGTAATAACCTTAATTATTAGATATAGTTAGCATAAAGACTATGTATTAGATAACTATCATGCTAGAGTCAAGTTGTATAAATTGACAGTGATAATTAAATGAAATATTGGTTATCCCTTTTTTTATCTCTAATTGCATTGAATGCCAATGGAGCCTGTCTTGGTGATGCAAATACCAAGGAACGTTCGTATTCCTTTTATGTAGTTCCCCAGCAAACAGTATCGGATACCTATGTAGCCTGGGCGCCAGTACTTGAGAGGGTTGGTAAAAAGCTATCCATTTGTTTTGAGCTTTACGTTCCCTCAACCATTCCTTTGTTTGAGAACAAATTGAATTCTGGGGCCCCTGATTTTGCCTTCATGAATCCCTATCACTTAGTTCACAATAAGCGCTCACAAGATTACGTCCCTTTGATCGCAGACTCCCAGGATCAATTATTTGGGATTGTGGTGATTAAAAAAGATAGTCCTATATCGAGGATAGCTGATTTAAATGGCCAAAAGATAGCATTTCCAGCGCCTAATGCCCTTGCAGCCTCGTTACTGATTAGAGCCCATTTGGCCAAGAGTCAGATTCAAATTAGCCCAGAGTACGTCAAAACACATAGTAATGTATATCGTTCTGTAATCATCGGTGATGTTATCGCTGGTGGCGGTGTTAATAATACCTTCAGTCGTGAGTCAGAAAATCTAAAGAAGGAGCTCAGGATTTTATATGAGACGCCAAAATATATGCCGCACCCATTGGCCGCTAACTTAAAGGTAGCGCCTAAGGTACGCAATGAAGTGAGTCAGTATTTTATTGAGCTTGGTAAAGATCCAAGTATGGCCTCACAATTAAGTGCGATTCAAATTCCCAAGCCTACGAAAGTAAATCTAAAAGATTATGAATATGTAAAAAAATTAGGCCTGGAAAAATATGCTGAGGGTCTCGGTGGCTGATCGCCGTAAAGTCCAGTTTAATTACCCTTTTTTCAAGCTAATAGCCTGGATGATTAGTTTTTCTTTGGCAATCATTTTGGCCTATAGCTTTTGGAATTATTTTAGTGTCGCAAGTATTTACTCTTCTAATCGTGAGATAAGTAGTAAGTTGCTGGTTAAAGGGGTTGGCTTGTCTCTGGGGGATAAATTGCTTGCCAGAGATTATGCTGAAGTAGAGTTGATTTTGCGTAGAGCCTTTTCCAATCAAGTCATCAATAAAGCATTGGTTAGCGACTTGGAAGGAAGGGTGTTGATGGGCCTTCAGAGGCGAGATGGCCAAGACCAATTGGAGTCTTTTTATCAGGCAAAAAGACTATCGATACCAGATGCCATTGGAAGTGGGGTCAAAATTGAGCTTGATGACGATACAAAAACTCACGCCTGGCACTTTCTTAGCGCTGGCTTACCGGTAGGTTGGCTTTATTTGGAATTAAGAGACGATGTTGGAGCGGGGTTATTGTCGCGCTTAAGGACCAATCTTGTCCTTGTAATGGCGATAGTTTTTGTGATCTTGTTTATCATCATGTTATCCCTAACCCGTATTTTTAAGAAGCAGGTCTATCTTTATGAAAATGCGGTTGATGAACAATTAAGCTCGTTAAATCAGCAGGCATCCCAAGATACACTCACCAATTTACCTAATCGACGCAGTTTATATGCCGCCATTCAATCTGCTTTTAGTCAGGCCAATGAGCACAATCAACTATTAGCTATTCTTTTTTTAGATCTGGATGGTTTTAAAAAGATTAATGATCAGTATGGCCATCAAGTTGGAGATTTATTGTTAATTCAATTTTCAGAGCGTTTAACTAAGCTCTTTAGATCTGAAGATCAGATTTTTCGCTACGGAGGCGATGAGTTTGTGATTTGTTGTCAAAATCTAGAGAGCAGGCATGAATTAGAAGGTCTTATCGAGCGTGTTTTGGCGGGATTAAGCGCTCCATATTATCTCAATGGAAAGGTCGTAACTGTATTGGCTAGTATCGGGGTAACCATTTATCCTGTTGACACGGTGAGTTCTGCCTATGAATTAATTACCCATGCTGATGCGGCTTTATATCATGCCAAAGAATTGGGTAAAAACCAATCTTATTTTTATTGTTAATGACTCAACTGCTGTAACAGTTGTGGGTATTGACGCTTTATAAAGTTGGCTTTTAAATCAAAAGTACATTCATGATAAATTGAAGCGCTATTTTCTTTGTATCAGCATATTTATGAAAAAATTTGACATTCTTCCCATTCTCTTTGGCGTCTTGCTGTCAGTCATCGCGCTGTATTTCATGTTGAGGCCATCAACGGCTACTAGCGCTCCTGTTTCTACTATTTCTGCTGTTAAGGTAGGCAATCTGTCTTGGGATCAAACCGAGATGACGATTGCAGATATGAAGGCTTTTGCTAGTGCCACAGGATTTGTGAGTGTTGCCGAGAAAAATGGCGGCGGCCTCTCTTATGAGTCTGGCTTTGTAAAGAAGCCTGGCTGGACTTGGAAGACTCCTTATGGGGTTCCTGCGAAAGATGCTGAGCCAGCGGTTCATCTTAATCAGCCTGAAGCTGCATCTGTCTGTCGTTATTTTGGTAAACGTTTACCTACCGATGCTGAGTGGACTGCTGCTGCGTTTGTAGAACAGCGGTCTAATTCACCTGCGGGCTTCGTCAAAGGGGAGCGCTATCCATTTCCGGGTGGTAACACGCCAGCGGTTTCACATTGCCTGTCTGGTTGCGGGGATTACCAAGGTTTAGCGCCTGCTGGCGCCTTAAATCGGGGAACAGGTCATGTGACCGCCGGCACTACTAAGCCCGGTGTCAATGGTCTATTGGATATGGGTGGCAATGTCTGGGAGTGGACAGCTACTGAGCGCAATGGCGGCTTTATTACCCGTGGCGCATCTTGGTGGTATGGCCCTGAGCGGCAAAAAGAAGCCGATGTGGAGTCTAAAGCTGCTGATATTGGGGTGGTTTACATTGGATTTCGGTGTGTGGCTGATGCCGTGAAACAATAGGGGATGACCAATCCCGTAGCTGACCTATCCGCCATTGAAATCACCCCTGAATATCAGGTTGTAATCGACGCCATTGAGCGTCACGACCCCTATATCTTTGTTAGCGGTAAGGCAGGTACGGGTAAGACAACCCTCATCGGTTATCTGCGCGAGAACATTCCTGGGAACGTAGTCGTAGTAGCGCCAACCGGCGTGGCCGCATTGCAGGTTAAAGGAGTGACCATTCATTCCTTCTTTCGCTTGCCACCTCGCCTCATTTTTCCTGAAGAGGACATCAAGCCCTTAAAAGATAAGCGCCTCTATAAAGACATTCGCTTACTCATCATTGATGAGATCTCGATGGTTAGGGCAGATGTAGTAGATGCGATGGATTTATTTCTACGCGCAAATGGCCCCCATAAAAGCCAACCCTTTGGCGGTATTCAGGTAATGTTTGTGGGTGACTTATTTCAGTTGCCCCCAGTGGTCTCTAATGCCGATATGCAAGTCCTCTCTGAGCGGGGCTATGAAGGCCCTTATTTCTTCTGCGCGATGGCCTTGCATCGCAAAGACGTCACGATGGTGGAGTTATCCAAGATCTTCCGTCAGAAGGACGCGCACTTTGCAGGCTTACTGAATCAGATTCGTATCAATCAAGATATTGATGAAGCACTCGATACTTTAAATGCCGTTTGTTATGAAACTAAAAAAGAGGCGGATGAGCAAACGATTACTTTGACCACGACCAATGCGCGGGCCGATCAAATTAATGGCGCAGGTTTACGTGCATTAACTACGGATGCCAAGATCTACACCGGTAATAGCACTGGCAAATTCAATGTGGATGATCGCAATCTGCCATCCCCGAATCATTTGACCTTGAAGGTGGGCGCCAAGGTCATGTTCACGGCAACCGATAGCAACTTCCCCAAGCGCTGGGTAAATGGCACCATTGGCGTTGTTCGTGAATTGCTTCCCAATACTGTCAAGGTGATGGTGCAAAACGGCCCACACTCCAACACGGTTGAAGTCAAAGGACACCAGTGGGAATCGTATCGCTATGACCACGATATGATGTCCGGCAGAATTTCGCCAAACATCATTGGTACCTTCGTGCAGATCCCCTTAATGCTGGCTTGGGCAGTCACCATCCATAAGAGCCAGGGCAAGACACTCGATAAGATCAAAGTCGACCTCTCCTCAGGAGCATTTGCATCGGGACAGGTCTATGTGGCCTTAAGTCGCTGCACCTCAATAGAAGGCATTACCCTAGAGCGACCAATTCAGCCTAGGGATGTGAGTTGCGATCAAGAGGTGAAGCGTTTTTATCTGAATTGCTTACCCAGTTAAGCCGCTTTTACCATCCTCTTACCATTCTTTTGTTTCTCAACCTTCTGCTTCTCCAATGCCTCGCTGGCAATCATCTTAAATTCACCCTCGACGAATCGTTTTAAAGCCTCACGCATAAGAGGTTGATAGCCCATATCGTATTTAGTGCCCAAGAGCTTAAAGGTCTCAATTAAGTCCTGCTCCAGTCTTATTGAGATCATTTGTAGGCCTAGTGCCTCGTCAATTTGAGCACCCATTTTTTTATCAACTGCTCTCGCATGCTTTAGGTCACTACCGAGCTCACCACTCTCCCAGGCCTCAGCGGAATTCTCTATTTTTACTTTCTTACTTTTTGCGATCATCGCATTCCTCGCTTATGGGTTTTAATATTTCATCACTTTCATAGAAATGATATTTTTAGTAAGGTAATGATATTGTATTGTATATACAAATTTCTGTAAAATTTGGCGGAAATGCACTTTTTAGATAAATTATTCCGCTATCGAATATAAAAACAACCTTAGTTTGTAATCCTTGATTATTCTCCGAGATAAACCATTCGGTAGGTGGTTCTGTATGGTGATCTAGCCTATTATCCTCAAGGTAAGAGCGGGTTCTATTTATAAAACACTGCTCAACATCTTGACGGCTGATACGGTGCTTGAGGATTAATTTTTCTTCGATTGCTGGGCTAATTACCAGATTTTTCATTCCATCACCATTGTATTGTATATACATATTTTATCAAAGAGATGGGCTCTAGAACTGAATGAGTGAATTAACCCATGATTGAAAGAGTGGAATTTATTTCAAGAGAGTGGAGTGGTAATCCCCACTAAAATTTCTCGTGTTATTACTCAATTCGATTCCTATGAAAAAAGATCTTATTAAGAATGATGGGTCTGTTAGTTCGACAAAAAACGATGCAAAGCCATCACCTCCAAAAAAAGAATATCCAGAGCTGGCTGGAGTGAGGCCTCAAAAGATATCGCCAAGCATGGTGATGATTATTTAATTCTCGGTGAATTTCCGAATCTAGAGGATAAATATATAGAGTGGTAAGCCGCTTTAAAAACCAGCCGCCAATCCATCGCGGCGATGATCACTACCAGCGATATAAGCCTCTTTCGTTTCTTCTCCTAATAGCGCAATAGCTTGAGCGCTACCAAACTCTAGGCTGTTGGCTGGCATGACAGTGACTTCATGTCCCATTGCCTTTAAGCCTTCTACTACAGCAGTTGGCATAGAGGCTTCAACTGTGAGCTTACCCACATCATCAATTCTCCAGCGAGGTGCATCAGAGCAGGCCTGTGGATTGAGATGCTCATCGACAAAGCGCATCACAAACTGAAGATGTCCTTGTGGCTGCATGTTGCCACCCATCACGCCAAAGGCCATGGCGGGTTGATTCCCTTTAGTGAGGAACGCAGGAATGATGGTATGAAAAGGACGCTTACCTGGAGCCACTTGGTTGGGGTGGCCATCGACCAAGCTAAAGCCCATGCCCCGGTTTTGGAATGCAATACCACCCGGAGCAACGACTCCAGAACCAAAGCCTTTGAAGTTGGACTGGATATAAGAAATCATCATGCCAGAGTCATCGGCAGCGCAAAGATAGACAGTGCCACCAGCGTGTGGATCTCCTGCACCATACGTTCCTGCTTGATGGTGATTAATCAGCGCAGCGCGACTTGCTAAATACTTCCTATCTAATAAAGCACTCGGTGGCACTCTCATCGTACTGGCATCAGAGACGTGTGCGTGAGCATCAGCAAAGGCCATACGCATTGCCTCTACTTGTAGATGAATTCGTTGTGCAGAGTTAGCGGGATATTGCTTTGCATTCGCTGCCTGCAAAATACCGAGTGCTATTTGAGCTGCAATACCCGAGCCATTCGGGGGGATCTCATGTAAGGTGTAGTCACCATAATCAAAGGCTAGGGGTTCAACCCAGTCCATCCGATGATTGGCAAAGTCTGCCATCGTAAAACACCCACCTGTACTTTGAGCAAAGTCAACCATGCTTTGTGCTAACTTGCCGGTGTAAAAAGATTCACCTTCGGTATCTGCAATCTCGCGCAGTGTTTTGGCTTGAGCGGGGTGGCGCCAAAGTTGACCGGCAGTAGGTGCTTTACCATCCAACAAGAAGGACTCGCGAAAGCCAGGTTGATTCTGTAAGACTGGAACAGCTTCAAGCCATTGACGTGCAATGACCGGAGAGACTGGAAAGCCATTCTCTGCGTAATCAATCGCACGCTTAAATAGTTGCGCAAAGGGTAGCTTGCCAAATTTTCGGGAGAGCGCAATCCATCCAGACACCATGCCCGGTACCGTTACTGTGTTCCAGCCAATCAAATCCATTGCTGTTTTACCAGCAAAATATTCTGGGGTCCAGGCGCCTGGTGCACGACCGGAGGCATTCATACCCTGAAGTTTTTTACCATCCCAAATTAATGCAAAGCTGTCACCACCCAGGCCATTCATCGTAGGCTCTACTACTGTGAGTGTGATCGCAGTAGCTAGGGCAGCATCAACCGCATTGCCACCATTTTGCAAGGCCTCGATACCCGCTTGCGTAGCCAAGGGCTGTGAGCTAGCTACCGCATTCTTGGCGAGGACTGGGGCGCGAGCGCCACCATAGGGAGGAGAAATCAACATGGATGCAATCTATTTAGTGGGGATGCTGCAATGGAATGTATGCTTAATTAGGCTGAGTTAATTCTGAGTTGATGCTTAATCAATTTTAACATTTGCAGACTTAACAACTTTTGCCCATTTGTCATGCTCGCTTTGGGTAATGGCGGACAATTGCTCCGCATTAGCGAACTGGGGATGAATACCCTGGTTGCCTAGGCGTACCTTAAAGTCTGGGTTGGCCAAAATCTTCCGAATCTCTCTTTCCAGTCGGGCGGTGATAGCTGGGGGAGTTCCCTTGGGTGTGAAGATGGCATACAGGTTCTCAACATCAAACTGTTTCATCCCATCTTGTCCTAAGGTCGGCACATTAGGCATTAGTGGTGAACGCTCTGCAGCTGCAATAGCGATGGGGCGTAACTTACCACTTTGAATATGGGGCAAAGATGCTGTGACGCTATCGAACATCATCAGCGTGTTACCTGCAATTAAATCTGGCAAAGCGAACGCGCTACCCTTGTAAGGAATATGCGTGCCTGTTGCGCCAATACGCTGCATAAACAAGGTTGCCTCTAAATGGGACAGGCTGCCATTTCCTTGGGACGCATAGTTAAAGTTACCCGGTTTGGATTTAATAAACGCAATCAGTTCCGGTAGATTTTTTGCTGGCACAGAAGGATTGACGACGATCAAATGCGGTATGGTGCCAACCAAGCAGATGGAGGTAAAGTCTTTGGTTAAATCGGCGGGTGGATTTTTAAAGAGTGCTTGAGATATGGATTGATTCGTTAGCGCACTAAACAGCAGGGTATAACCATCGGGCGTAGCTTTAGCTGCCGCACCCAAAGCGATCATCCCGCCTGCACCCGGTTTATTTTCAATCACGATGGGCTGACCAAGTGCCTCGCCAAGCGGTACAGAGATTGCCCGGGCAAATACATCAGTAGATCCGCCGGCAGGGAAAGGCAGAATGGCGATGATGGGTTTCTTGGGCCAATCCGCCTCAGCGGCTGCTTGAGTGCAAAGACCTAATGAAAATAGTAAAGCTACGAGGATGCGGCCATAGAGGTGTTTTAAGTGGTTCATTTCAATCATCTTTAAGTAATAGTTCTATGGTATTAGAAAAACATCAGTTTAAAGTGGTAATGGATATCTGAGTGTGCCCTTAGGCACGGAGATGAAATTTACTGCCCACTTCGAGTGCATCATGCTCCATTTTTGAGTATTGATGAGACTGAGGCTAGATTAGATTATTAATTGAAGAGGTGATAGAGAATAGGAATGGCAACGGCACTAATCACGCCATTCATGCCCATCGCAAGACTGGCATAAGTGCCCGCCACAGGATGAATGCTAAAGGCTCTCGAGGTGCCGATACCATGTGCTCCAATGCCAATGGCAAAGCCTCGCTGCCACCAAGCCTTCATTCCTAATGCATTGAGAATAAAGGGTGCCAAAATAGCCCCTAAAATACCGGTGGTCACGGCAAAAATCGCTGTCAATGTTGGCGATACGCCAATGCGTTCTGCGATACCCATCGCAATGGGTGCGGTAACGGACTTAGGATACATTGCGCCAGTAATGCTGGAGTCAGCCCCAAATAATTTAGCGATGTTGACTGCACTGATGATCGATACCAAGCTACCGGCAAGCATGGATGCAATTAAAGGAAGAGATCGACCTTTCAAGCTGTTTAATCCTCTATAAATCGGGATTGCCAAAGACACGGTTGCTGAGCCTAATAAAAAGTGAATGAACTGCGCGCCTTCAAAGTAGGTGGAGTAGGGCATTTCAATGAACTGAATCATGCTGGCTACCAAGATGATGGCAATTGCTACTGGATTAGCCAGAGGATTCTGCTTCGCAGTCTTGTAAACCCAGAGTCCAATTTGAAAGGCGGCCAAAGTAATAAAGAGCGCAAATAAAGGGCTGCCGGATAGATAAACCCAAATTTCGACGATGGAGTGCTTCTCACTCATGAGTCGACCTCTGTAGCCTTAGCGCTGAAAAAGCGGACAACGATTGCGCTGGTGGCAATCGTCAGAATCACACTAGCAATCAGGGCGCTCACAATCGCCAAAGCATTGGTTTTGAGTTGTGGCAGGAACAGAACCACGCCAACGGCAGCAGGGACAAATAAGAGTCCGAAATACTGGCTAAAGCCATCTGCTACAAAAGCCAATTCTGGGTTAACCCCTTTGCGCAGTACTAGCCAAATAATGAGGAGTACCAGTCCAATAACGGGGCCAGGAAGAGTGGGAAGGACAAATTTAGAAACAAGCTCTCCTAGGCTTTGAAAGAGCAGGATTTGGACGAGGCCGGAGATCATTATCTGATCTTACTGCCCCGCAATAAATGTTGCAGGGCAATAAATTATTTCTTAGTTAAGATAAACACATCAATAACATGGTCTTATCTAATAGATACGACTTCACTCGAAAAACACATAGGAGAGCACTCATGGCTGACTTAAACGTCAACGGAAAAAAGTACAAGGTGGATGTTGATCCAGACACTCCTTTATTGTGGGTGATTCGGGATCATGTTGGCTTAACTGGTACTAAATATGGTTGCGGTGTTGGCCAATGTGGTGCCTGTACTGTGCTGTTTGATGGCCAAGCTATTCGCAGCTGTGCCATTCCGGTGAGTGCTGCAGCAGGTAAGAAAATCGAAACGATCGAAAGTCTAGAAAAAAATGGCCAGCTTTCCAAAGTGCAAAAAGCATGGGTCGACAACCAGGTGCCTCAATGTGGTTACTGCCAATCTGGCATGGTGATGGCAACCACTGCTTTGTTGCGCAATACCCCTAAACCTACAGATGCGCAGATTGATGCAGCAGTAACGAATATCTGCCGTTGCGGAACCTTCCAACAAGTGCGTGATGCTATTCATGCTGTGAGCAAGGCATAAGGAACGATCATGAGCAAAATAACTAATGCAGTAACTAATAAAGCAACAAATACAGAAGCTACGAATACTTCACGTCGCCACTTCATCGTTGGCTCTAGTGCCATTGCCACAGGGTTAGCAATTGGCTTTGACCTCTCATTCATGTCTGCTGCGAATGCTGCTATGGGTACCAGTACTACCTCCATGGCACCACTTGCAAGCCCTGAGATTGGAGTTTGGGTGGTAGTAAAGCCAAATGACGACATCGTTGTGCGTATCGTGCGCTCCGAGATGGGCCAAGGAACGATTACTGGTTTGGCGCAAATGGTTGCCGAAGAATTGCAATGTGACTGGAAAAAAGTGTCTTACGAGTATCCATCCCCGGCCGAGAGTCTCAAGCGCAAGCAAGCCTGGGGTAGCTACTCTACGGGTGGTAGCCGTGGTATTCGTACCTCTGAGCAATATGTTCGTAAGGGCGGCGCAGCAGCTCGCATCATGCTGGTTCAGGCAGCAGCTAATCAGTGGAATGTTCCCGTATCAGAGTGCGTAGCTAAAGACAGTGTGATTACCCATACACCTTCTGGACGTAAAACGACCTTCGGTAAAGTGTCTGTAGCTGCTTCACAACTAGAAGTACCAAAAGAAATTCCTTTAAAAGATCCTAAAGAATGGACCTTGATTGGCAAGTCAGTCAGTCGTATTGACGGCACTGCAGATAAGGTCACCGGTAAGCAGGTATATGCCATTGATTTAAAGATGCCTGGAATGCTAGTAGCTACTATTAAAGAGTCTCCCGTCTTTGGTGGCAAAGTCAAAAGCTATGATGCTTCTAAAGCCTCCAGTATGAAGGGCGTGAGGAAGGTGATTCAAGTAAATGATGCTTCGATTGCGGTGATTGCCGATACTTTCTGGCAGGCAAAGACAGGTTTAGATGCAGTCAACATTGTTTGGGATAACGGCGCTAATGGCAACGTTTCCAGCGCTTCGATCAAGAAGATATTGGAAGAAGGCTTAACTGCCACTGACACTTTTGTGGGTAATTCCAATGGCGATGCTAAAGAGGCCATTGCTAAAGCGTCTAAAACGATTGAGGCAACGTATTTCTACCCCTATTTAAATCATGCCACTCTAGAACCTCAAACCGCTACTGCGAAGTGGACAACAGATTCCTGCGAAGCTTGGGTTCCCACTCAAGATGGCGAATCTTCCTTGGCTGCGGTGATTGCCGCTTCAGGCTTGCCTGCTGAAAAATGTAATGTCTATAAAGTCAATCTCGGTGGCGGATTTGGTCGTCGTGGTGCTTTCCAAGATTACACAACGCAAGCAGTCAATATTGCCAAGCAAATGCCGGGCACACCAATCAAATTGATTTGGACTCGTGAAGAGGATATGACCCAGGGTCGTTATCACCCCGTCATGATGTGCAAAATGACTGCAGCGATTGATGAAAAGAAAAATATTACCGGTCTCAATATGCGCTTATCAGGCCAATCTATTTTGGCGGCAGTCCGTCCAGCAGTCGTAGCGGCTAACAAGGGTAAGGATCCTGCCGTATTTCAGGGCTTAGATGTCGCAGGCGAACATGGCATTACTTATAGCTTCCCGAATTTGATGGTTGATCACGCCATGCGCAATAGTCACGTTCCACCAGGATTTTGGCGTGGTGTGAATGTCAATCAAAATGCAATATTCCTTGAAACTTTTATGGATGAGATGGCTGAAGCTACGGGTATGGATGCGGTGGAGTTCCGTCGCAAACATATGGAGAAGTATCCTCGTGCCTTAGCAGTGCTCAATGCAGTAGCGGATGGGATTGGTTGGACAAAGCCTGCTAAGCCAGGCGTCTTCCGTGGCGTCGCTCAGATGGGCTCATACGGCAGCTATGTTGCCGCTGCATGCGAGTTATCTGTGACCAATGGTAATGAGGTGAAGATTCATCGCATTGTGGCTGCAACAGACCCGGGCTATGTGGTTAATCCAGCACAAGTTTCTCGCCAGGTTGCGGGTTCTTTTGTATATGGTTTGTCTGCACTCTTCGAAGAAGAAATTACGATTGAGAAGGGCGCAGTTGTTCAAAAGAACTTTGATACTTTTAACTCTATTCGTCTGTCACAGATGCCTAGGGTTGAAACTATCATCATTCAGGGTGGCGGTAAAGACTGGGGTGGTGTTGGTGAGCCAACCATTGCAGTAGCAGCGCCAGCAGTACTGAATGCAATTTATCGTGCGACTGGTAAACGCTTACGTACAGTGCCATTGAAAAATAGCGGCATCAAGTTGGTCTAAGTTACTTGTGTTACTTGTATATGGGATTGGGCAAGCGCTAATGAGAGGCAGACTAGCAGCGGTATTGCTAACTGTGTTGACCTTATCTCTTGCTCACCCAATTCAAGCCCAAACCTGGTCGGGGGATGCGATTGTGAATCCCCTGACTTTATCTCCTGGGGATGCAGCTAAAGGCCGCATGATTGTTGCCAGTCGTCAAACAGGCTTATGCCTACTCTGTCACAACGGGCCATTTCCGGAGGAGCGCTTTCAGGGAAATTTGGCGCCAGATATTGGCGCTAGTGTTGGGCGCCTCAGCGCAGCCCAGTTGCGAGCCAGAATAGTAGACCCCAGCCGTTTTAATCCCGGCACAATCATGCCTTCTTATTACAGAGCAGAAGGGCTAAATCGAGTGGCTGCCAAGTTTGAAGGTCAAACGATATTAAGCGCTCAAGAAATTGAAGATGTCGTCGCTTTTCTGGTGAGTCTGAAAACAACAGCTGTTCAATAAGAATTAAAATATCACTATGAATGCATTCACAGCAAAGTCCGCCTCCCCTAATCTCACTCGCAGACTCTATTTATCTGCGCTGGGAATGTTAGGTTTAGCGAGTGGGCTCACTCCATGCTCTGTCGCAGCGAAAAAGCCGGAGGCGATGGAGGCGATTGCAAAGATAGTCGGCTCAAATAGTATTCAGGATGGACGGGTAAAGCTAGTCATTCCGCCATTGGTGGAGAGTGGTAATTTAGTGGTGCTAAAACTTTCCATAGAGAGTCCAATGACTGCAAGTAACTACGTTAAGGCAGTGCATGTCATTGCAGAGGGCAACCCGCTCCCCAATATCTTTTCTGCTTATTTCACGCCCCGCTCTGGCCGAGCTGACTTAACGACACGGGTTAGATTGGCCGACTCGCAAAGGGTATGGGCTATTGCCCATATGAGTGATGGTAGTTTTTGGCAAGGCCATGCTGATACTTTAGTAACCTTATCTGCCTGCACGGAGTCGGTATGAGCAAGACCTCGCGTACAGGTATTACAGTTCCCGCTCAGGCAAAAAAAGGTTCCATTATTGAGATCCGAGCCATCGTCCAGCACGATATGGAGACGGGCTATGGATATACCGAAGATGGTAAGCGAATACCTCGCGACATCATTCGTCTTTTTACCTGTCAGTACAACGGTGAGGAAGTATTCAGGGCGGATTTTTATCCAGGCATCGGAGCCAACCCCCTCATCATTTTCAACACTGTGGCAGTAGCTTCTGGAACGCTGGAATTTAAATGGCTGGGAGATAATGGCTACGAGGCGGTAAATCAAGCAAAAATCACTGTGTCGTGAAAGTCTTCTCATTCCGTAATCGCTGGCTGTATGTAGTGCTTGCGCTAATGATTACCTCTGTCGCAGTTGCGGCTGATACTCCAAAAGATAGCCGCCAATCTAGTTATCAATTGATGACGGCTGAAAATCAAGCCATGCAAGATGACCCCAATCTGAACCCTGCGCTGTTTTGGGTGATGGATGGTCATAGTCTCTGGAAAGAAAAAACGGGCAACAAGAATGTGTCTTGCGCAGCCTGTCATGGCGATTCTGGAAAAAAGATGCTTGGTGTAGCAGCTCAATTTCCTAAATTCGTTCAAGGTAAGTTACAGACTATTGAGGGGCAAATTAATCAATGTCGTACATCACGGCAAGAGGCTCCCGCACTCGCCTATGAAAGCAAAGAGCTCTTGGCATTAACGACATTTGTGGCCTCTCAATCAAAGGGCTTACCAATCGCCATTAAAGAAACGCTCCAGAATAAAAAGGATCTGCAACAAGGGAAGCAGTTTTTTAATGAAAGAATGGGGCAGCTGAATTTATCCTGTGCGCAATGTCATCAAGATCGTGCTGGATTGAAGTTGGGAGGCAGTTTGATTCCTCAAGGCCACCCCAATGCTTATCCTATCTATCGAATTGAATGGCAAACCATGGGATCTTTACAAAGACGCTTGCGTAACTGTATGAGTGGAGTGCGCGCTAAACAGTTTGAGTATGGCTCGACCCAAATGGCTCAACTTGAGTTCTATCTCATGTGGCGAGCGAGAGGAATGCCCCTGGAAACTCCAGGGGTGAGGCCCTAAGGATCTAGTCTGAGAAGACTACGGAAGTAGCGCTGTTAATCAAAACACGATCATGCAAGTAATATCGGAGGGCGCGCGATAGTACGGTACGTTCTAAATCACGACCTTTACGCACTAAGTCGTCGGGTGTGTCGCCATGAGTGACACGCGTCACGTCTTGCTCAATAATCGGACCTTCGTCTAGATCGCTCGTCACAAAGTGTGCGGTAGCACCAATCAGCTTAATACCCCGTGCGTGGGCTTGATGATATGGCTTGGCACCTTTGAAGCTGGGCAGAAAAGAATGGTGAACATTGATGCAGCGCCCAGATAGTTTGGTAGATAAATCATCTGACAGAATTTGCATATAGCGTGCCAAGATCACCATATCCACCTTAGAGTCCGCAACAATCTGGAGCAACTTTGCCTCTTGAGTGGCTTTAGTTTCAGGGGTAACGGGCAAGTGATAAAACGGTATATCTGCAAAATCAATGCTGGCATAAACCTCGCGTGGGTGGTTTGAAACAATCCCACTAATAATCATTGGCAATTCACCGATGCGCCAACGATAAAGAAGATCAACCAGACAATGATCGAGTTTGGAAGCCATGATTAATACACGCTTTAAATCTTTTACTGCGCGTAAGTCCCAAGTGAGATCAAAGCGGGTGGCAATTTCTATAAATCCTGCTTTGAGTGTGCTGGTATTACTATCGCAGCTAAAGCTCACGCGCATGAAGAAGCGCTTTGAGGCCTTGTCATCAAATTGTTGAGCCTCTTCAATATCACCACCTAATTCAAAGATATAGGTAGATACGGCAGCAACGATACCTGGACGGTTAGGGCAGGTGAGTGTGAGGTAATAATTTTCTGTAGTCATGGATTCTATCTGGGAAAAAATTGCTGATTAAGGGCCATTTTAAACTGCATACTCAATTCATCTAACTGCAGGCCCTGGGTAGGGCTCGCTCATATCCTTGACCCGTGGAATCAGCACATCGGTGCAAATGGGTTTGGATCCCAGCACATTGAAAAAGTTACAGTCCTGCTTAGTTGCTGCTGAAGCAGCATGCTCGAGTGGAGACTTGCCGGTCGCGGCGGTGGAAGCAAGACTCGCTGCCGTTGCGGGGTTTGCTACCGCTGCCGAGGCTGCAGTGGTTCCGGCAGACCCAGCGACTGTAGTTGCAGAGCCACCTAGTGCCATTAGAGGAGCAGCGCAGCCAGTCAGGTTGAAGCAGATGGTCAAACCACCAAGAGTCACAGCCCCATAAAAGAAAAAAGCAGGCCAACCCAACGGACTTGATCTGCTGAGGCGGCTGATCGAGGCGATGCGTTTATTTACGTTGGCAAACAACGTTAAAGACTCCGGCTGTCCAGGATTCGCTTACAACAGGCTCGTATTCACTCTTTGGGGTTTTATTATCTGAAACCATCTTGCCAGAACCTTTGTTGCCAGCGAACTCTTTGTATTCGATGGGGCGGTAGCTGACGGTAGGACAGTTATATTCATTGATGCCGACCATAGAACTAACGGGCTCTTTGGTTTGTGGGTTTACACCTGGTTTTTTAAAATCTAACATCGACAAAATTTGTGCTTTTTCACCAGAACGGTTGATGGTATCTGTATCTACATACACCACCATTGCCTCGTTTGACCCTAGTTCTGTCCAAGCAGCGAAAGTATTAGACAAGGGTAATAGTGTGAGGGTAGTAAGCAGGGTTAGGGCATGTATTTTTTTCATCATAGCTCGCATTCTCGAGATTGCTCTTAAAGAGGGTGAGGCCCCACTAGGGCCCGTAAGAACTATTCTAACTCCCCGACTTATTTTTCCTTAACATTCAGATCGAGTTGGCGACTGACTTTTGCAGGCTTCATTTGTAGCGGGAGATATTCATTTTGAGCCCAGAGTGCGCTCATATTTCGGTAGAACTTACTCTGTACCCAGCCTGATTGGCCAGTTTGATAAATAAAGAGGGATTGCTCTAGATTCGAGAGATCATAAATTGCACGTAGACTAGGTCCCTGCTTGGTCTCAAATGGATTATCGGCGCCGAAAAGTTCGAGTCTTCCCACATTGATGGTGTAGCTATCCCCCGGTAAGGGCTGCGTCAGGTTGAAGATGCTGCCTAAGAAGGGGACTTTGCTGAATGGGCGGTGCTCTGAGATTGCAATATGGGCATTCCCCCAAGCCCAATTTTTCGGATTACTACCGAATTGCGAACTGAGCTTGTCTAACGCTTGATCTAATGCTGCATTAGAGGCGTCTAAACAGTTTTCTATTTGCTCAGTTTGAGGATCATTGCACCAAGGGCTATTTGGATTTTGTAATTGCAAAATCAAGGCTTGCCTAAAGCTGCGCCTGCCATAATTTTCAGTGAACAAATAACCCAAACGAGAGAAGAGTTTGCGTGTTAGTTGATCGGCCCAAGCATTGAAAATGAGAGCGCCACTACTATCGATTTTCATATCACCCTCAAAATTCTTCGTGAGTTCCAGGGCCTGCTGGGCTAAAGGATGCTTTGATTGACTTGTTTTAAATAACTCTAATAATGGGGTGGCACCCAAGGAGATAGTGTCTGCCTGCATCGATTTCATGGAGGCAAGATCATGGCTTGATTTGCCTTTAATCAAATCCGAAATTCTGTCAAAGCGAGCTGGTCGCTCCCAGTCACCCGTTAATGGATTGGAATCATTGCTAGCCAATATCTTTTGGTTGGCTGTAGCAATCCAATTGGAGTCTGGATTGTTGCTACTAGGTAGCTGCTCAAAAGGGACGTACCCGATCCAATCGTGTTGCTTCTCCCATCCTGGAGCTGGAGCCACGCCGTAGAGTCCTTGATGCAAAGTTCGTTTTGGCGCAACACCGGCCGCCTGAAAAGAGATGTTGCCATCGACATCAGCCATCACGACATTTTGCATTGGCGCATAGTTTTTGCGCAGCGCTTGCTTGAAGGTTTCTAAATCTTTCGCATGATTCATATCCAGCAGACCAGCGACAGATTGATTTTGAACATCCAAGGCAGTCCAGCGTAATGCCAAGGCAAAGCGGTCTGTATCTATGACCCGTTTGGCACTCGCATATGCTTCAGAAATAATGGGGCCATGTCGTGTCTCCTTGACTAAAAAGCGTAGTGGCACTTCCCCTTTAATATCGATGATCTCTTGGCGAACTTTAAAGGCTAACGGACCTTCAGGGCCGCGATAGACACCGGGATTTTTAGAGTCTAGTTGCTCAATATATAGGTCTTGTACGTCGGGGCCGGTATTGGTGAAACTCCAAGCAAACTTATCCGTCCTACCTAAAACAACTCCCGGAATACCTGGGAGGGTGGCGCCAATAACATTGAGGCCTGGCGCCTCTAAGTGAGCCACATACCAAATGGCAGGAGTAGAGAGGCCAAGGTGAGGATCGTTTGCAAGCAAGGGCTTACCGCTGGCAGTCAACTTACCGTTGAGGGCCCAATTATTGGAGCCAATACCCTCTTTCCCGCCCGGCACTTCATTGAGAGCTAACTCCGTTGCAGGCAGCTTCTTAGATTTCTGACTTCTAGTTACTGGATTTGGATTGAAGACATCGATATCGCGATACATTTTGGCAAAGTCGACATTGCTAACGGGCTCACCTGACGTATAGGGGGGCATTACCTCCCACACTTGCTTAGTCGTTAAGAATTGCGACAACTCAAGACGTTGTAATTCTTTATGCCAATTCCCGCCAAGATCGAGTGCCATCATCAGCATCCATGCCACGCTGTCAGTTGGTGACCAATGACCCGGTTTGGATCCCGTTAAAAAATATTCAACCGGGAGCGCCCAACCTAAATGGGCGTTGCCAGCATTGACTCCATCTGCATAGGATTGCAGTAATCGTTTGGTGGCGATCGGATAACGATCAAATTGTTTTTCAGCAGCATGCTTAATGCCGAGCGTCCGAATAAAGCGATCGATTGCAAGGGTTTCCTTACCTAGGATTTCAGAGAGCCGCCCGCTCGCTAGTCGACGATTCACCTCCATTTGCCAGGAGCGCTCACTAGCGTGTAAGTAACCTAAAGCAAAGAGTGCATCGCTGGAATTCTTTGCTTGAATATGAGGTACATCAGCCTCATCAAAAGTAATGGCAACAGAGTCGCCCAAGCTTTTGATTACCCGCTTACCAGAAGAATTGGTATGGGCTGAGGCAAAGTAGATTATTCCAACAAGAATGACTAGTGCAAGTGCTGTAGAAGTAAGCCAAAAGATGCCCTTCAGGAGGGTTTTGAGGCCTGAGCTTAAGGGAGGAATTTTCATGAGAATAGTGTAGTGGGTTTGCTGGAATATCAGCTGAACCTAGATGAAAACAGGCTTCCCGCCACCAATAGACCTCGCATGCTAAAATTTTGCTTGTCTTGATTTATTTAGTACGGCTTTATTGCTCGTGCGGGCCCGAGTGGTGAAATCGGTAGACACAGCAGATTTAAAATCTGCCGACTCAAAAAAGTCGTGCCGGTTCGATTCCGGCCTCGGGCACCAAAGTAGTTAGCATCACCCCCACCAGATCAGGCTGGTCATCCACCCTAGTGGGTATGTGGGATTTAATCTAAAGTAATGCCGGCTTTCTCAATAACCACTTTCCAATCCTGGATCTCCGATTGAATTTGTTTGTTCATTTGCGCAGGGGTAGTGTGGGTAGTTGTCCAACCTTGTTCCAGTAATTTGGATTTCACTTCTGGATTTGCCACAATTTTGCCTAGTTCAAGATTAATTTTGTTGATGATGGCGGGCGGCGTTCCGCTCGGCGCAAGAATGCCATACCAAGAGCCCACTCTAAAGCCGGGAACACCTTGGTCTTTGATAGGTTTTGCATCTGGTAGTGTTTCCAATGATTTATCACCAGTGACTGCAATTGCACGCAACTTACCGGACTTGATGTGCTGAATGACTGATGGCACGGTTGAAAAGCTCATCTGAATATCACCGGCCAACAAAGCGGTTGCCATTGGTGCGCCACCACGATAGGGGACGTGCACGATATCAACCCCCGTTTGTTGATTAAAGATTTCAAGTGAGAGGTGGCCTGTTGTTGCAATGCCTGAGGAGCCAGAGTGGAGTTTTCCAGGATTGGCTTTTGCATAAGCAATTAATTCAGGGATGTTTTTGACAGGGACTTGGTTATTCACTACCACCACATTTTCCACGTTGACCAGGATGTCGACACCAGCAAAATCCCTTTCAGAATCGTAGGGCACCTTTTTCATAATTTTTGGAAGCACTTCAACGGGCCCGACTGAACCGAGAAGTAATGTATAGCCATCCTTTTCAGCTCGCGCTACTTCTGCGGCAGCAATCACACCACCACCCCCTGATTTGTTATCAACGATGATGGTTTGTTTCCAGGCTTCACCTAACTTTTGCGCTAAGATCCGAGCCAGAATATCCGTGGCACCGCCTGGCGCAAATGGACTGATAATTTTGACTGTTCGGCTTGGGAAGGTGTTGGCTGATTCTTGGGCATGGCTAATGGGGCAGAAATTGAGTAGTAGCCCAATCATCAATAAGCGAATTACTTGGGGAAGCGCTTGGTTCATCAGTTTTTGTCTCCAGCTTGCTAGATTTAGTTAGTATTATTTGATTAGTTTAAATTGAATTTCCTATTAATGAATCACTATTACCCACAAATGAGCGCACGCCTGACACCCTTACTTCTAAGCTTGTTCGTGACCTGTGCATCTGCAGAAACCTTGGTATTTACTTGTACAAGAGTAGAGCGGGATGTCAAAGAGGTCTATGAATTAAAGGTAAGTACCCCTCCCCCGAATTCTCCTACTCAAAAGGGTAAAGTCTATTTGGATGGCCGTGACCTAGATCGGCGCGGAGATGGTGGCAATCAAACCATTAAAAACGTAGTCATTGGGAAAGATCGAGTTTCCTACTTAAGTGATACCTCTTTTGAGGCGGAAGTGTTTGATGGCGTCTCTTATCCACCAGGATCTGTGCTGGCGATAGTGATTATTGATCGCCCCTCTGGAAGACTAAGGAGAATTGAAACAGTCTCCGGGGGTATTCTGACTTTAAGTTTGGGCGAGGGCACTAAGTCTTATGAGGAAGAGTGCACCCCTTTAGCCCCTCTTTAGTTCGGCTCTGTTACAAACCCTAGCTTGGTTAAGCCTGCACGGCGTGACGCCGCCAGTACTTGAGCAACGTATTCATACTTGACGGATTTATCGGCACGCAAATTAATTTCTGGTTGCGGTTCTTTCTGAGCTACTTTTTCTGCGTAACCATCAAAAGTTTTTAAATCAATGGCTGTGCTATTCCAAAAAATTTGACCCTGAGCATCGATGGATAATTGCACAGACTCTGGCTTGACTTCATTACGGACGCTATTGGCTTTGGGGAGCTCAACCTTCACTGCCTGCTGGATCACGGGCAGGGTGATGATAAAAATAATCAAGAGTACCAGCATGACATCCACCATGGGAGTCATGTTGATTTCTGCCATGATGGCATCGTCGTTCTGATCGTTTTGTAGATTGAAGGACATATTTATTCTCCGGACTCTACGCGGGCACCAGTGACGAAGTAAGCGAGCAGGTCATTGCCGAAGCGATTGAGATCAGCAACTAGCAACTTATTAGCGCGGTTAATCGCGTTAAAACCCAGTACGGCCGGAATCGCAACGGCCAAACCCAGTGCGGTCATGATGAGTGCCTCACCAATCGGGCCAGCCACTTGATCAATTTGCGCGCTACCAGAGCTGCTGATTGCGATTAAAGCGTGATAGATGCCCCATACCGTTCCAAACAGGCCAATAAACGGTGACGTTGCTCCAGTAGAGCCCAGAAAGGTCAGCCCTTTTTGGAGTTGTGCAGCAATGCCGTCAACACTGTTCTTTAGGCTTCTCGCCATCCATTCGGAGTAATTCAGGGTCTGCAGGAGTTCGCGATGATTATTAGATTGACTTTGATGATGAGCGGATGCACCACTTGCTGCCTTAGCGATCTGATAGTAGGGATTGCTTGCGGGGTTGCTGAATACATTGAGACCTTGATCAAAGGAAGTGGCGCGCCAAAATTGGTCGAGCTGAGATTTCAGTTTTTGCAGATTACGCAAATCCCAAAAGCGTGACAGCAAGATGACCCAGGTCACAATAGAGCAGATGAGAAGTGCGAGGGCCACAAAGCGGGTAATTGCATCGCCCTCGAGCCATAAATTTGCTAAGCCAAATGGTGTATTCATAATGATTAATTCTTTAAATTAAATTTAATTAAAAGGTTGGTAGAAATTCTGGCGGGTGATCCGTTTACTAAAAAAGGTTTGAAGCGGTAGCGTCTGCCAATCTCAGTTGCTGCTCGATCTAACCTTGGAAATGAGCTAGAACGTAATATGGCGAAGTCTTCAACATTCCCTGATTCATCAATAACTAATCTGACAACTACTTCACCTTGCTCTCCAGATCGCTTGGAGAAAGACGGGTAATAAGCATCTGCATCTGGTTGATATACGACTATTAGTTTACCAATGTCAGTCTGAATCGGTGTACCGCTGGATCCTGAGGCGGTTGCGGGTGCCACAGTGGTAGTGGGCACCTGGGATTCACTTTTCGATTGGGGTGCCGGCGGTGTTGGAGCCTGTTGTTGATTTTGTGGTGGGCTAGGTGCTTGAGTGGACTTTTCATCCACAGTTTTCTTCTTTTGCTCTGGCTTTGGTTTTGGTGGAGGCGGAGCTGGAGCTGCTTGAGGCTGTTTTCCAGCCTCGGGGCTGACTAAATTTGCCATTACTCGTACATCATCTTGATTGTTCTCATTATCGGGTTTCATGCCACTCTGAAAGCCAATCAGAAACAAGAGATGTAACGCAATGACAATGCCGATGATGATGCGTTCGCTTTTATCAAAAGGCAGGCGAGCACTCAATTGAGTTAAGAAGGTGCTCATCCAAAAGCGTTCACTAAGCGGGATTCAATGTGGTGCGCACTAAGATCAGACTGCATTAATTCTTGTGCCATTTGATATAAGTTGTCTGCATCCTTACTACTGATGAATTGAATGCACCCGTGATTATCAGAATCTAGGTTCTTGCCTTGCGCTTCTAATTTGCGCTTGAGCTGGCGCACTACTGCATCGCCGGTGTCGATGAGATTAATCGAATCGCCCAACAGTTTGCGAATCGCTTTTCTTAAAAAAGGATAGTGCGTACATCCAAGGACAATGGTATCGGCCCCAGCATCCTGAATAGGCTCAAGGTGTTGGGCAAGCAGTTCTAGCGTTTCTTCGTCATTGGCTCGGCCTGCCTCAATCAGGGAAACCAAACCTGGGCCAGCTTGTTTAATAAAGCGGCAATCACTTGGCAGCGTTGCTAATAGGGCATTGAACTTATCACTTTTGAGGGTGGCTTCAGTCGCGAGTACTCCCACTACACCATTGATCGATTGCATCGCTGCGGGCTTGATGCCAGGCTCCACGCCTACGATTGGAATGTTCTGGAGTTCGATGCGAATGTGCTCGATTGCTTGCGCAGTAGCCGTGTTGCACGCCACCACAATGGCATCACAACCTTGTGCCGCTAGATATTGACAGAGCTCCATACTGCGAGAGGCAATCCATTCGCTAGATTTTTCTCCATAAGGAGCATTCAGAGAGTCTGCTAAATAAATATAGTCATGCTCTGGAAGCTGCCGCAGAGCCTCATCCAAAATGGACAAGCCTCCAACGCCTGAATCAAATACCCCGATGAGTGCCAATGGACAGTCGCTTAACTGGTTATCGTGATTAAGTTCTTGCCTTAGGCAATCGTGACTGGGATGTTACCAATCTTTGCTTGCCACTCTTTTGGACCAGTCTCATGCATCGCGATACCTGCAGAGCTCACGGCCACAGTCACTGGCATATCTCTGACATCGAACTCGTAAATAGCTTCCATGCCCAAGTCAGCAAAGCCAACTACTTTAGCCGTTCGAATTGCCTTAGAGACCAAATAAGCGGCGCCACCCACCACCATCAAATACGCGGATTTGTGTTTCTTGATTGCTTCAATTGCAACTGGACCGCGCTCTGCTTTACCAATCATGGAGATCAGACCCGTTTCCGCCAACATCATTTCCGTAAACTTATCCATCCGTGTTGAGGTTGTTGGTCCGGCTGGCCCAACCGCTTCATCTCCTACAGGATCAACCGGGCCAACGTAATAGATCACCCGATTTTTAAAGCTCACCGGCAGCTCTTCACCTTTAGCAAGCATATCCTGAATACGCTTATGAGCCGCATCGCGACCGGTCAAGATTTTGCCGTTGAGAAGTAGTGTTTCGCCTTCTTTCCATCCAGCAACTTCCTCGGGAGTCAAGGTATCCAAGTTCACACGCTTCGATTTTTTAGTGTCTGGAGTCCATGTGACATCCGGCCAATCGGACAATGAGGGTGCCTCGAGTTTTGCAGGTCCATCACCATGCAAATGGAAGTGAACGTGGCGAGTAGCGGCACAGTTTGGAATCATTGCCACTGGCAAGGATGCTGCATGGGTTGGGTAGTCAAGGATCTTGATATCAAGGACAGTGGTTAAGCCGCCTAGACCTTGAGCGCCAATACCCAGCTTATTGACTTTATCGAAAATTTCTAAACGGAGTTCTTCAACGCGGTTTTGTGGACCACGCGCAATCAGCTCTTGAATATCTACTGGACCCATCAAGGACTCCTTGGCCATCAGCATAGCTTTTTCTGGTGTTCCGCCAATCCCGATCCCCAAAATACCGGGAGGGCACCAGCCGGCGCCCATTGTTGGAACAGTCTTCAGAACCCAATCGACAATCGAGTCAGAAGGATTGAGCATGGCCATCTTGGCTTTGTTCTCTGAGCCACCACCTTTAGCCGCGCAAATAACTTCTACGCAATCACCTGGAACGATTTCGTAATGAACGACAGCGGGAGTGTTATCGCCCGTATTCTTGCGTTTTCCTGCTGGATCGGCCAATATCGAAGCGCGTAGCGGGTTATCCGGATTCATGTAAGCGCGGCGTACGCCCTCGTTCACCATTTCGGTCACGCTCATAGTGGCATCACCCCACTGAACGTTCATACCAATTTTGAGGAAAACCACCGAAATGCCGGTGTCTTGACACATCGGGCGGTGCCCTTCGGCGCACATCCGGCTATTGGTCAAGATTTGGGCAATGGCATCCTTCGCAGCTGCACCTTGCTCAAGCTCATAAGCCTTCCCCATGGCAGAGATGAAGTCTTTGGGGTGGTAGTAAGAGATAAACTGGAATGCGTCAGCAACGCTTTGAATGAGATCGTTTTGTTTTATATTTGTCATTTTTTTAGGCTTAATTGGGTAAGGACCCTCCCATTTTAAGGGTTTGCCATAGAGCAAATCTAGGGTATTTTCACTTATCTTGTTAGGTCTTATAGGCGCGTTTCCCAAATTGTGCGTTATTTTCGCAAAAAAGACGTCTGATTATTCAATAGAAGGGCTGTGAAGCATGGAATCATTAATGCATGAAAACCGCATATTTCACCCACCGGTAGATTTTGTAAATGGGGCTACCGTTCCTGGAATGGAGGCTTACAACAAGCTCTGCACGGAAGCCGAGAAAGATTACGATGGTTTCTGGGGTCGTCTAGCAAAAGAAAATATTTACTGGAAGAAGCCTTTCACTAAAGTTCTTGATGAATCTAAGGCGCCTTTCTATAAATGGTTTGAAGATGGCACAACCAATGCTTCATACAACTGCTTAGATCGCCAGGTCGAAAATGGGCTAGGTAATAAGAATGCGATTATTTTTGAAGCTGACGATGGTTCAGTAAGTAATGCGACCTATCAAGAAATGCTTGAGCGTGTTTGTAAGATGGCAAACGCCTTGCGCAAAATGGGCATTAAGTCAGGTGACCGAGTCATTATTTATATGTCAATGTCGATTGAGGGCATTGTGGCAATGCAAGCTTGTGCCCGCATTGGTGCCATTCACTCGGTTGTATTTGGCGGCTTCTCAGCAAAGTCACTTCAAGAGCGCATTGTAGACGTTGGTGCTGTTGCAGTGATTACTGCTGATGAGCAGCTCCGCGGTGGCAAGGCGCTACCACTAAAAGTAATTGTTGATGAAGCGATTGCATTGGGCGATTGTCACAAAGTCATAAACGTCGTTGTATATCAGCGCACCGGTGGCAATATCCCCATGACTGCTGGACGGGATTCTTGGATGCATGAGCTGGTCGCGAACGAAGCGGCAACTTGTGAGCCAGAGTGGGTGAGTGCTGAGCACCCTTTGTTTATTCTCTATACATCGGGTTCGACTGGTAAGCCAAAGGGCGTTCAACACTCTACTGGTGGATACCTCTTGTGGGCGATTCTCACTATGAGGTGGACCTTTGACATTAAGCCAGACGATGTGTTCTGGTGTACCGCTGATATTGGCTGGGTAACTGGTCACTCCTATATTACTTATGGCCCGCTTGCAGTAGGCGCTACGGAGATCGTGTTTGAAGGTGTGCCAACCTATCCCAATGCTGGCCGTTTCTGGAGCACGATCCAAAAACACAAAGCAACGATTTTTTATACTGCACCAACGGCTATTCGCTCATTAATTAAGGCATCTAGTAATGATGAATCAGTGCACCCTAAGAGTTACGATCTCTCCTCTTTGCGTCTCTTAGGTTCGGTTGGCGAGCCGATTAATCCAGAGGCATGGATGTGGTACTACGAAAATGTCGGTGGCTCACGCTGCCCAATTGCCGATACGTTTTGGCAAACAGAAACTGGTGGTCATATGATTTCACCATTGCCAGGCGCAACACCGATGGTTCCAGGTTCATGCACCTTGCCATTACCGGGCATCATGGCAGCGATTGTGGATGAGGCGGGTATGGATGTGCCCAATGGTAGTGGCGGTATCTTAGTTGTAAAGCGCCCATGGCCCTCGATGATTCGGACGATTTGGGGTGATCCGGATCGTTTCGTCAAGTCTTACTTCCCGGAAGAATTGGGGGGCACCTTATATCTCGCTGGCGATGGCGCAATTCGCAATGAAGAAACCGGTTACTTCACCATTACTGGCCGTATCGATGATGTCTTGAATGTTTCCGGCCATCGTATGGGCACAATGGAAATCGAGTCTACTTTAGTGGCCAATCCATTGGTTGCAGAGGCAGCGGTAGTGGGTCGTCCTGATGAGTTAACAGGTGAGGCAATTTGCGCATTTGTCGTTCTCAAAGGCGGGCGCCCAACAGGCGATGAGGCTAAGAAGATTGCAACTGACTTACGTAACTGGGTTGGCAAGGAGATTGGGCCGATCGCCAAGCCGAAAGATATTCGCTTTGGTGACAACTTGCCTAAGACTCGCTCTGGCAAGATCATGCGCCGTTTATTGCGTGTGATTGCTAAGGGTGAAGAGGTAACCCAAGATACCTCCACATTGGAGAATCCGGCCATTTTGGATCAACTCAAGCAGCCCCTATAAAGGGATTGAGAAGAAACCCTCCCGGAAAACGTATAATCATCGCTTCGGAAGGGTGGATGAGCGGTTTAAGTCACACGCCTGGAAAGCGTGCGTAGGTTAATAGCCTACCGCGGGTTCGAATCCCGCCTCTTCCGCCAAGTTAACAAGCACTTCAAGGGTTTGCGATATACAACCCCTTGTTACCAAAGCCACCTCTAGAGGGTGGCTTTTCTTTTGGTGGGGCGGAATTGCTTCCCCTAATTAACATATGTACAATGTACATATGAATTCACTACGATTTCAATGGGAGCCCCGAAAAGCTTCTGCCAATTTAAAAAAGCATGGCATTTCCTTTGAAGAGGCAAAATCCGTGTTTTATGATGAAAGTGCTAGGTTAATTTCGGATCCCGATCATTCAGAGGATGAAGATCGATTTATCTTGCTGGGTGTAAGTCATTCTCTTCGTGTGGTTTTGGTTTGTCATTGCTATCGAAGTGAGGGTAATGTCATTCGTATTATTTCGGCTCGTAAGGCAACTCCTAAAGAGTCAAAAGCTTATTAAAGGTGATGAATATGCGTAAAGAATATGATTTCTCAAAAGCTCGTAAAAATCCATATGCTTCTATGCTCAAGAAGCCTATAACGATTCGACTAGATGAAGACTCTGTGACCTACTTCAAATCAGTATCCGCAGAGGTTGGCATTCCTTATCAAAGCCTTATTAATCTCTATTTGCGTGATTGTGCAGCTTCTCACAGGAAGTTAAACCTCAGCTGGAAGTAGTCTAAAGCTATAGTTAAAGCATGATTAAATTAAAAGCTATTATTTGCTCATGCTTTTCCATTTGTGGCATTGCCACTTTTCCCTTGCAGTAGCCCCACCAATTCGCGATCATTTGATATCGAAAGAGAAATTTTATGAGGCAGTCTAGTCTTCCTAGAATCATCATCACCATTCTTCTTATCCTTCAGCCATTGATGGCGATGGATGTGAAGGCGCAAAGCTATCCTACTCGGCCGGTCAAGATTCTGGTTCCTTTTCCGCCGGGCGCTGGAGTGGATATTGTGACTCGGTTGATTGCCAATAAGTTATCAATAGCAACGGGGCAACAATTTGTTATAGAAAATCGTTCGGGGGCGGGTGGAAATGTTGGTGCTGCTGAAGCTGCTAGAGCAACACCTGATGGCTATACATTACTTGCTGCACCATCCTCCATTGCATTGAGTCAAAGTTTGTTCAAAAATCTTCCCTTTAATGTTGAAAAAGATTTTAGAGCGGTTGGATTAATGGCTTCCGTTCCTTTTGTGTTGGTAGTTAATCCCGCTGTGCCAGCAAAATCTCTTCCTGAATTAATTGCGTTGGCAAAATCGCAGCCAGACGTCCTTACTTATGCGTCGACTGGTAATGGCAGCTCTCCACAACTCACGGCAGAGATGTTTAAGCTACAAGCGAAAATCGATATTCGGCATGTGCCTTATCGGGGTTCAGCGCCTGCCTTAACGGATTTAATATCGGGGCAGGTGACGATGATGTTTGCTAATGCTTTATCGGTATTGCCACATATTCAATCGGGGAGCTTGAGGGCTTTGGCCGTCACTGGTCTGCAAACGAATGCGAGCTTGCCAGATCTTCCAACCATGTCAAAGGCCGGTTTACCAGGCTTTGAATCCGAAACGTGGTTTGTTTTGTTAGCGCCTACTGGTACGCCTAGCGATATCATTCAATCTTTAAATGCAAAATTAGTTGACGTCTCTCAGCAGGCTGACACACAAAATAATTTATCAAAACAAGGCGCTACTCCAAGATTAGGGTCTGCTGCTCAGGCAGATGCATTCTTGAAAAAAGAGATTGATAAATTTAGCAAAATAATTAAAAACTCTGGGATACAAATTGACTGATATGAATCATTTACAAGGGATGTCTATGGAAGACGCGGACGTAACACGTCAATTAGCGCAATTCATTGTTGAGTCGAAGTTTGATACTTTGCCAAGCAGTGTTGTGAAGGAAGCCTCAAGGGCAATTGTGAATTGTCTTGGTTGTGCAATTGGCGCTGCTCAGCATGACACAGTCAATTTTGCTATGGCAGCCTTGGCACCATTTTTCGGTAGTCCCCAGGCCCAGATTTGGGGGCGCTCTGAAAGGGCTGATATTTTGCATGCAGCCTTGATTAACGGCATTAGTACTCACGTCCTAGATTTTGACGATACTCATTTTCGGGCTGTTCACCCTAGTGCGCCAGTGCTACCGGCAATCTTTGCACTTGCGGAGTGGCGTCAATTTAGCGGGAAAGAATTAGTTCATGCCTATGTATTAGGTGTTGAAGCTGAAATACGCATCGCATTATCGGTATTTCCTGAGCACTATGACCGTGGTTGGCATATTACTGGGACTGCTGGGGTATTTGGTGCTGCTGCAGCGGCAGGAAAGTTACTTAAGCTAAACGTAGAACAAATGACTTGGGCATTAGGTATTGCCGCAACTCAGTCTTCAGGCCTACGAGAAATGTTTGGAACAATGTGCAAAAGTTTCCATCCCGGCCATGCTGCTCAAGGAGGCTTGGCTGCAGCTTTAATGGCAGAGAAGGGGTTTACTAGCTCAACACGCGCTCTTGAGGCTAAGCGAGGCTTTGGTCAGGTGATGTCGAGTCGATTTGATCCTTCTGTTATTACTAATGCGCTTGGTGTGGAATATGAGCTTTCCAAAAATATGTATAAGCCATTTGCATGTGGTTTAGTCGTCCATGCTGTGATTGATGCTTGCTTGCAGTTGCGTCATCAACACCATCTGAAGGCGGAAGATATCGCCTCAGTGAAGGCAACTGTAGGACCATTGGTTTTGGAGTTAACTGGTATTAAGCAGCCCAAGACTGGCTTGGAAGGAAAGTTTAGTGTTTACCATGCGATGGCTGTGGCCATCATTTATGGCGCAGCTGGAGAAGCTCAATTTAGCTCTGAAGTGGTGTGTCAATCTGATGTTGCAAACTTACGATCCTTAATTGAGGTGGAGGTTGATCCTACTGTTCGAAAGCTGGAGGGTTACGTTACGGTGATCTTGAAAGATGGAAGAGAGATCAAGTGCCATGTATCGGATGCCTTGGGAAGTCTTGCGCACCCAATGAGTAATCAGGATTTGGAGGATAAATTTAGATCTCTTACTGCGAACATACTAAATACTAAGGATGCCAATCAATTACTTGAGCAGTGTTGGAATATTACGCAATTAGATGATGTTGGCTCATTGATGCGATTGACCTCAATTTAGTAGTTCTGGGCGAGGATTTTGGCTATATTTTGGCTGATTTGAGCGCTTAAATAACCTGTATCGGGCCTCGTAAACCCCTATTTTTAATCAAAAAATAGGGGTTTTTGATATTTTGTTGCATTGCCGCAAATAGTTCTTGCACTGCAATAAAAAACTTTTTACAATGGTGCATCGCAATAAATTTTATCCACTCTTAAAGTTAGGAAAACACCATGTTCCAGAATCAATTAAACGACCAACTTTCACAAGCTCAAACCAAAGCAGTAGAGAGCGCCAAGTTTTTGACCCAAGTAGCGGTTCAAAGCGCGCAAGAATTAGCTGAGATCAACCAAGCTGCTGCTAAAGATGCAATGGTTGCTGCTCAAGAAGCTAGCACTCAATTGTTAGCAATCAAAGATCCACAGCAATTGACTAAATTAGCTCAGCCAGAAGCTGCACAAGATGTTGCTAAGTACGCTGCTGCTTACCAAGCTAAGGTAAATAAAGTAATGCGCAATGGTAGCAAAGAAGTTGCTCAGGCAGTTGATGCATCTATTGATGACGCACGTGCTGATATGGTGAAGTTTGTTAAAGAAGCTACTAAGACAGCTCCTGCTGGTTCTGAGGCATTCTTATCTGCATTTAAAACTGCATTTGACACTTCACTTCAACAGTTTGATCAAGTTCGCGCTACAGCAACTGATGCTTTTGCAAGCTTTGAGAAGAATATTGATGCTGTAATGGCTAATATTCAAGGTGAATTTGCGGTTGCTAAGCCGGCTACAAAAAGCCGCAAAGCTGCTTAATTATCCCAATAGTTAAATGGAATAAGCCGCCCTCGGGCGGCTTTTCGGTTTCTATTTGCCGTAATATCTCAGTACTTAAACAAAAACGGAGAAAAATATGATTTTTGCAATCCTTTTAATGGACCGTCCTGGCACTGCGGAGTTGCGTACTCAAGTGCGTCCAGCGCATCGTGACTATTTAGCAAAACTAGCAGATAAGATGGCCTTTTCTGGCCCGTTAACATCAGAAGATGGCAAGACAGCTGTCGGCAGCTTATTAGTCATGGATTTCCCAAGCAAGGCGGCAGCAGAGGCCTGGTTATCGGAGGAGCCTTTCACTAAAGCAGGCGTTTATGAAAAGCCCATCATTCACGCCTTTAGTAATATGTGGGAGCAAAAGGTAGGCTTTCCACCTTCGGCATAAATAAAAAGCCACCCAATCTGGGTGGCTTATAGGCATTACTTGAGAGCTGCTTAGATTGGCTTGATCTGCAACTTTCTAAACTGAATGATGCCGCCGGCGGACTGCAGTGCAATTGGCCCATCCGCAAACTTACTATCTCTGGCGTCAATAACAGTAGGTACGCCATTCATCGTGACTTTGAGTTGAGGCCCATTTGCTACGATTTCCATTGTGTTCCAACGTCCACCAGCCTTATGTATTGGGTTGACCTTGGCAACATCTACAATGGCCCCGGTTGAGTACTCTTGACCAGGGCGAGTATCCCAAATATTGACCTCATATGAATTGGCAGCAGTTACTTTCTGAGGGTCCTGGCAGCGAATAAAAATTCCACTATTGGTATTCGATTCAGCCCAAAACTCAGCGCGAATAATAAAATTCCGATAACTTTTACTGCTTACCAAAAATCCTGCGGGCTTATTGCCTTCGACTATTCCTTTGCCAATGACCCAATTTGCGTTGCCGATAATGTTCCAGCCCTCTAAACTCACTCCATCAATTAAATCAGTGTAGCCATCTTGTGCTTGAGCATGGGCGTTCATGGAAAGCAGGGCGGCGGTAAGCGAAAAGGCGATTGCAAAAACTTGTTTCAGGATAGGTTGCATCGTGATCTCCGAATGGATTTATTGTTATGGGTGCACTACTGCTCTTTTATATTGTTGCTGACTTTCCTCCAATTCCACAAGTACTTACTTTCCCTTAACTTACCCCTAAGATTCCTTTAACGCTAGGTTCTATGAATGTATGCTGGATCATTCCCTCCCGCCGGGCGCCTCATCTGTCATCGATATAAGGGTTTACACTCATCATCATTGACTTGAGCGGCGTCAAGGACTTGACGGTATAAATAACCCAAAATTACAAGAGATTTTGGGGATTCCCTTTTTAGAGCGAAAAATACGACTTTCTCTATTTCAGGCATTCTCAGGGTAAGTATTCAGCATTATTTTGATTACATAAAAATAGCATTAATCATTGCGACTAGAAATTAGAGACTACATACAATGAATGACCCAAAACCCTCTGGAGAGATAAAGGCTGTTGCCGTAGCAACTGCAGATGATCTAAGGGAAACTATTCGGCGCAAAAGCAAGCTCAAAGGACGTCAAGCGGATGATGTGTCATTAGCGGAGGTCCAACAACTCATCGGTACTGCCCCACATCGACGGGATTTGCTGATCGAGTATTTACATAAACTGAATGACGAATACCGCGCTTTGCATGATCGCCATTTAGTTGCCTTGGCTAAAGAAATGAATTTACCGATGGCTGAGGTTTATGAAGTCGCTACTTTCTATCACCACTTTGAAGTGGTACGTGGCAATGATCCAGTAGCCGATATTACCGTGCGCGTATGCGATGGTATTGCGTGTGAATTAGCGGGTGCCCAAAACTTACTGACAAAGTTGCCAAGTATCTTGGGCAACCAAAATATCAAAGTAATTCCAGCGCCCTGTGTTGGTCGTTGTGAGCAAGCGCCGATAGCAGTAGTTCATCAGTACCCAGTATTGTTTGCTACTAGCGATAAGGTTGCTGCTGCCGTCAAAAATAATCTGACAACTCAGCCCATGGCAAAAGATAGTGCCGCATTTGATCCTGCAGCCTTAGCTGAAAAGGGGATATCTCCTCAGGGTGAAGATCAAGCTGTTTCACCAGACTATGTTGGTTATGAGTCTTATTGTGCGCAAGGTGGCTATGCCTTGGCAAAAGAAATAATTGAAGGTAGTACGGAAAACTCGCGTGATGCTGAGAGCGTTATCAAGATGATGGAAAGCTCAGGCCTGCGGGGCCTTGGCGGTGCAGGTTTCCCAGCGGGGCGCAAGTGGCGCATTGTGAGGGATCAAGTAGCTCCGAAGTTGATGGCAGTCAATATCGACGAAGGTGAGCCAGGCACATTTAAAGACCGTACTTATTTAGAACGTGATCCACATCGCTTTTTAGAAGGCCTATTGATTGCAGCCGCTGTAGTTGGTATTGATGCTTGCTATATTTACTTACGCGATGAATATCACGGCGCCCGTGAAATGCTTGAACTTGAATTAAAAAAATTACAAGCTAATCCACCATTTAAATTGCCTTTGATTGAATTGCGTCGCGGTGCTGGCGCCTATATTTGTGGCGAAGAATCTGCCATGATTGAAAGTATTGAGGGTAAGCGTGGCGAGCCACGGATGCGTCCTCCCTATATTGCGCAAGTAGGACTGTTTGGTCGTCCAACGCTTGAGCATAATTTTGAGACGCTCTATTGGGTGCGCGATATTATCCAACGCGGTCCTGAGTGGTTTAGCTCTTTTGGCCGCCATGATCGCAAAGGCTTGCGCAGCTTCAGCGTTAGTGGACGAGTTCAAAGTCCCGGTGTGAAATTGGCGCCAGCCGGTATTACTATTCAAGAGCTCATCGATGAATATTGCGGAGGCATGCAAGACGGTCACAAATTTTATGGCTATCTACCTGGTGGCGCATCTGGCGGCATATTGCCGGCAACGATGAATGACATTCCGCTGGACTTTGATACTTTGCAGCCTTATGGATGCTTCATTGGCTCTGCTGCAGTCATGGTGTTTAGTGATAAAGATAAAGCGCGCGATCTGGCGCTCAATGTAATGCACTTCTTTGAGCATGAGAGCTGTGGTCAATGTACGCCCTGTCGTGTTGGTACTAGTAAAGCCGCTAAGTTAATGCAATCTCAGTCATGGGATCAAGAAACTTTAGAGGATTTGGCAACAGTGATGATAGATGCATCTATCTGTGGTTTAGGCCAAGCAGCACCAAATCCTATTCGTTGTATTGCAAAATATTTCCCAAATGAAGTTGCATAAGGAAGTCGCTTAATAAGAGACCAGGGAAAAACAAGGTAAACATGAACGCACCATTAAATCCCAAAGAACTTGAGATGCAAACCGTCGAGTTCAAGTTAGACGGGCAAACTATCGTTTCTTACGAAGGCGAAACTATTCTCAAGGCCGCTAAACGCCATGGTATTGATATCCCCCATCTATGTTTTAAAGAGGGCTATCGTGCAGATGGTAATTGCCGTGCATGTGTAGTAGAGATCAATGGTGAGCGCACCTTGGCCCCCAGTTGCTGCCGCATCGCTACTCCTGGTATGGATGTTAAGGCCAACAGCGAGCGTGCACTGAAGAGTCAAAAACTCATCCTAGAAATGCTGTTATCGGATATGCCGGATGAGGGATTTAAGTGGGTAGGCGATAGCAAAGAAGAAGAACAAAAGAACCAACATGGTGAGTTGAGTACTTGGGCTACTCGCATGGATGTGACTGTTCGTCCAGAGCTAAAGGCTTTACGCCGCGATAGAGTCACTCACGACATCTCGCATCCAGCAATGGCGGTGAATTTAGATGCTTGTATCCAATGCAATCGTTGCGTACGTGCTTGTCGCGAAGAGCAGGTCAATGATGTGATCGGCTATGCTATGCGTGGCGCTCATAGTGAGATCGTATTTGATCTGAATGACCCTATGGGTGATAGCACTTGCGTGGCCTGTGGTGAGTGTGTACAGGCTTGTCCAACAGGCGCTTTGATGCCCAAGGGATTGATAGGCTCACAAACGGTTGATCGCAAGGTGGACTCCGTTTGCCCATTTTGCGGTGTCGGTTGCCAGATTACTTATAACGTCAAAGATGAAAAGATTGTTAGCGTCGAGGGTCGTGATGGCCCGGCCAATCACAACCGCCTTTGCGTAAAGGGGCGCTTTGGTATGGACTATATCCATAACCCGCAGCGCTTGACTAAGCCACTCATTCGAAAAGCGGGTGTTCCTAAAGATGAGGCCCTGCTAGAGGGTAAGCAAGATTGGTCTGAGATCTTTCGTGAAGCGAGTTGGGAAGAGGCCTTGGAAGTTGCCGGTGGCGGCCTGAAGAAACTCAAAGATCAATACGGCAATAAAGTATTGGCAGGCTTTGGTTCTGCTAAAGGCAGCAATGAAGAGGCCTACTTATTTCAAAAACTAGTACGTACTGGTTTTGGTAGTAATAACGTTGACCACTGTACTCGCCTTTGTCACGCATCCTCAGTTGCTGCTCTTTTAGAGGGCGTAGGCTCTGGCGCAGTAAGTAACCAAGTGAATGACGTTGAGCACTCTAGCTTGATTATGTTGATTGGATCTAATCCAACTGCTAACCATCCAGTGGCGGCTACTTGGTTTAAGAATGCTGCTAAACGCGGTACGAAGATTATTTTGTGTGACCCGCGCATAACGGATATGGCTAAGCACGCTTGGCGTACGATGCAGTTCAAGCCAGATACTGATGTGGCGATGCTCAATGCCATGATCTACACCGTGATTGAAGAAGGTTTGGCTGACCAAGATTTTATTAAAAATCGTGCTAATAACTATGAGGCCCTAAAAGAGAATATCAAGGGTTACAGCCCAGAAGCGATGGCGCCACTTTGCGGTATTCCAGCGGAGACTTTGCGTGAAGTAGCACGCGAGTTTGCTACCACTAAGTCAGCCATGATTTTGTGGGGTATGGGCATTAGCCAGCACGTACACGGAACTGATAATGCGCGTTGCTTAATTGCCTTAGTCAGTATTACCGGTCAAATTGGTAAGCCTGGTTCAGGTCTGCACCCACTTCGAGGACAAAACAACGTTCAGGGTGCTAGTGATGCGGGTTTGATTCCAATGATGTTCCCCAACTATCAGCGGGTGGATAACCCAGAGGCGCATGCCTGGTTTGAGAAGTTCTGGGATACCCCGTTAGATAAGAAGCCTGGGTACACCGTAGTGGAGATCATGCATAAGATCACTGCACCTGAGAGTGATCCGGACAAGATTCGCGGCATGTATGTCGAAGGTGAAAACCCAGCAATGAGTGATCCTGATTTAAATCATGCGCGTCATGCTTTGGCTTCCTTGGATCTTTTAGTCGTGCAGGACATCTTTATGACCGAGACCGCTCTCCTAGCTGATGTGGTGTTGCCCGCTAGCGCCTGGCCAGAGAAAGTTGGTACTGCAAGTAATACTGACCGTATGGTACAGATGGGTAAGAAGGCGATTAATCCTCCCGGAGATGCTAAGCCTGATCTGTGGATCATTCAGCAGATTGCCAAGCGTATGGGCCTGAACTGGAACTATCTAGGCGAGGATGATGGTGTTGCTGCAGTCTATGACGAGATGCGTCAAGCTATGCACGCAGCGATTAACGGTATTACTTGGGAGCGTCTCGAAAAAGAATCTAGTGTGACTTATCCATGCCTGTCACTCGAGGATCCAGGTCGCCCGATTGTATTTAATGATCAGTTTGCAACGGTAGATGGCAAGGTCAAGCTGGTTCCTGCCGACATCATTCCTGCCAATGAGCGTCCTGATGCTGAGTTCCCATTTGTATTAATTACGGGTCGTCAGCTAGAGCACTGGCATACCGGTAGTATGACTCGCCGTGCAACTATCTTGGATGCAATTGAGCCAATGGCAACAGTGTCTATGCATGGTGAAGATATGACCCAGCTTGGCGTCTCTGCGGGTGATGTGATTACTGTTCAATCACGTCGTGGCGAGATCGGCATTCATGTGCGTAGAGACGACGGCACACCACGTGGCGTGATCTTTATTCCGTTTGCCTACTACGAGGCTGCAGCCAACCTCATCACCAACTCTGCCTTAGATCCCTTTGGCAAAATTCCAGAGTTTAAGTATTGTGCAGTCAAGGTTGCTAAGGGTGGCCAAGTAGCTGCAGTAGTGGGCTACGGCACAAACGATCCAGCAAGGCAGAAAGTGGTTGCCGTATCCTGATTCTTTCACTGAAGAAAAGGCCGCCTTAGGGCGGTTTTTTTTATTAAAAAGACCTTGTTTTCAACAGTGCTGCTTATGTAGTAAAACTACCCTAACAGGAGAAATTGCATGGGTATATCGGTCAAAATAAATCAGGATTTATATGAGTCAGCGAGAGTGGCGTCTAAGAATGAGCGCCGCAGTATTGCGGGGCAAATTGAGTTTTGGGTAAAAGTAGGGCGAACGGCAATTGATAATCCAGATTTGAGGTGATCTAAAGAAGATGGTGAATGGCTGAATATACGACCTGTGGGTAAAGAGATTCTGTAGTGTCTGGCAGACATATTTTTCTAACCTTGCTTAATTTATTCATAGGTTTTTGCATAGCTGTGGGCTGATCTCAAGTCCTGCAAGAACAGGTTTTTCCATTGCCCTTTAGAATGAAGCATGACTAGCTCAAAACCCTCCTCCCAATCGACTGACACTAAAGCTGAATTACCTGTTCTCATTATTGGAGCGGGTCTCGCCGGATTAACCGTAGCCTTACATATGGCCGAGACTCAGCCAGTCATTGTGATGGCCAAAAGAGCGCTGGGCGAAGGTGCTACTTCCTGGGCCCAAGGTGGCATTGTCGGAGTGGTGGATAAGGAGCGTGACAGTGTTGATTCTCATGTAGCCGACACGCTTGATGCTGGTGCTGGTCTCGTAGTGGAATCGACTGCACGCTATATTGCCGAAGAAAGCACCGAAGCTATTCGCTGGTTAGTGGAGCAGGGTGTACCTTTCACCCCTGATGAGACTGGTCCGATGGGTTTGCATCTCACGCGTGAAGGTGGCCATAGTCAGCGTCGTATTGCCCACGTTGCCGATGCTACCGGTAAGGCAATTCATGAAGTACTTTTAGATAAAGCCCGTACCCACAAAAATATTCAATTATTAGAGCATTGGATTGCCTTAGATCTGATTACTAATCGCCACCTGGATGAGAAGGCCCAACGGGCTAAACCGAATCGTTGTTATGGTGTGTATGCACTCGATATTAAAAATAATCACGTAGAAACGATTGAAGCTAAATCAGTAGTCTTGGCTACTGGTGGCGTGGGCAAGGTCTACCGATATACCAGCAACCCCGATACAGCAACAGGCGATGGTATTGCCATGGCATGGCGAGCAGGTTGTCGAGTTGGTAATATGGAATTTATCCAGTTTCATCCGACCTGCTTGTATCACCCTAGTGATAGAACTTTTTTAATTACTGAGGCGATACGCGGTGAGGGTGGCTTACTCAAGTTACCTGATGGCACACGCTTTATGTCAGAACATGACGAGCGCAATGAGTTAGCTCCTCGTGACATCGTTGCTAGAGCCATTGACTTTGAGATGAAGAAGCACGGTCTTGATTATGTACAGCTGGATGCAACCCATTTAGGTGAAGCATTTATCAAAGAGCATTTTCCGATGATCTATGCACGTTGTATGAGCTTAGGTCTGGATATTACTAAAGAGCCAATTCCTGTTGTACCCGCAGCACATTACACCTGCGGTGGAGTCGTTACCGACCTGAAGGGAAAAACCGATTTACCAGGGTTATACGCGGTGGGCGAGGCAACCTATACCGGACTTCACGGCGCTAATCGCTTGGCAAGCAATTCATTATTAGAATGCATAGTGATTGGTAAAGCAGCTGCTCGAGATATCTCAGCTCTTAAGACTCCTGCTATGCCCAAGCTACCCCTATGGGATGAGAGTCAGGTAGAAGATGCCGATGAGCAGGTTGTCATCGCCCATAACTGGGACGAGCTGCGTTCATTAATGTGGAACTACGTTGGTATTGTTAGAACTAATCGACGTCTTGAGAGAGCATTGCATCGCATTAAGCTACTACGTTATGAAGTACAAGAATATTACGCTAACTTTAAGGTAACCCGTGACTTAATCGAGTTGCGCAACCTACTAGAATGCGCGGAGCTGATTGTGAGATCAGCACTCATGCGCAGAGAAAGTAGGGGGCTGCACTATAGCCGTGATTATCCGGGAACCTGGGCAGTTTCATATCCAACTATTTTGACCCCTCAGGCTGAGAGTGGTCCAGAAAGCCAAAAAAATTAGTTTTTTAAATGAAGCCAATAGTGAAATAGAGATTTGAATTCGTTGTTGAAATCACTAATCACTTGTTATGCAACATGGTTTCATTTTATCCCTCGGTATTTTCGCCTTCATCGTCATTTTCTTGAACAAGGTGAGGTAGGCCTGAAATCGTAAGCAAAATATTGGCGGCCTTGATTGAGCGAATTTTGCTGTCCACAGGAAAGTGTAGGTTAACTATTGGGGAGTACCAAATATCATGATTACCGCGACGACCTGCTTGGATGTACTCACAACCAGCCGCCTTAATTAACTCAATAATCCTCGGCGTCAGCGATGAGCTCATCGATTGGGAATAAACAGTCACCATGTTAATTCTCCAAGGAGTGGGTTTTTACGAATTTACGAGCAATGATTTCAATCATGATCTCTCCTGCGGTCGCCTGATTATTTAAAAGTAGTAATTCAGGAACAAGGGACTGTATTTTTATTGACAGTGCTTCAATACTGTCAGCTTCCGCCATAAATCCTGGAATGTCATTCGACGAGGCGATCCAGGTGTTTTCAGAATTGCACCATTCGGCAAAGACGAGGTAGATCTCTTTCATGGCTATCCTATCAATTTACATCGACTTAATTTTGACCGTGGTATCTAAGTTTTTCTGATTCTCAATATTGCGCTGATTTTGAAGTACTTTTGCGTTATAGGTGCGCAACTCTGAGGCTCTCGCACTTGCGAATGCACCATAGGTCATTTTTCGCATGTAGAGCTTCTCTACTAAATTTTCAAAATTCTGAAATGTCTCAACTTGAGCAGACCGCATGAATTCGGAATAATTCTCTTTTCTATATGCCCCACCCAAGTCGAAGCATTCTTTTAGAGAAGAGCTCCATTTTGAAATAACAGGCATTTCATTTTTCTTAGGCTTTGATTTATTGGTTAGCATTTCAATTGTTTGATTATTTGCCCCAGCCAAAGCCACCTTGCTACTAATTATTTTAAAGTCAGGGTTTTCCGATAGGTTAGCAATACATGCTGAACTTGGATCTACCTCTTGTGCAAAGCTCAACATTGGGCTGGATAAAAGAACTGAGACTAAAAGTAATTGATAAGTTTTCATGATCTGGAGCAGGTCTAGTTTTATTCGGATAATTGACTACTATTATATTAGGGGGGAGGGCCAATTTGCTTTGAATAATTTGGCTTGTAAACCCTATGCTATTATAAATTTCCCATATTCACCATAGCCCCTGCATCACATGATACGAACCGCCGATAAAGACGTTGCTCGCGCTCTTTGCCAAAGTTTTAATCGCCACTTCTCAGAGGGTAAGGATGTGAAGGCATGCCTATTGCTGATGATGAATGTTAATAAAAATCACGTTCCTGAGCTGAGGTCAATTGATCCGGAAAAGGTTCTTGCTCTGTTTAATGCGCAAATGAAAGTGTTCATGCCAAGCGAATTAAGGAATATGACGATCAATATCATTCGCTACGTTATGACAACTCACGTCAATACAAATATTGGTGCCGCAGATGCATTTCAGCTTGGAATCATGATTGACAGTCAAATTATTCCTTTAAACAAATGGGCTTAGTGCACTTTGAATACCGCAAGTATTTTCTCTGACTGAAGATTCATTTGCGATATGAGGTAATAGTTAATGCTTTGCTGTTGATTTAGCTCTTGCAGCTTCATTTGTAGGGCTGTAGGGTCTATGTTTTCAATAGCGGCAATATAGTCCTCTAGGTTGGAGCTGATACTGGAGGCTGCAGTGGAGTTAATTGCCATAGCCATAGAGTGGGCACTCAATGAAGACTGCCCAGCACTAATATTGGTAAGCTGGGTCGATAAAACATAAATTGCAGATGTTGCAGACCCTGTGGACGTAATGCTGAGAGCAGTACAAACTGCGCCAATAGAGTCTAAATTGACGCCTACAATGGTCATTGCGGTTGCAGATCGAGTGCCGTTGCTGATACCCGCGTAGAAAACAGCCCCGGTAGTTCCTACTAATAGGTTAGTGCCATTGACGGTTGCATTTGAGGCTGCCGAGATAATTTGCTTTGCAAGCACCAGGAATGTCGCATTCATATTAGACAAATCCGAATCTGAAAATGTCCCGCTCGAGGCGCTACTCGCAAGCGTTTGAAGTTGGTAGACGAGGCTCGTGGCGCTATCTAAGCCGGTTCTTGCCACTTCAATAATATTTTGACTTTGATTTAGAGCTTGTTGCCTGACAGCCCAAAGGCTAATGTCAAGAGCTACCCCAGTAGAAATCCTCATCTCAGCAGCATTCATATCAGGATTTTTCCCTGTAGCCAAGGTTTTCTGAACATCATAAATACTGGTGTCAGTTTTTCTTACTGCAGCAGATAGGATCGGGCCTAAAGCTTTAGATAAATTCAGTATCATTTTTTTTCAATAGTTTTTCGACAAAAAGAAGCCTCATCCCTCCTTTTACGGTTATTTTTAGTAAAGCTTTAGAGAATTGATGAAAAATATTTTGACTGAGGGGCGGGATGCCAAAAAACGGCTATGAACACTTGCCTGACAAGCATAAAGATGTAAAATTACCGACAATATGGTTGAAACACTTGTCCCCGTCATTTTTGTTATCGTTGCGATAGCTTTTGTTGCTATTGCGGCATACGCAATTAGGCTGAATGATTCCTTTGACTTGCTAAATAACAGTCAAAAATCCTTACATACGATTTTGCGTGAAACTCAGGTTGAGAGCCGAAGCAACAGTGACGCCCTGATGGTTACGCGAGACAAGCTTGCCGATGCCTTAAAAAAGCTCGAGGAAATTGAGGCTCTTATGGCTACTCTGAACTTAGCTAAAGAGCAGGCAAAGCAGCCGGTTAAAAAGAACCCCTAATATTTGCCCACTTTCGCTGCGTATTTAATGTGTAAGATTTGTTGCATTTCCTATTCAATGGGTATAAATTTTTATTGCGCGCTAATTGAGTAAATTTAGGTAAATATGGGATTCTTTTCAAAATTTAAAAGTAGCAAGCCAGAAGAGCCAGAAGCGTTTGAGCCACCTGAGCAAATTCAACCAGAAAACGCCTATTTTGGACGCGAGCCAATCGTTGATAAAAACAGCGTATTGATGGGTTTTGAATTATTTTTTAGGATGGGTACTGAAGACGCTGCTGACCGAGCCAATGCCATTGCCTTAAAACGGGCTGAGTTGATTTTTGCCGGCGCAACTCCAGAAGAAATTGCTGAAAAAGACTTAAATCCTAATTCGTATTTGCCCGCAGAGGACGATGAATCTAGCGCAAATGAGTCGAATCCAGAAGATTCCGATGGGCCTGGTGAAGTCTCCAATGAAGACCGGGAGCAAGAAAAGCAGCCTGAGTCCGCAGAGGAAAATGCATCAGAGACCCCTCCAGAATTGCCTCCAGAGCCATTTGTAAAGCTGAGCGAAGTCATGCGTGCCTTGCGTGAAAAGGGAGTAGCAAATTCTCTTGGTCGTCAAATTGGATTCATTAAGGTCAATAAAGAGATTTTGCTAGATAAGAAGGTGAGGTCGCTTCCAGCGCTGAAATTTGCCTTGGAGATTCCTTACAAGCTTCTGGCGGATCCTGAGGTTCTGAAGGAATGCGAGAGTCTCAATAGAGTGAAGTATCAATTAGTGCTCACTGATTTTGACCATCTTTTTGAGGGTTACAGCGATATTTTGCCGCTTTTCAAGTTTGTAAAGCTGGATCCGGTCCATGGTAATCATGATCAATTAAAAGAAATTATTGATAAATGCCATGAATTAGAGATCCAGGCTCTCGCCACCGATGTAAATACGATAGATGCATTACATCAAGCTAAAGAGCTTGGTTTTGATCTATTTGAGGGCTACTTTTTTACCCATGCCGCTCCAGAAACGTCCATGCACAGAGATGAAAAGCATCTTAAGCTCTTAAAGTTGCTAACTCTCTTGCTTTCGAACCCAGAATTGTCCCAATTGGATTCTGAGCTATCTCAAAATCCGACTGTGGCCAAGCATCTTATTAAGATTGCTGAAATTGAAGGGAAAAGAAAGAACCGCAAGGTTGTAAACGTGCGTGATGCAGTCGTTCTGTCTGGGATTAAACGGATTACCCGATGGACCCAGTTATTGTTATATGCCAACAATAGTGCGGGCGTTCATCTGGATTCCTTGCCTTTATTGCAACACGTTTGTGTGCGTGCATTCTTCATGGAAAATGCCGCGGGCCGTCTTGGGGCCGGGGGCGGACTCGCCTCTACCGATCTAGCCTTCTTAACTGGCGGATTATCCTTGGTTGAGGTGCTTTTTGATAAGCCTAGCCGTGAAGTGCTGCAGGACTTTAATTTGCCTCATGCCGTTGTTGATGCCATTTCAGACGGAAGCGGTTTTTTAGGGCAATTACTGGAGTTGGCGCGTGCCGCTGAGCTGGGTGATGAAGAGCAGTTGCGTTTATTGGCTGTAGATGATTTAGAGCCGCTAACGATGCAAGCGATTGCCGATGACTCCTTGCATGCTATTCGAAGCTTCGTTCAGCAGACTCAAGAAGAGCCCGACGAGGATGAGTGGCCTGATGCTGAGGTTGAAGAGACCTCAGAAGAACAATAGAGCTCTTGATCGATACTGACCCAATTTTTAAGGGCTAGAACATGAATTTGCGTAAAAAATTACTGCTTTCTCTAGTTTTGGGTGTTTTGAGCTCGGGCCCAGCACTTTCTAACCCTTCCTTGGCCGGCCCAATAGGGGTTGGCCCGATTTTAGTTAGCCCACCCGTAGGTGGCCCAATGGGTGGTCATGAAGTAGGTAGAAACCCTAATTTTCCTCCTAATACCTACCCCATCGTTGTCCCTTACGGCTATTCGGGCAGTGCCAATACTGCAGTCACTAGTTCTGGGCCCCCTCTACAGGGCGGTAGCTCTGTTACGAATGGAAATCAGACCATTAATGCCAATGGAATAAGCTGTGTTGTGAATGCGAATGGTAAAAAGATTTGCAACTAAGCATCTAACCCTATGACTGCTCGGGAAGAACTGCCAGAAAATGAGGCTCAAGCCCTAATAACCCATTTGGAGCAGCTGATTCATGATCTGGCTCAGCCCTTATTGGGGGCCAGATTTACCTCTGAGTTCCTTGCCTCTCAGTTAGAGAGGATTTCTAAGGAGGATTTGGCCTTAAAAATAGACTTAATCAGTCAGGCTATCAATGAGTCCAACGCTATTTCTAGTGCCTTAAGTGCCGATTTACAAAAATTAAGAAAATTTCTTTAATAATTATTAAAGTTTCCTAATCTAGTGTCGTAAAGAAATACATGGGAAGTGTATTAAAAGTTAGTTTTTATGCTTTTTGTTCATTTTTAATGTAATTACGTAATTTAGGAGATATTCTTTAGTTAGAGGAGGTCATATGAATATGCAGATTAATTCAATTTCATCGTATGGTGGTTCACCTGACCCATCTACTCAAGATATTAAAAGCAGATATCTTGGGGCTCTAAACGCAGCCTTGCGTAGCGGAGATATTGATGCGGCGCAACAAGCACTTTTAGGCTTTGTTGGAAGCGGCGGGATCATTTCGCCTAGCTCCCTATTTGAAAAGCTTCAGCGTTCCCTTGGTACTGGCGATAAAACTCAAATGGATCAAGTGGCCAGAGATATTGCTAATTCCCAGGAAACACAACAGCTAAATAAAGTGGCTGGACCCAATAATCCACAGAGCGCTAGCAATCCGGGCAATCCTACGGTTGACCATACGGATCACTCTTTATTGGTTGGTGCTAGTCTGGGCTCCATTATCAATACTTCGGCCTAAATCACGCCTAGCTAGTTTCAAAATAGAATAGAGTGCTATTTATGCCTCTATTCTGCGGATTAAATCCGTTTTCCCCACATTACATTCCTTGTATCCTATGGAGATGCCCATTGGGTTTTTTCATTCTTTTTCGCGAAATGGGGATACATGATTCAGTCTGATCCGGTTCTGGTGGATGCTAATTCTGCAGATATCTTTCTGGGCAGAAATCCCATCCTAGATGTTCGCGGAAAAATCGTTGCCTACGAAATGCTATTTAGGTCTAAGGAAAGTCTGGACAACCATACCGATGAAGATGATTTAGCTGCTAGTAGCAATATCATCATTAACGCGATGAGTCATTTCGGTCTTGAAAGTGTTCTTGGTGATGTGGACGGATTTATTCCTGTTTCTGAGAAGATGCTTACCAGTAACGCAATCGACTTATTGCCCCCGCGCAGAATTGTCCTGGAGTTAATTGATTTCTCTCGATTTGGAGAAGAGGCTATTGAGCGCCTTCAGGCTCTCAAGCGAAAAGGATTTCGTTTTGCTGTGGAATGGTTTAACTTTTCTGTCGCAAATGAAAACATTACTAATTTACTGGACTACATTAAAGTAAATCTTGCCTTAACTATGCTTGATGGCCAATCTGTAGTCTTAAATCAATTGTCGCAAGATAATTTCAAGGTGCTGGTTGCAGAGGTTCGGAAGAAGTCACCCACGGTTGCCATTTTTGCAGCGCATGTTCAGACAGAGGCCGATTTTGAGTTATGCAAGGATTTGGGTATTAAGCTTTTTCAAGGTGAGTATTTTTCTCAGCCAACTCTGCTTAAAGGTAAAAAGCCCAAGGCTGAGCAATTAAGCTTAATTCAGTTGATTGGCTTGCTATTCAAAGATTCAGACATTGATTCGATAGAGCCGTATTTTAAAAATAGCCCTGACTTAACCTTAGGATTGTTACGCCTAGTTAACTCTGTTGGGATTGGCGGGCACATGCAGATATCAAGTGTGCGTCAAGCATTAGTTGTGCTGGGTCAAAAACAATTACTTCAGTGGATGATGTTATTGGTTTATACCCAAGCTGGATCAAAATTAAATACTGACTTACAGCAGAGGGTGGTTAACCGAGCTAAGTTCCTAGAGCTTTTGTCGCAACAAAACGATATTGCACAGCCAGGTATTAGCGATCAGGCATTTATGGTGGGCATGCTCTCCCTGATTAATCATGTAACTGATTTATCGCTTGAAGAGGTATTAGCTCAAATACCATTAGCCGAGCAGTTACAAAATGGTCTACTGCATCGAGAGGGCTTATTTGGCCAATTGCTAAACCTAGCTGACGCTATTGAATCAGTCAATTTCGATGAGATGGAGTCTATAAGAAAGTCATTAGACTTAACTGCTGAGCAAATAACTAATATCCAAATTCAAGCTATTCGCTGGAGTAATGAGCTAAATAGCCAAATCAATAGAGCAAAATCCTAGTTTTTTGGTATATTCAGTCAGCTTCTCAATTAACTGAATAGGATTTTCCGCATGACCCTAATGAGGCATATCCGCTTAGCGTTGGCTGACGATCATGTTGTTTTGAGGGAAGGGCTTGCACAGATTCTTTCTACCTACCCAGGCATTGAAATTGCCGCGCAATTGGGTACAGCTCCTGATGTGATTAAATTCGTTTCAAATCATTTAATTGATTGCTTGGTTTTAGATCTAGATCTCGAAGATAAAAGTGGAATAGATGTAATCAAGGCCATTCGCCGTGAAAACAAAAAACTGCCCATTCTTGTGCTGTCCATGCATCCAGAAAATCTTTACGCAGTCAGAGTTTTAAAAGCAGGCGCCTCTGGCTATATTACAAAATCGTCCTCAACAGCTGACTTGGTCGGAGCGATTAGGCAAGTTGCATCCAATGCTAAATATGTTAGTCCTAATGTTGCTAATATCTTAGCGACCCAGGCTTATGAAAAGAGCTTTGATGGAGACCCACATGAATCCTTATCGGATCGTGAGTACCAATATCTCGTTATGGTTGCCTCTGGATTAACCTTGACCCAAATTGCAGATCGGATGAAATTATCAACCAAGACTATTAGCATGTATCGGTCACGTGCTTTAAAGAAAATGGGAATGACAAGTACAGCAGAATTAGCGCATTATGCTATCAGGAATAACATTATTTCTTAATGGACTTTAAATTTAATTGGTAGAGGGCTTTTAATGCCTTTTTACAGGCTTTGGTTTTTCCTAAGATCGGTATGATCTCTTTATCGAAAGTTATCCCCTAAATCTTTTTAAGCCCTATCCAATTGATCTCACCCCCAAGCGATATGCTTTCTCTTTACGAGGCAGTAACTGAAATCAGCGAACAAATGCTGGAGGCAGCCCGTCGAGAGGATTGGAAATGCTACGTTCAGTTAGAGTTAGTATGCAAAGGCTACATCCATCAAATACCCATGCATAATGGTAAGTCCCAGCTTAGTGCGGATGGACTTCAAAGGAAAGTGGCCTGCCTTAAGACAATCTTATCTAACGACAAAGAAATCATGGATTTACTTCAACCATGGATGCTACGCTTAAACGATATTGTGAGTGGCAGTGAAGGACTCAGAAAATAGTCATTTTATTCAGTGACAATTAAACTCATTACAGGTGCTGAATTAAGTGCACTGAATCGCGATCAGTCTACCCAAGCTAATCGTCTTGTGGTGGGCATGCAATATGTCGGCAAAGTAATAGGGATCGACTCTGAAAATATCACCTCAGTCGAAATTGGTGATCAGATTTTTAAGATGCAATTACCGGAGCTACGCGAGCCTGGGCAAACGATCAATTTACGCTATTTGGGTGCTGATCCTAAGCCAACCTTTATGTTGCTTCAGCCAAGCCCATCATCTCTCCTTCCTAGTAATGTCCTATTAAGTCAGGCTGGGAAATTGGTACTGGAGGCCTTGTCTGCAACAGCGCAATTTTCTAGCCTTAACCAAGTTGACGGGTCGGATATGGCGCCTTTATTGACATCTGTAACAAGCCCGCAAATGTCAGCAATAGAACTACAAAATGCTTTACGTTTTAGTGGTTTATTTTACGAGTCGCATATTGCCAGTTTTATACAGGGCAAAAGAACAATCGAGCAGCTTCGAAAAGAGCTGCAAAATCAAAAAGATGTTAATAGCTCATCAATCATTAGCAAGCAATTGGACGTCTTAGAAAAGCAGCAAATTCAGTGGGCTGGTATGATCTGGCCAAAGCAGCATATGCAGTGGACTATAGGTAGAGATAGCGGTGGTTCAAGCTCGGAATTACCTGAAAAAAAATCGTTTAAGAGTACCTTGGCGCTTGATCTGCCCTCCTTAGGAAAAATGATTTTTCATATCGTAATGAACCAAGATCGTATTCATATTCAGATTGAGGTTGCAAGTCAACAGTCTCGGCGGGCGGTTGAGGTGGCGATTCCTCAGTTGCGTCATCATTTTGAGTCTTACACGAACAAGCTTGATGGCATCAGTGTGCTAAAAAATGGATAAAAATAATCCTAAATCAATCCAGCAAGCAGTAGCTTTGGCTTATGAGCATGGTGACTTTTCCCCGAAGGTGGTTGCTTCTGGGCGAGGAATTGTTGCAGAGCAGATTATTCAAGCCGCAATAGAAAACCAAATCTATATTCATGAGTCCAAAGAGCTAGTGAGCTTACTGATGCAGGTAGATCTAGATGACTATGTGCCTGAGGAGATGTATCGGGCAATCGCTGAAATCTTAGCTTGGGTATACGAGTTAGAGCAACGGCAGTAAGGTCTTAAATCTGCATGTTCATAATGTCATGATAGGCCGACACTAGCTTATTTCTGACTTGCACTGTAGCTTGAAACGAGATGCTTGCTTTTTGAGATGCAACCATCACATCGGAGAGATTGACGCTATCGTCCCCCATGGCAAATCCTTTGCCAAGTTCAACCGCTTTGGATTGGCTATTGTTCACTTGGTCTAAGGAAGCTTTTAAGGCCTCTGAAAAATCAACCTTAGTCTGGGTGTTTACAGGTTGTAGGGATGTGGGCTTTCCGACCCCATTAAGGCCACCCACCAAGGAGGTGGGGTTCGAGGGTTGATTTTGGGCCGCTGCCTTCAATTGAGATAGCATCGCCTGGATCTTGCCTGAATCTATTGCACCAATTGCCATAATCTGTTTACCATTCCTATAACCTGGATGGAGGTTAATTTATCAGGATTGCCCCCATTCAGTAAGCTCAATAAGGTGGAAAAAAAGCCTCTATTCCCTCAATTGAAAGAAAATAAAGATGCAGATAATATGTCCAAAGATAGAGCTACTGTTTATAGGGTAGCTGCAGGAACTAAATAATTGGCTAAAAGGGATGCGCAGTGGAAAAACTAATGGAGCGAATGAATCTAAATGGCGAAAGTAGCGGGAAGATGCTATTGGCCTTTGGTATTGCTGCAACCGTTGCCATTATTAGCGTAGTTCTAATGTGGAGTATGGGTGGCAAATATAAGGTCGTCTTTTCCAACTTTAATGATAAGGATGGGGGCGCGATAGTGGCCGCATTAGAGCAAATGAATGTTCCCTATAAGCTTGCGGACGGTGGGGCGTCTATTTTGGTACCTGATGACCAGGTTTATCAAACTAGATTGAGACTTGCGGCTATGGGTCTTCCTAGAGCTGGAAATGTGGGTTTTGAGTTACTTGAAAATCAAAAGTTCGGAGTGTCGCAGTTTGTTGAGCAGGTCAATTATCAGCGTGCTCTGGAGGGAGAGCTTGAGAGAAGTATTCAATCTATTTCTGGGGTTGATAACGCTCGTGTTCATCTGGCGATTCCAAAGTCAACCGTCTTTATCCGTGAAGATCAAAAGCCTACCGCCTCGGTGTTGGTAAAGCTAGCTCCAGGAAGATCCTTAGAACAGCGTCAAGTGAGTGCAATCGTGCACTTAGTATCGAGCAGCGTTCCAAATCTACCTACGGCAGGGGTTGATATCGTCGATAGCGGCGGTAATCTATTATCTGACCAGGGTAAAAAAGGCGAAAAAACGCTTGATGCGAGTCAAATGAAGTACGTTGATGAAATTCAGCGTAACGTTGCTAAGCGCGTTCAGTCCATCATCACTCCAATCATGGGTGCTAAGAACGTGAAAGCGGAGGCAAATGCCGAAATTGATTTCTCCAGTATTGAAGAGGCCAATGAAATATTCAAGCCAAATCAGGATTCAAAGACTGCTGCTATTAGAAGCATGCAAACCTATGAGGCCAATCAGCCTGTAGGTGGCGCTAATTCAGGTGGTGGTACTGCAGGTGGAATTCCGGGTGCCACAAGTAATCAGCCGGCGGCAAATGCTAACGCACCAATTGCAAACGCTAGGGCGGGTGCTGGACCTGCCGCAGATGCTGCACCGTCACCAGCAATGGGTAGTGATAAGAAAACACTGACCAATTACGAGATTAATAAGACGGTCACTTATGAGCAAAAATCGATGGGCGGCATTAAGAGGCTCTCCGTCGCAGTGGTTGTCAACAACAAACAAGAAGTCGATAAGGACGGCGTTATTACCAGTCGCCCATTGAATGATGATGAAAAAGCCCAAATTTCAGAGCTGGCTAAAAAGGCTATGGGCTTTAATGAGGAGCGGGGCGATAGCTTGTCAGTAGTGAATACGCCATTTACCGACAATAGAGCGAGCGATATGCCTGATCTACCTGTTTGGAAAGATGCTAGTTATCTTGATATGGCTAAAGACTCAGGAAAAATTATCCTCAGCATCTTGATTGCCTTCCTCCTGTATAGAAAAGCGCTAAAGCCAATGTTAGCTAAATGGGCTTCAGGGGAGTCCATGTTCCCTGGACGCGCTCAAGCAGCTCTAGCCTTGGAAGATGATATGGATGATGCGGGTATGCCGGTGATCAAAAAGTCTCCTTATCAGCGAGATATTGACAATGTGCAGAAATTAGCCAAAGACAATCCGAAGGTGGTTGCTGACGTAGTATCTAACTGGGCGAGTGGAAATGCCTCCTCCTAATACTGATGGCCTAAGTAAAGCAGCGGTACTGATGCTCGCCCTCGGCGAGGAGGGTGCTGCTGAGGTCATGAAATACATTAGCCCAAGAGATGTTCAGCGCTTGGGTGGGATTATGGCCACTCTCAGAAGAGTGGAGCAAAGCGAAGTTGCTTCGACCCTAAGAGAATTTTTTAGTGTAGCTGGTGAGGGCGCAGCACTGAACTTTGATACCGATGAATTTACTCGAAATGTATTAAGTAAAGCGCTCGGTAACGAAACAGCAAGTGGCCTATTCCAGAGAATCTTAGATAGTCGAGATTCTGATGGTATTGAAAGTTTGAAGTGGATGGATGGAACTGCAGTTGCAGATTTAATCCGTTACGAACACCCGCAAATTATTGCAACCATCCTGGTGCACTTAGAGCCCGATCAAGCGTCCCAAGTATTGACTCTATTTACTGAAGATTTGCGCAAAGATGTAATGCTCCGTATTGCTACCCTGGAAGAAATCAAGCCAACAGCGCTCAAAGAGCTTAACGCAGTATTGGGTAAATTACTTGCCACCAATCAAGCGGGTGGCAAAAAACAAATTGGTGGAATACGAGCTGCTGCTGAGATTATGAACTTTATTACCGGTCCTCAAGAAGTGATTCTGATGGATAGTTTTAAAGAATACGATATCGACATGGCTCAAAAAATCATGGATGAAATGTTCGTGTTTGATGACATTCTGGGTATTGACGATAAAGGTATCCAAACTATTCTCCGCGATGTGCAATCTGAGGTATTAATTACTGCTCTTAAGGGCACTGGTGCAGAGCTGAGAGAGAAAATATTCAAAAATATGTCTACTCGAGCTGCAGATATGATGCGGGATGATCTAGAAAATAAAGGCCCTGTTAAGTTATCTGATGTTGAAGGCGCCCAAAAAGAAATCCTGCAGATTGTTCGTACTCTGTTTGAGGAAGGCCAAATCATGCTGAGCAATAAGGGTGATGAGTCTTATGTCTAATAGGGACAATAGTTTAATTTTTGTTGACCTTGTACCGCCAGGCTTTGCTAATCCTATTCCAAAAGAGGATCCAGACGCGGTTCCTCAGTTAACTGCCGAAGAAATTCAGGCAGTGATCGATAAAGCTTACGCAGAGGGTCATGATTCCGGATTCAAAGACGGATATTCCAAAGGTAAATCTTTAGCGCAGTCTGAAAATGCTAATGAAAAGCTTGCTTTGGCCGCCTTGATGGGACAGTTTGGTGCAAGCATTAACTCGAAAAATGTAGAGATTTGTGATGATGTCCTCACTCTTTCTTTAGCGATAGCTCAGTCGATGATTCGATCTGAAATTAAAATTAACCCCGATGTGATTAAAGCTACTATTGGCGAGGCAACTAGACAATTCATTGATGCTAGCGAGTTAAAGCTCACCGTCCATCCTGATGACGCAGTCATTGTGCGACAGTACTTGCATGATGAGCTGAGTAAAAAGCAATGGCAGCTAGTAGAGAGCGCAAATATCGATAGAGGCGGGTGTTTTATAGACACGGCAAATAATTCTATGGACGCTACTAATGAAGTGCGCTGGAAATTTATTGCTGAATCATTAGGTAAGAATCTAGATTGGCATGAGGAAGTAAAATGATCCCTCATTTGAACCAGGATATCCAACAAGATTTCACTGGTTTACTTTCCCGTTTTTTAAATAACTGTCATGAAACCCTTTCAGGAATAGAGACCATGCAGTTTGCTGGTCGGGTAGTTAGGGTAACGGGCTTAGTCATTGAAGTATCAGGCATCGAGTTATCCGTTGGGAGCACTTGCGTAATACCTCTATCTGATAACAAGACTATAGAAGCTGAGGTTGTTGGCTTTGATAAGCAAAAACTTTTCTTGATGCCTCAAAGTAGCACTGAAGGTTTATCCCCTGGCACAAGGGTATACCTCAAAAGTATGCCTGCAAAGTATGGACGTTTATTTGCAGATATTCAGAATGATAAAAATTTCCAGGCAAACTCGAATTCCAACAGTATGCAATTGCCTGTTGGGCCTGAATTATTAGGTAGAGTGCTTGATGCATCTGGAAGACCGCTTGATCAATTTGGCCCATTAAATGCCCAATTTTTCTCATCCCTCCAATCTGAACCAATTAATCCCTTAAAGCGTTCACCGATCGATCATATTTTAGATGTTGGAGTGCGAGCCATTAATGGCCTACTTACCGTGGGTCGGGGTCAACGCATGGGCTTATTTGCGGGATCTGGAGTGGGTAAAAGTATTTTATTGGGAATGATGGCTAGATATACCGATGCAGACGTTATTGTTGTCGGCCTCATTGGTGAGCGCGGCCGTGAAGTAAAAGAGTTTATTGAGAATATATTAGGTGAAGATGGCCTAAAGCGTTCTGTGGTCATTGCCTCTCCAGCAGATGAGTCACCCCTCATGCGGGTCCAGGCAGCGAACTATTGTTCAAGTATTGCTGAATACTTCCGTGATGAAGGTAAGCATGTTTTATTGATCATGGATTCATTAACTCGCTTTGCTATGGCTCAACGAGAGATCGCTTTGGCTGTTGGTGAACCACCGGCAACAAAGGGTTATCCTCCATCGGTATTTGCAAAGCTTCCAAAATTAGTAGAGCGTGCAGGCAATAGCGAGCTTGGCGGTGGATCTATTACTGCTTTTTATACCGTCCTAACAGAAGGTGATGATCAGCAAGATCCAATCGCCGATTCTGCACGTGCAATTTTAGATGGCCATATTGTTCTAGATCGAGCATTAGCAGAAGCTGGTCATTATCCGGCGATTAATGTAGAGCAGTCTATTAGTCGAGTGATGCACGGCATCATTGATGAAAAGCATCAAATGCATGCACAGAAAATCAAACAGCTGAATGCTAAATATAGTCGTAACCTCGATTTAATTAATGTGGGTGCTTATGTTAGTGGCGCTGACCCAATATTGGACGAAGCCATACAAAAGCATCAGTTAATAGAGCAATTCTTGAAGCAAGATTTAAAGGTTAGAGCTAGCATTGAGGAGAGCCTTGATGGCATACAAAACATCCTGGAGGGCACTTCATGAGCTATTCATCTCAAGCTATGCACCTACTACTAAAGTTAGCCAAGCGCGAGGTTGATATGGCGGCTGAGCAATTGGCTAAGGCACATCGCACTGCCAATGAGTCTAAAGCGCAAAAAGAGCAACTACTGTTCTATCGAGAGGAATATGTTGTAAAAAATGCAGTTCGGCTCTCGCAGGGCATGGCTGTTGTTGATTTACAAAACTTTCAAGCCTTCTTAGATAGCATTGATTCTGCTGTCAAAACTCAAGAAATCGTGATTGAACAGTATCTTGAGGTCGTTAAGCAGCATATGAAGTTTTGGCAAGCTTGTGAGGCAAAGAAACGGAAGTATGAAATACTGATTGAAAAGAATAAAAAAGAGAAGCGTGCCTTAGAGTTAAAGTCAGATCAAAAATTAATGGATGAGTTTGCAATTACTCATCGCCAATTTCATACGGCAGTTTTTCACTGAAAATATGAGCATCGAACTGCAATCTCATGATCCCTTATTAGTAAAAGCTAATGGGGCTTCAGCTACCAGCGGTAATGGCGTTAATGCTACTGTGCGATCAGGCGGTACTTTCGGTGAGGTTTTAAGTACACAAGCTGCGCTATTCAAAATGGATGATGGTAAGCAGGGCTTAAATTCTGCAAAACTCCTCTCGCCAGATGTTGTCCATGCCAATCAAATATTGAGTCAATCCAAGACATATAGCCAATTGAATAGCAAATCTATTCATGCTTTTGAGGTCAATATTCATCAGACTGAATACATCCTTGCAATGAAAAACATTGCAGAATATAAGCAAAGCAATGCTAGTGTTGCACTTACTTCTGCTGTTGATAAGTTGGGTCGCAATATCTCTAGGGTGGATGGATCAAGCCCCTTATATTCAGTCGCAAATCCTTCAAGTCAAGGAACTCCGCGTACTTTAAATTACCTGAAGTACAAAGCAGATGAGCATGTTTTAAATGGGTCTCGCAATTTAGCCGGTGAAGCCGAAGAGGCTGAAGAAGCTGGAGAAGCTGAAGCAGCCGAGCTTTTAGCAAAGGATGATGGCTCTAGTCATGGGCAATTCTTGAAAGATTCACCACATCATCGTAATCCGCATGACAAAGCCTCTGAAGAGCCCTCTGCGGATGAGCTTGAGGCTGTGGGGGCGTTGGCCATGAGTTCTATAAACCACATGCAGGATTTAACTTCGGGGGATGCCAGTGCTATTCAACTGCAGATGCAATCATCCCTCTCTAGTCCAGAATGGATTACAGAATTAGCGCAAAAAACCATTGTGATGTTTGGATCTGACAAACACACCGCAGTAATTACTCTAAACTCAGCTGATAAAGGGTCTCTAAAAATCATCCTTCTTATCAAGGGCGATCAAGTAAGCGTCAGCTTTCATTCTAATAATTCTGATGTTCTTCAGGCGCTTCAAATGGGTTCGAGTGATCTTAAATCATCGATGCTGGAAGCCGGACTGGTTTTAAGTCACCTAAATATTAGCTCTGGTTCCAGTTATCAAGCAAATGAGGTCATAGCAAGAGACGGCCCAAGTAAGCTCGATGTAACTGATTTGAATGCGGCCAAGATAGTCAATTTCTACGTCTAATGATAGATATTCATGTATCAACTTATCTACATTAGTTCGGCCACTAAAAATCTTGCTAGGGATGAATTTTTAGAGCTCGTAGCGCTTTCAAAGAGTAGAAATGAGGCTTTGGATATTACTGGCGTGTTGATGTTTAAGGATGGGAATTTTATGCAGGTATTGGAGGGTGAGCAGGAAATTATTTCTAGGCTCTATTCGACCATTAGAGTAGATTCAAGGCATACCTTAGTGAGTATTATTCAAGAGGGTCCAATTGATTTGAGAGAATATCCAGACTGGTCCAGTACTTATTTCAATTCTGAGGAAGGGGCGTTATGAGTGCATTTGCTAGTATCACCACCATTGGGGTTTACCAAAAGACATCAAAATATAGGCGTTTCCCTAAATTAGAGGGTTTTTTGCCCTTTATTCTCTCAATTGATCCTGCTGGGTACTGAGAAAATCCAGTTATGATTGCGAATCAATAGAAAATATCAATTTGGATACCTCAATTAACCCCTTCCTTGTTGGCTCTGGTGCTGGAGAAGTTTATTCCAGCGGTGTTTCGGCCACTCCAAACAAGGGCTCCTTGCAAAAAGCGAGTTTTTTGGCGCAATTTACCAATTTACTAGGCAAGACCTTGGGGGCTGGCGCAGGTATTGCAGCTTCAGTTGCATTGCCAGGAGTTGGCGGCGTGGCTTTAGGGGCTAGCTCAGATAAATTGGTTCAATCCTTGGTAAAAAATCTGAGCCCTAATTCTCTTGGGTCTGCTGGCAGCTCAATTCAAATTGCTAAGCAAAATGAGTTTCGTGCGCCAGATATGCTTTCTGGTCAGAATTTGGGGCTTCTCCAAGCTGCATTGAACCCCTATATTGATGCACAAAACAAGTTCATACCAGTCAATCCTAGCTCTGTGAGCCTTAGGGTTTAAATCTCCGTATCTGGAATTGCTATTTTTGGCGCCCCCAAATCAATAGCAAGAGGCTAAATACCCCTCTTTTCTGACTATCTATGCGTTAATTTGGACTTCATAATAGTCCCTATATTACAAATGGAGTCATAAATGGCTATAGCACCTAACAAAAAAGACGCAAAGGATGAGGCGGAAGTTGCACGTGCGCCGAGAAAGAAATCCAACAAAAAGCTATTTGTAACTATCGCTATTGCCGTCCTTGCACTGCTCGTTGCAGGTGCAGGCGCTTATTACTTTTTAGTTTATAGATCCAGTGGTTCAGCTGCCGAAAGTAAACCAGTTGTACAAATTTTTGTGCCCTTAGAAGTATTTACTGTCAATCTGAGGCCTGAGAGCGGCGATTCTCAGCAATATCTTCAAGCAATCTTAAGTTTGCAAGTGCCCAGCGAAAAAGATGCTCAGGCCTTAAAAGATCGCATGCCTGAAGTGAGAAATCGAATTTTATTCATTCTTTCTGCAAAATCCGCCTCGGAGGTTTCTACCTTGGACGGAAAAGTGAATCTGACTTCTGAAATTATTAATGCACTTAAAAAGCCATTTATGGGTTCTGAGTCAGAGCAAGAATTAACTGGCGCCTACTTTACTTCTTTCATCGTTCAATAAATTCGATCCCAAAAATGACTGATGAAAATCTCTCCGATCAAGAAATTGATGCTCTTCTAAAAAATGTAGAGGAGGGTGCGGCCGAGCCTGAATCCGTGAAAGAGAGTCCTGGTCAGGCCACTTCATTCGCCCTGGGAAGTCAGGAGCGTATTGTCCGTGGGCGAATGCCGACATTCGAGAACATCCACGAGCGTTTTATCCGTTTATTCAGAATTAGCATGTCGACCTTTTTGGGTCGCTTAGTAGAGATCAAGGCAACCGCAGTAGAAACTTGTAAGTACAGTGAGTTTGTTGCAAAGCATAAAGACCCAACCAATATCAATCTCATTAAGATAAAGCCATTACGCGCTACTAGCTTAATGCTATGCGAGCCTGAGTTTGTCCTATTTGTGGTTGACAACTTATTTGGCGGTGGTGGTCGATTTAAGACGAACTCTGAGGGCAGAGAATTTACACCTACAGAACTCCGCATTGTTGAGCGTATTTTAGAAGTCTTCTTTGAGCCCTATACAGAAGCTTGGGCTCCCGTTCATCCAATCGAATATGAATACATTCGATCTGAGATGAATATGCAGTTTGCCAATATAGCAATGATGAGCGAGGTCGTTGTAACAACGACCTTCACCATTGAGATTGAGGAAAAAAGTTATGAAATGGATCTGTGTATTCCGTATTCGGCTTTGGAGCCTATAAGAGATTTATTAACCTCGCAAATGCAGGGTAGGGTTCAGGACGTCGATATCAAATGGATCGAGGCTATGGCCGAAACAGTGAATTCTGTAGAGCTTGAACTAGTTGCCAACTTGGGTGGAAAAAAATTATTTCTAGAAAACATTGTGTCTTTAAGAATTGGTGATTTCATTCCTCTTGAATATGATCCGCTGGTGACGGTAACGGTTGATGATGTCCCAGTGATGCAATGTAGATATGGAACTTTTAATAAGAAATACGCCTTGAGGATCGAAAAGTTTTTGCAATCAAACTTAAATGAGTATGTGAAGGAAGCAAATAATGAGTAATGAGAATAATCAAGATAAGGATCTCGTTCAGGATGAGGTGCTAAATGAGATTGAAGGAAGCTCTGAAAACGAGCCAATCAGAGATATTGATTTTATTCACGATATTCCGGTGCAGTTCACCGTTGAATTGGGTAGGACGAAGATCACCATCAAAAATTTATTACAGCTTGCCCAGGGATCTGTTGTGGAGTTAGAGGGTTCTGCAGGTGACTTGATGGACATATTGGTAAATGGCTACATCATCGCTAAGGGTGAGGTCGTTGTTGTTAATGAGAAGTTTGGTGTGCGACTAACAGAAATCATCACACCGTTAGAGCGCATCCGAAAGCTCAATAAATAATTTATTAGACGCCATCATGCAACTGATCAGACCCATCTTTCTTTCATTGGTGCTATTGCCAAGCTTGGCACTTGCGCAGATGGGTCAGGCATCCAGTTTTGATGATAGTAGTAGCCCGTTTCGAGTGGTTTTTGGTTTACTGATTGTGCTTGGTGTGATTGCTGCCTTTGCATGGGCTATGAAACGCTTTAATAATTCGAAAATTGGTGGTAATTCAGTAGCCAGAATTGTTGGTGGAGTGAATCTGGGTTCCCGTGAAAGACTCGTAGTAGTTGAGCTTGCCGGTCATTGGATTGTGACGGGGGTTACTCCAGGCAATATTAATTCACTGGGTAGTTTTAAGATATCTGAAATGGAGCATCTCAGCTCCAGTACAAAAGCTATAGCAGCCGATAAAAACCTCTTGCTGGAGCAGGCTGAGGAGCAAGAAGTACTGAATGAATCATCGATTGTTTCCAAAAATGAACGATTTAGATTTGAATCTCGCCCGGTGATTGAAGAGGCTCAACCTGTTGAGCGTGTAGTAGCAATGGCTAATCCAGCCCTTACTGAAATATTTAAAAGGTTGCTCAAGAAATGAATATGCAATCTTTATCAAAAGCAAGGCTTAATTTAGTATTATTTTCAGCGCTAAGTCTGATGAGTTTCGTATGCTTTGGCGCTGATAACTCTGCCTTGAATGTGTTTACCAGTTCTGCAACTGCTAATGGTGGCCAGAACTATAGCCTGAGCCTGCAAACCCTTATTTTATTGACTGCACTGTCATTTTTGCCAACGATAGTGTTAATGATGACTAGTTTTACAAGAATCATCATTGTTCTCTCACTGTTGCGCCAGGCTATTGGTGCCCAATCTTCTCCGCCAAATCAAATCTTATTAGGGCTAGCGCTATTCCTGACATTTTTTATTATGAGCCCGGTATTGGATCGCGTTTATGGCGAAGCCTATAAGCCGCTGAGTGAAAATAAAATTACGATGCAGCAAGCTTTAGATAAGGGCTCAGTCCCAATCAGAGAATTTATGCTTAAGCAAACTCGCGAAGCAGATTTAGCGATGTTTCTTAACTTGGCCGGTAAGAAGGTTGCGAATCCAAATGATATCCCCATGAGTGTTTTGATTCCTAGCTTTATGACTAGCGAGCTCAAAACCGGTTTTCAAATCGGCTTCAGTATTTTTATTCCTTTTTTAGTGATTGATATGGTGGTGGCTAGCGTCCTGATGGCGATGGGAATGATGATGCTTCCTCCGTCTATTGTCTCGCTCCCCTTTAAATTAATGCTGTTTGTTTTAGTAGATGGCTGGCAATTGCTCATTGGCTCCCTTGCCAATAGCTTTCGCTAGCGACTAATCAAGGATAAGAAATGACTCCAGAATCAGTAATGAATATCGGCAGAACCGCGATGGAGGTAACCTTAACCGTCGGCGCTCCTCTGCTGCTGGTTTCCTTAATAGTGGGTTTAATTGTGAGTATTTTCCAGACGGTTACCCAAATTAATGAAGCGACTTTAACCTTCATTCCTAAACTAGTCGCCGTCCTTGCAACGATGATTCTGGCTGGACCATGGATGCTTTCGGTATTAGTTGACTACATGACTAAGTCTTTTACTAATTTTCAGTTTTTGAACGGCTGATTTAGGTCTAGTCAGCATATGCTTACCTTCAATAGTCATATTTTTGAAGCATGGGTCTTTGGGCTAATGCTGCCATTGACGAGAATTTTGGGCTTTATTGCCATTGCCCCTTTTTTCTCGAGTAAGTCATTTTCGATTCCTGTAAAAGTTGCCTTTGGAGTTCTTTTGGCATTGATCATCATTCCAACTGTGCCCGAAACTCCCAGGATTGACATCTTATCTCTGGGCGGTGTTTTGGTATTGGCGCAACAAATCCTGATTGGCTTGGCCATGGGGTTAACCGCACAAATTATCTTCACCGGCATTGAAATGGCAGGACAAATTAGTGGCCTCATGATGGGATTTGGTTTTGCATCTTTTTTTGATCCACAAACTCAAAATACCACGCCTGTTATAGGTTCAATGATGAATATTTTGGCGATGATGGTATTTTTGAGTATTAATGGGCATTTAATGCTGATATCCGGAGTGGTCGAAAGTTTTCACTCATTTCCAATTGAAATGCAGGCGAGCTCTATCAATGGAATGGCGATTGCTAATTGGGGGGCAAAAATTTTTAGTATTGGCTTACAAATCTCTTTACCAATGATCGCTGCCTTACTAATTACCAATATTGCATTGGGCATACTTACCAGAGCAGCTCCGCAATTGAATATTTTTGGTATTGGTTTTCCGATCACCATTTGTGTTGGATTTCTGGTTTTCTCACTCATGATGCCATCACTAGCACCAGCATATCGACATTTTCTTGAGCAAGGCATTACCGCCTCACAGTCAATTCTGAAGGCGAAGTAATTATTATGACTAAGTTTGTAAATAAGCAGCTCATCTCTAATAAATTAAAGTTAGGCCTTGAAAAGCAAGTATCTGGCCACCTGAATGATGCTCTGAAAATCTACGGGGAAATTCTGCAATCCCACCCTGATAATTTTCACGCCTTGCAATTATCTGGGATGATCAGCGCACAAAACAATGATTTTCCAAAGGCTTTGGATTATTTAAGTAGGGCAATAAAAATTGACGATACAGAGCCAAATGTCTTAAATAATCATGGTGTTGTATCAAAAGAAATGGGGCTGTACGAGGATGCCTTAGTCAGTTATGGCAAGGCAATCCAAATTAATCCCAATCATTACGAGGCCCATAATAATCGCGGAGTAGTATTAAAGCAGCTTGGCGAAAACGAAACTGCAGTCAAGTGCTATGAAAATGCAATCGCAATCAAGCCGGATTATTTAGGCGCTCATCTGAATCAAGCAAATTTATTATCAGAGATCGGCCGTCTTGATGAGTCATTGTTGGCATATGAACAAGTCATCAAGATCGATAAAAATTTTATTGAGGCTTATATCAAATGTGGGCTTCTTCTGCAAAGAATGGGTCGAGTTGATGAAGCCATTAAAAAATTACAACTTGCATTAGAAATTCATCCAAATTTACCTGCGCTGCATAACGCCTATGGCGTTATATATCGAGCACAAGGAGAGGTTGAAAAGGCTTTTCAAAGCTATCAGACCGCAATTCAATTGGAGTTGAATTATGCTGAGGCGCACTTCAATCATGGCGTGCTCCTTCAGGAAGTCGGACAATTTGACGAGGCAATCAAGTCTTACGACAAAGCTTTAAATACTAGACCAGACTATATTGAAGCCTATAGTAATAAGGCAATTATCTATCGTTCTTTTGGCGACCTAGAGTCTGGGCTTGCTTGCTTGGATAAAGCGCTTGTGATTAATGACTCCTTCGCAGAGGGGCACTGTAATCGCGGTCTTATTCTGCAGGGCTTGAAAAGGTATGACGAGGCCATTGCCTGTTACAACAGAGCTTTAGAGTTAAAGCCTGATTATGTTGAGGCAATGAATAATCGTGGCGTAATACTAAAAGATCTCGGAAAATTTGCTGAGGCGATGGCAAGCTTTTATGTTGCAATTTCAGTAAAAAAAGATTATCCAGATGCCTATTCGAATTTAGGGCTAGTCTTTCAAGAGATTAATCAACCTGATGCAGCAATTCTGCAATACACCAAGGCTATTGATCTTAAGGAAGATTTTGCGGAGGCGTACTTTAATCGCGGAGTAACCTTACAAAAGATGCAGAATTACGATGCAGCCATTCAGGATTATCAAGCTGCCATTGCTAAAAAAAGACATTTCGCACAGCCCCATAATAATTTAGGTGTGATTTTTCATGAATTACAACAGCTTGAACTTTCTGTATTTCATTTTGATCAGGCCATGGAGCATTTAGGGACCCTACCTGATGCAAGCTGGAATCGATCTTTAGTCTTACTCACGCAAGGTAACTATTTAGAGGGCTGGAAAGAGTATGAGTGGCGCAGAAAGGCTTCAAAGTCTGGAGTATTAAAAAATCGAGTATTCCATAAGCCATTGTGGCTTGGTAAAGAGCCGCTAGAAAATAAAACCATCTTAGTAGTAAGCGAGCAGGGACTGGGCGATACTTTACAGTTCTGCCGTTATGTTCCGATGCTAGCTAAATTGGGTGCAAAAATTATCTTTGAAGTGCAAAAACCATTAGTTGCTCTGATGAAAGGTGTTGAAGGCGTTTCTAGTATGACAACTACAGGAATTGAGCCTGCCGAGCCTTATGATTACTATTGTCCTTTGATGAGTCTCCCATATGTTTTTCAAACTACATTAGAAACTATTCCAAGTTCAACTCCATATATCCCTGTTGATCCGCTTAAAACTCAGTACTGGGCAAATAAGTTGGGTAAAAAAGAGAAAATGCGCGTTGGTCTGGTCTGGTCTGGTGGTTTTAGACCTGATCAACCTGAGGTCTGGGCAACGAATGACAGACGTAATCTACCTCTAGATAAATTAATTGCACTTAAGGGTATAGATGTGGACTATTACAGCCTACAGAAGGGTGATCCAGCTGAATCTGAACTGATTGAAGTGCAAAAGAATGGTTGGGATGGACCTCAGATCATTAATTACGCAAGCGAACTAAAAGATTTCACTGATACAGCTGCTCTGATTGAAAACCTTGATTTAGTGATTGCAGTAGATACATCTACAGCACACTTAGCTGCTGCACTCGGAAAGCCAACCTGGATATTGAATCGTTTCGATACTTGCTGGCGCTGGTTACAGGAACGTGAAGACTCACCTTGGTATAAATCAGTCAGACTGTTTAGGCAGAAAAAGCAGAGTGATTGGGATGAAGTTTTGAGTCCCCTAAAGCAAGAATTAATGCATCTGAGTAAGAATGAGAGGAAGTAAAAATGGCTATAACAGACCTAATTTCACCAGAAGTCAGTAATGATAGTTTTTATACTGCGTTATCAGTACTAGGAAGCTATGAAGAAATCAAAACAGTAATTGAAATTGGATCATCTAGCGGCGAAGGAACTACCAAAGCATTGGTTGATTCTATAAGCGCTAGAGCGGATGTAAGTGAAGTGAAATTATTTTGCATGGAGCTATCTCGACCACGTTTCAATAAATTAGTCTCTAATTATTCTAATTTAAGTTTCGTGAAGGCCTATAACTTATCATCCGTATCCTTATCTGATTTTCCATCAAAAGATGAGTTGATTTACTTCTATAAAAATACAAAAACTAACTTAAATTTAACCCCGTTAGAAATCGTGATGCAGTGGTACGACCAGGATGTAAACTATATTAGAGAGAATTGTTTAGACATAAATGGTATTGAGGTAATTAAGCAAGCCAATAAAATTATACATTTTGATCTTGCTTTAATTGATGGTTCTGAGTTCACGGGTGAAAGTGAATTACATTCCTTGATCGGTGCAAGGTATATCGCACTCGATGATGTGAATTCATTTAAGTGCTTTAACGCCTATCAAATTTTAGAAAATCACGTGTCTTACCAATGCGTTGAACGTGATTTAAATCTTCGAAATGGTTTTGCAATTTACAAGAGAAATTTCTAAAAAGTTAGAGTATTTTTAGCTAAGGTGCTATATACCATCCTATTTTAAAGTCTAAATAAATATGCGCTAATTACAAAAAGATAGTTCGTAAATTTGAATTTCTCCTAAATGTAAAAATTCTTGCTCGTGTAATTTGAAGGCTATGTATCTAAAGGAGTGAAATGAATTTTCGAACTGAATAGTAATTGAGTCCCCTTGCGATCCCCAAACGCCATTTACAGAATGAATAGTTTCTAATTTATTGATATCATTACCTATCATTATGGATAAAGATTTAGCTCTTTCAAATTCGCAATCAAAGCGATTGAATACTACTATCTTTTTAATCTTAGAAGAGTATCCAATGTCAAGCAATGCATACGGTTCGAGATCTTTATTCGTATGAAAACAATACCCTCTATTCGTTAATCTTGTTAGTTGAGCTGATTCATCATTGTGTCTAGAGGACAGACTTACCCGTATCTTGCTAGAAATATCCACCAGTTTATTTTTGCTTGAAACTAATGCATAAGGATTAAAGAGTTTGTGAACTTCCAGTCCGCTACTAACGCATAGGTTTTTAAGGCTTGATATTGCTAATTCCAATCCCTTTAAATTGAGATGGCATCCATCTTTATAGTATTCTTGTTTGGTTTCGAATAAGTTCACTAATTTTTCGTTAATTCCAAATGAATATATATTCTTTCCGAGCCCCTGCATTTCAATACTTTTTTGCCTTGAAATTTCAGAAAAACACTGGGTGGCATAACATCTCTCGAGTAAACTTCCTACTTCTGGAAAGTCGGGATTAGTTGGATCAAACTCATTAATGGCCGAAGGGACTGGCTCCCATATCAAGACTGGGATATAAAATTTGTCATATAAGATCTCTGAAAATTTAATCAATCTTTGCACTATCTTTTCTACTGACTCTTCAATAGAAATATCATCTTGAATCGCTCTTTGAATAACTTGCGTGCGAATATCAATTTCCCCAAAACTTAACATCACGTATAAGTTACATGGATCTATTAAAAATTGATTTAGATATTCTGTAATTTGTAATCCCCACTTCCCCAACTCATCACCTGATGTATTCAGCAAGTTATATGCAAGAGCAGGGCCCAAATGTACTGCCTCAACGCCCTCAAATCTTGATTTTTTTATACGATGATGTAGATTGCCTTCCCAAATAGCGCAGTGAGAATCTCCAAATACAAGTAGTTTTGTATTTTTATACATATTTTGTGTTGTAAAAACTAGGCTTTAAATGCTGTGAAATATAAATTCGGACTGAATTAGGTCAAAATCGACTCGATTATTTTTTTATATTCTGTTAATTTGGCGACTTTATTGGTTAATTCTATGCCCATATCATTAACCTTGTTTTTCCAGACTTTCATAAAGAGTGCGGAATAATCAAATTCCTCTTCGCAGAAGTGCTGAATTTTTTCTAGAATATTGGCGGAGTTAAATTCACTCCAGTCATCAACAATCCATACCGGCAGACCCTCATAAATCTCATCGCAATTGGATTTCTTGATCACCGGAATGCAGCCAAGGAGTAAAGCCTCCCAGGTTCTATGGCAATCCATACCGATACCCTCTGGACTAATCACAAACATGTGCTTTGCTTGATTTTCCCAGGACTGCAGCCTTGGAACCTGGATCTTCTCAAAAAAACATAATTCTTTTTGAATCTTGGACAGGCATTCTTGCCTATCACCTCTATTGGATGAATTTTGCCAATTGATGTAACCCATAACACTTCTCTTACTAAATTCAGGGGCTTCTGAAGAGATCCGAATTAAATCCTCTTCCTGTTTTTTCGGGCTTTGTAGCCCTGGACCCCAATAATCAGCTTTAGTGTTCATAGTATGGTAGTCCATACCAATGGGGATACGATGCAATTTTTCGTGTTGCGTATCTAAGTTTTGCGCAAACCATTTTAGTAGATTATGGTTTGTAAGCATTTTTTGTATTTTTTCATGTCTCAGTACAGATTCAGTAATTCTGATGTCTGAATCCCCAGTGACGAGAATAAAAGGTTTATTTATCTTATCGAGGAAATGATCTACAAAATTTAATATCGCTTCAGAGCATATATAAATGGATCCGCCTGAGATATGGGTATCCAATATATCGGAATCAATATGATCACTGCTGGAGTGCAATACTTTATTATGACTATTACATGACCTTATCAGGCCTCTACTAGAAACAAAATGGTTTCCTGCCTCAAGCACATTTGGTTCGCCATGATTCAAATGAGAGAGCACACTTTTAGGTGGGGATACCCTTTTTGGAGTTGATTGTAGCTTTTCACTATCCAATACTCCAATTTCAACTAAGTAACTTCTAAGCGCTTGTTGACCGGATTCAAGATTCAGGTTGATATCTTTATATCTAAATACCTTAAACGACGGACTATTGGCATAGACGTCAATAAAGTTAGCGTCTCTATAGAGGTCTTGGTAGTCGCCCATCCAAACAAATGTTGGGATCTGTAGCATTGCAGTTAAGGATTTAATCGCACTATCACTACCTACAAAACAATCACATTGCGAGACTAGGGATAGACTCTCATCAATATTTTGATAGCAGGCGAAATGTACATGTTTATTCTCAGCTAATCCGTAAGAATTGATTTCTTCTTGAGAGCCGAACACAATGATATTGAAGGCATCCAGATCAATCAGATTTAGCAATAAACTTGCTGGCAAGGATTTTTTGGGCAAGCCAATTTTACTTTGTAGATCAATTGATATTGCGCTACCCCCCAGCTGCACTCCAAGGGTGGGGCGTGAGTTATCTAAGCCAATGATTTTTGAATCAAACGGATTAGCATCTAAAAACCATCGTTTCGGGCAGGGGTAGTGTTCTCTCGGCCCAATGATCTCTGGTTGTAACTTCAGTCGCTCTACGTCATTTGAATAGTATGCAATTTTATTGACCGCTATTGAAAGTGAGTCAAATATTCTTTTTGCGCCCTTAAAGTGCGTGAGAACATTAATCTTAAGATTGTGATGCTTGTTCTGCAGTAGAAATGGTAAGCAAAGTAATATGTCACCTATACCGCCGCTTATTACAAGTGTCCCAATATCTCGTCTATGTTCAATAAAGTTTTTTGCAAAAATCTCATTGAAAATCACTGACGAGGAGTTGAGTAGAAGGGCATTTTCTAGGGCTAGCATGCCATCGTTGATGGCCTCATTTTCTATTAATGCTTGGCCGCCCATAAACCAGGCATCAGCATAATCTGATTTTATTTCAATTGCTTTGCCAAAAGATTCGATCGCAGATTCATAACGTTTGCAGGTGTAATGAATTTGCCCAAGTCTAAACCAAGCTAATGAATTTGTATTATCTAAATTCAGTACCTTTTCAATGGTTTCCTGTGCTTTTTCATATTGTTGTAGCTGGATTTGGCAGCCAGCTAAATGATGAAGAGCATCAGCATCATTTGGCGCATTGCTAAGTATCTCTTCAAAATGGACTGTTGCTTCAGAATACGAGCCCTTGATGAAGCTTTCTAGCCCTCTTGAGATTAACTTTTCTTTTACATCAGGACTAGTTGCCGTATTCATTTTTCTGTGGACGCACGATATTAATTATTTATCGTTCGCATCTGGTTTTCTGTAATAAGGCTGTACAACAGTCTCTAGGCAGGCAATAACAATGCCTAAGTATTCAGTATTTCTTGTTTGTATTGCACCATTCATAATCTGAATTGAGGTGCTATAGATGGATTTTAAAAGAGTCCGATGTTGAGAGCTCAATTTTTCGTTTAAGTTCTCTTGAATCCACTGCAAGCCTTCAGAAATCTCTAGCAATTTTTTATGCGTCATTACAGCATCAAATTCGCCTGCTTGTATCTTTCTTAGTAATGCAATGACTGATTCGAACCACTTTTTTTCAAAATCTGCTCCAGTGATATTGTTATCAATGTCAACGTAGGTCTTTAGAGGGTTATTTGATGTAAACATATTTTAATTAGTGATGATTTTCTAGGTCAGAGGATAATTTTCCTATGCCGAACTATACCTCACCACTAATTTTATTTATTAAGATAAATTATCTAAAGATTGTCAATACTGCAGCCGCTTCCTGATTCATCTGCGTCACTAAATAATAATCAATTGATTGTTGATTATTTAGCTGCTGAAGTCTTGATTGCAAGGCCGTTGGATCAATATTGTAGATGGAGTCAATTGTTGCCTGCAGTCCTGTAGATAATGCATTTGCCTCTTGAACATAGGCTTTAATACCAACAGTTGCAGCACTAAATGTGGATTGTCCAGAGCTAATGAGCGATAGTTGCGATGATAATGATGTGATCGCAGAATAGGCGCCCCCAACACTAGTAATGCTCAGTGCAGTACAGGTAGCAGCAATTTTGGTTAAATCTAGCCCTGCAATTGTAATCAAACTACTCGTTGTGATACCGGACATCACGGAGAATCCGGCGCTGTTATTGAGTAGGTTTTGACCGTTTACATCCGCATTTTCACCAATATTCTTAATTTGTGAAGCGAGTTGAGTGAAGGTGGTGTTAATAGCTGCCATATCGGTGGAACTCAAAGTTCCACTAGCTGCCTGGTTTGCTAAGGACTCCATCTGCTGTAAAAGATCGACAGCAGAAACTAGGCCCGTTTGAGCTACGTTAATGACGTTTTGTACCTGACCAAGACTGTGTTCCGTTGTCTTATACTTATTGACGCTGGAGGATAGCCGAGTAACTTCGCTACTATTTCCCGGATTTAGTGGTGCACGCCCTGTTGCCAGTGCTGTGCTGACTTCATTGATTTCCTTCTCAACGAGTTTTACTCCTTGAGAAAGCGTTGTGGACATATCAGTAATCTTGGTCATGGCTAATTTACCCCTTTTGGTAAAACTTATGAAATTTACGTATTAATTCAAACTTAGACGTATATTATTGACCCAAGGGCTAATTTAATCATCACATTAAACAGACTTTTCTAGCCTTATTTGTTTTTTTGAGGCCCAAAAAGCAAAAAAACCAGGCTAAACCTGGCTTTTTTGCTAAAAAAGAACTAATTATCTAAAGATTGCCAGCATTGCTGCAGCTGCCTGATTCATCTGTGTAATCAAGTAGTAGTCAATGGCCTGTTGATTATTTAAGCTCTGCAATCTTGCCTGGAGGGCGGTTGGGTCAATATTATTGATTGAATCAATTGTATTTTGCAGTCCATCCGAAAGACTATTCGCCTGGTTATTTTGAGCTGTTAATCCACCGTTGCTGGCGCTCAATGAAGATTGTCCGGCGCTAATCAAAGAGAGCTGAGAAGTCAAGCTGGTAATTGCAGATGATGCTACAGATACTGATGTAATCGACAGGGCTGTACAGTTTGCGGCAATAGTGGTTAAGTCCATGCCGGCTACGCTAAATGACGTGGTAGTGTCAACGCCGCACAGAACGCTAAACCCTGCAGTGGCTGTCAATAAATTCACGCCATTCACAGATGAGTTTGATGCCGCAGTTTGAATTTGTTTGGCTAATTGATTAAATGTGGTGTTGAGATAAGCCAAATCTGTAGTGCTCATTGTGCCGCTGGTAGCTTGTAATGCCAACGCTTCCATTTGCTGAATTAAATCAGTTGCGGTTTGCAAACCAGTTAAGCCAACTTTTACAACGTTCTGCGCTTGGCCAATGCCTTTACTAGCGGCATCATATTTATTTACTTGGGAAGACAGGCGTGTAATTTCGCCGCTATAGGCTGGATTTAATTCACCCTTGCCAGTTGCCAATTGAGTTTGAACTGAATTGATCTCTTTAGTTACTTGATTGAGGCTGCCAGTCAGTGTGGAAGCCAATGATGTGATGTTAAATGGTGAGCTCATAAAAATACTTTCCTTTAGATTAAGCGTACGCCTTGCTTACGCAATTCATACAACAGCATAGTTATGCCCAATGCATAAAAATGCCAACCTACAAAAAAGCATCAGTGAGCGATACGTAGACCACATCAACAGTGCAATGCGCTAGATAAACTAGCTTAACTTTACTTCCGAAGAAGTAATTTGATTTATATCTTAATTAACGGCTTGAGTTTAAAAAACTTGAGTAGTTTTTTAAAATTTATAGAGAGGATGAAGCGGAATCGTTCAATTGACTGACTATGTTGTAATTTATTTTTTGTTGGAAGTACAGATCCTTCAATTGCTCCTGAAGCTTTTTAACGTCAACACTTTCCATTGCCTTGATATCGGAAAGACTGGTATCAAGACTAGTTTTTATCTCAGCACTTTTTTTATCAAGATTTGCCATTTGGGTCTTTAAAGCTGCTTCACCATTCTTGATTTGGATTAAGGCGCTAGAGATCTGGGTTAAAGCCATAGTTGCTTTTTGTGGAGTATCAACGGACGCCCCGGTGAGAACGCCCGCTGTCATCATGCCGTATACGTTTACTGGATTGATGTGCATTCTGGAGGCAGCATCCTTGGTAAGGCCAGTATTGACATTCAATCCGGCTGTTCCGCTCAATAAATTACTGCCGTTTAGGCTGGATTCTGTTGCAGCTTTGCCGATTTTATTTAGCACTGCTAAAAAGCGGATGTTGAATGATGTTGAATCAGAGCTAGATATTCCTGGTGCACTGGCCATCTGTGCCATTTGCATCAGCTGCTTTAAATAGCCTGTTACTGATGTTAGACCAGTTTGCGCTAAGGAGACCACTGACTTGGCATTCTTTATGCTGGCTTCAGGTGTTGCGTAGCTGCTAACTTTTTTTGATAGATTGGCAACTTCAGTCAGCTGTGTAGCATTTAATGCTTTTTTGCCCTCGCTGATTTGCGCGTTGATCGTAGCAATTTTTGTATCAACTGCTTGGGCTCGTGTTTGATAGATTGCAGCTAGTGCATTGAGGGCATCACTCATCAATCACCATTTGGAAATTAAGTTTTAGTGCCCGATTTGAGGGCAGCAACGGAATTGGCGATTAAGCTATCGGCTACCTTACCAGTATCTACAACAAATTTTCCAGATTCAATTTCAATACGTAGTGCTTCAACCTTTTTGGCGTCAAAAACTGGCCCACTAGTTACTAGGGATTGAATGGCTTGAAGGGTAGTTGAAATGGTTGCGGTCGTAGCGTCATTTTTTGCGACGACGGTGCTTTGAATCGGACTAGGGCTAGGCTGAGTTTCAACGGACGAATCTAGCTTATCAACCGTATGGTTAATGCCCTTATTGATTTGTTCGTTAATTTTCATAATATTCGCTCTAATTCTAGTCTAACCATTTATGCAATACAAACATGCTTACCATCTCTCCTACGGTCGAATCTGGGAAAACTTGAGCTCCTTAGCGAATTATTAGCTCAATTTGGCCATTATTTTTAGCTGTTCCTGAAATAATCGTCCCATTAGGCACTCTGACCTTCACTAATTCACCTTCAACTGCATTAGTTAGGGCCTGACCTTCTGTCGATACTGAAAAACCTTGCCCTATTCCGTTAACTCTCACATTTTGCCCTTGTGCCACAATAATAGGCATCTTCAGCATATCTTGCTTGATCACACTGCCGCTAGCAAGGGAAACTCTTGCAACACGTCCGACCGCCGCGGATGTAGCGGTGAAAAAACCAGCTGGCAGGGCAGTTAAATCGCCTTTTTGAAGCATTAAGTCCGCTGAAGTAAGGCTTTGCCCCTGAGTAAGGTGGTTGGCGGCAACCACATAATCTCCGGTAATGCTGACATTGGCCTCTACATAAATAGTCCAAGCATTAGGCTGCCCACACTGGATTCCAATAGTAGTTTTGCCCCATGCCTTACTGCTTGAGGGAAAAAACACCTGAGGAGCCGGGCAAAAGCTCAATTTTAGGTTGCTATCAATAGGATTGGCTGAGATATCTACCTTTCCAGGGGAGCCAGCGCTTTGGGTCTTTAAAAAAGCGAACACTTTTTGGTCAAGAATCTTGGTGTCTTGCCATTGAGAATTTTGGCCTTGGCTTTGGGCAAGAGATGGTTGTGCTACTAATAAATAGGCTATCAGTAGTCCAATTAATAAAAATATCTTATTAATCAATGGCTTATATCGATTATATGAAAAAATAGCTAGCGTCATATTCATTTGTAAATCCCCATAGAACCTTGAAGGCTTGCGGTATTGGTGTCTTGGAATGCCATAGACAGTCATTGTACGAAGACAGTCTTTGCTCAATAGGCTAATAAGGGCGGGAATTCTGCTTCTTATTCCTCATTCAAATCCCTTGCTAGAGAACTACATTGTTGCAATGTCGTTGTTAAATGATCCTCAAACGTGAAGACTAGGTAGGGAGCAGAGATGAATGGTTTAGACCAACTATTAGATTTTAATGCAGCAGCCCTGAGAATTCGAGCTCATCGTCAGGAGATTTTAGCTGCAAATATTGCCAATGTGGATACCCCCAACTTTAAGGCTCGGGATATTGATTTTAAGTCGGCGATGCAGAAAGCGCTCGAAAGCAGTGCTGAGATTTCAGGTAAAAAAAATGGTGCTCCTCAATTGAGTACAACCTCGCCAATGCACTTAAAGGGCGAAGGTGTTTCTGATAGTGGCTCACCAATAGATTCAAGTGACTTGTTATATCGATCGGTCGTACAAGATAGTGCTGATGGCAATACCGTTGATGCAGATGTTGAGCGCTCCGCTTTTGTCAACAATGCACTTCGTTATGAGGCTAGTGTCATGATGATCAATGCGCGCCTTAAAGAAATGAATATTGCATTACAACCATAACGGTCATCAAAGGATAAATCATGTCATTATTTAATGTATTTAATATCTCTAGCTCCGCGCTTAGCGCTCAATCTCAGCGTTTGAATACCGTTGCCAGTAATTTGGCGAATGCAGAGACGATTACTAGTGCTGATGGAACGCCATACAAAGCTAAGCAAGTGAGCTTTAAATCGATGTCTATAGATGGCTCTAACTTTCATGGTGTTGCTGTTGATAAAGTGGTTGAAGATCAAACCCCTCCCAGACTGTCCTATCAGCCAGGCAATCCTTTAGCAAATAAGGACGGTTATGTCACGATGCCGAATGTGAATGTCACCCAAGAGATGGTAAATATGATCTCTACAACACGTTCTTATCAGAATAGTGTTGAAACGATGAATGCCGCTAAGGCAATGCTTCAAAAAACTCTTTCCATCGGTCAGTCTTAAGCGGATCTTATATATGACAAATACAGTCTCAAACCTCAATCAAGCCGCTAGTATTGGTTCAGCTGCAAGTGCAGCAGCTGCCTCTGGTGGTAAAAAAATTCAAGATCAATTTATGACGATGTTGGTTGCTCAGATTAAATATCAAGACCCAACAAATCCGATGGATAGCTCCCAGATGACAAGCCAGCTGGCCCAAATCAGCACTGTGGATGGAATTAATCAGTTGAATTCATCTATGGCGGAAATGTCTAAAACAATGCAATCTGGCCAAACCTATCAAGCCTCTAGTTTGATCGGCAAAAGTGTACTTGCACCAGGTAAGGCATTTAATTTAGTCAATGGCGCCTCTGCATTTGCGGTACAACTTCCTTCTGCTGCAAGCAGCGTGATCGTCTCTATTAAGAATTCTGCCGGTCAGACTGTGGATAGCATGAATTTAGGTACACAAAGTGCTGGCGTGATTCCGTTGACTTGGAATGGCAAAGATCAGGCAGGTAATAGATTGCCGGATGGCACATATACCTTGCAGGTAGCAGCCAATACTGGTGGTAAAGCAGTCAATGGTGTGGGCCTCACTTACGCCAAAGTCAATGCAGTTGGAAACGATTCAAAGAGTGGCGCTACCCAATTAGTTCTTGGGAATGGCGCCACTACATCGTTGTCAAGTGTTGTTCAAATTCAATAAATTTCATTAAGGAGTCTGTTATGGCTTTTGAAACAGGATTAAGCGGTCTTCAAGCTGCTTCAGAAAACTTAAGTGTATTGGGTAAGAATATTGCCAACGTAACTACCTATGGTTATAAATCTGCTAGTACCGATTTTGGCAACGTGCTGGCTAGCCATCTGAACGCAGCCAATGCCGGAGCGAGTACTCAGACGGGCGATGGCGTCTTGATTTCTAATATCAAGCAATCTTTCACTCAGGGCTCCATTACTGGCACAAACTCTGCTTTGGATGCAGCAATTTCAGGGCCAGGTTTTTTTATTACCTACGATGAGACTTTGGCGCAAACTTCATATACTCGTAACGGGCATTTCTTCCAGGATAGCAATAACTTTTTGGTGAATAGCAGTGGACAATTTGTCATGGGCTATACCGCCTCTACAGCAGGCGAGGTTGCTGCTACTGGAACACCTGCGCAAATTGATTTAAGTACTTATGATATTAATCCTAATACCGCAACTCGCGTATACGAGGAAGACACTATCACCTTTTATCCTCTGCAGAACGAGGGATACGTTAGATTAAGCGGCTTAAAATTTACTAACACCTCTGGCTCGCAGATTTCAACAATTGATCTTGCCAATATTTTTTACAACTATTCAAATAGCGGTACAACAAGTGCTCTCGGAGATTTTTCTGGCACCTTAGGAAACTATACTTTTGCCGCTCCTAGTGGCGATGGTACCTTAGTGGCTACAGGTACTGGTGCTGAAGACAGCACAATTCAGGTTGAGCTATGGTCTCCAATTGGCGGCCTTCCTCCCGATGTTGAAGTCACTGTTGAAGGTATTACTACTGCCTATCTAGCCGATTTTAGTATTGGTAGCGATGGCACTATTACTGGAATCTATAACGATGGCAGCACCTTTAAGATTGCTCAGCTTGCGTTAGCTACTTTCGCCAATAACAATGGTTTGCGCTCTCAAGGTAACGTTTCCTGGTATGAAACGGCGGATTCTGGTACCCCAACAGTCGGGGTTGCAGGCTCATTAGGTGTTGGAACACTTACCGGCTCTTCCTTAGAGGCTTCAAATACCGACCAGACAGGTGATATGGTGAAGTTGCTTGCTGCTCAGCAGGCCTATCAGGCAAATGCTCAGGCGATTAAGCTTGAGAATCAAAACTATCAAACTTTAATAGCGATGGGTGGCTAATATTCTTGTAATTCTTATTGAATGAAGGATAGTCAGAAAATATATGGATAAAGTAATCTATACCGTTGCAAGCGGCCTTGAGCAGATCATGAATCAGCAGGCTACTAATTCGCACAATTTGGCCAATATATCTACATTTGGATTTAAAGCCCAAGTAGATTCATTCCGTTCTGTTCCAATCAATGGTCCGGGTGCCGACACTCGCGCATTGGTTGCTAGTGCAACCACTGGAACTGACTTCACGCCGGGATCTATTCAGCAAACTGGACGTCCTTTGGATGTTGCGATTGAGGGTAAGGGTTGGTTTGCAGTTCAACGTAGAGATGGTAGCGAAGGCCTCACTCGAAATGGTTCCTTTAGAGTGAGTGATAACGGCATCTTACAAAACGCAGATGGCTTAAACGTATTGGGTGATGGTGGCCCCATCACTATCCCGCCTAATATCGTTGTCTCTATTGGTTCTGATGGAACAATTTCTAGTGTGGATGAGGCAGTCTCTGGACGTGCGTCTACTCCAATTGATAAATTAAAGCTAGCAAACCCAGATGAGGCAAATTTAGTTCGTGGAGCGGACGGACTCTTTAATAATAGAGACTTATCTCCAACCACGACGGATACCGCAGTCAGAGTTGTCGGCAGTTCCCTCGAGAACAGCAATGTCAGCGTCGTTAGCTCTATGGTAAATATGATTTCACTGGCAAGACAATTTGATACCCAGTTGATGTTGGCTAAAAAAGCTGAAAGTAATAATCAACAGGCTGCACAACTATTTCGCCTCGCTTAATTGAGTGCACCGAATAAAACAAAGGATAGATAATGTTACGATCACTATGGATTTCTAAGACAGGTCTTGAGGCACAGCAGACTCAAATGGATGTTATATCCAATAACTTGGCTAACGTGAGCACCAATGGATTTAAAAAGAGCCGCGCTGTTTTTGAAGACTTACTTTATCAAAACATTCGTCAACCTGGTGCCCAATCTACCCAGCAAACGCAATTGCCGACAGGATTACAGGTAGGTACTGGTGTTAAGCCTGTTGCTACAGAGCGTATTTTTACTCAGGGTAATTTGCAACAAACAAATAACAATAATGATCTAGCAATTAATGGCTCCGGATTTTTTCAAATCTCGATGCCAGACGGATCCATCTCCTATACCCGTGATGGCAGCTTCCAGATCAATAACAATGGTAATGTGGTTAACTCCAGCGGTCATCCACTTTCTCCAGCAATTACAGTGCCTACGAATGCGCAATCTGTTACCGTTGCCGCCGATGGCGTGGTGTCTATTACCCTGCCTAACAGCGTGGCCGTAACTCAGGTTGGAACGATTCAGTTAGCCACATTTATTAATCCAGCAGGCTTGCAGGCTAAAGGTGAGAATCTGTATGTTGAAACTGCTGCATCAGGAACACCGACGACTTTAACGCCTGGTTCAAGTGGCGCGGGTGTTCTGGTACAGGGATTTGTGGAAACTTCAAACGTGAACGTTGTTGAAGAAATGGTAAATATGATTCAAACTCAACGCGCATACGAAATTAACAGTAAGGCAATTACTACTTCTGACCAAATGCTGCAAAAATTGGGCCAAATGGGCTAATGATTTAATAGCTAAAGCAATGAAGATGAAATCTCTAACCAATACCGCTAATTCGATACTTCGTAAAGGCCTACCTTTAATTCTTGTTGGATTATTGGTTGCTTGTGTGTCAGTCGATCCTACAACAATTACTAAAAATGATGGCCCACAAAAGACGCTCCAATCAAGGTACGCGCCTCCCGTAGGCTCAATCTTTAATGTGGGTTCTTACAAGCCTATTTTTGAAGGAATTAAGGCCAAACGGGTTGGGGATATATTGACCGTATTTATTGCCGACAATACTTCATCATCAAATGCCCTTAATGACAAAAATTCTAGAACTGGAGCTGCAGACTCCGCTTCAACAAACTTGAATGGAGATAAGGTTCAGCCAACTTGGACTATTAGTAATTCCAATTCAGCTGAAGTTAATAATACGGGTACTGCTAGCAGCGTATTTACTGGCTCTGTTTCTGTAACAGTTACTGAGGTATTGCCAAATGGATTCTTAGTAGTTGCTGGCGAAAAACAGTTGGGTGGTAATCAGGGTACTCAATTCATTAGAATGTCTGGTGTGGTGAACCCTGCCATGATTACTACTGATAACACTGTTTCATCCAACACGATTGCTGATGCACGTTTTGAATTTCGCTCAAACAATTTTATGGATGCTTCATACCTCTCTAGCGCAATAACCCGCTTCTTTTACAGCATCCTCCCTTTTTAATGAAGATTAATATGCTATTGAAGTCTCTTAGATTATCGTCATTCTCCTTTAAGGCTAGCGCATTCATAGCAGCGCTATATATGCTTGGCTGCCTTGTATTTGCTTCTTCTGTTCAGGCTGAGAGAATCAAGGACTTGGTAACTCTTCAAGGGATGCGTGGTAACCAATTGATTGGTTATGGTTTAGTAGTTGGGCTTGATGGCACGGGTGACCAAACAACCCAAACTCCCTTTACCATTCAGACAACATTAAGTATGTTGCAGTCTTTAGGAATCACTCTTCCACCAGGTACCTTTACACAGATTCAGTTAAAAAACGTGGCTGCAGTGATTGTTACAACTACATTACCGCCATTTGCTCAAATTGGTCAAAACCTAGATGTGACTGTTTCTGCGATGGGTAATGCCAAGACCCTTAGGGGGGGAACTCTGTTAATGAGCCCCCTTAAAGGTGCTGATGGCCAAATTTATGCAATGGCGCAGGGTAATATCGTTATTGGAGGTGCATCTGCATCCGCAAATGGTAGCTCGGCCACAATCAATCAGCTTAATGCAGGAAGAATATCTGCAGGCGCTACGGTAGAACGTATAGTTCCGTTTGAGATTGCCCAGGCAAATTTTATTAATCTAGAGCTAAAAAATTCCGACTTTTCCAACGCCAATACCATTGCTTTAGCAATCAATAAGAAATTTAATAAAAATATTGCGCTTGCTATGGATGCAAGAGTGATCAGCATTAAATCCTCTGAAGCAGAGCAGGGTGATCGTGTACGTTTTTTATCTGAACTTGAGAACATTGACGTAACCACCTCAAAGGGTATAGCCAGGGTGATTTTGAATGCAAGAACGGGTTCTATTGTTCTTAATCAGGCTGTTCGCTTGGAGGAGTGCGCTGTTGCTCACGGCAATTTGACTGTAGTCATCAGTACTACACCGGTGATTAGTCAACCTAATGCTTTTGCCGCTGGAAGAACGGTTGAAACAGCGGTATCTCAAGTCAGCTTGAATCAGGCGCCTGGTAGCGTCATACAGCTGGCAACTGGAGTGTCCCTAACTGAGGTTGTTAGAGCTCTGAATGCAATTGGTGCGACTCCACAAGATTTAGTGGCTATTATTCAGGCGATTAAGGCGGCCGGATCTTTACATGCTGAAATCGAGATCATTTAGTTTATAGCTATGGCATCACCAATCAATACCCGGCCAGCATCTGATGTTAGTAATCAGTTTGCCTTAGATACTAAGGCCTTGGGAAATCTAAAGCTTTCAGCAAAAGAGAATTCTCCTGAGGCAATAAAAGGCGTTGCAAAGCAATTTGAAGCCATCTTTGTCTCGATGATGCTCAAAAGTATGAGGGAAGCAACCCATTCTGAGGGCATGTTTGATAACGAGGCTAGCAAAATGTACACCTCGATGTTTGACCAGCAAATTAGCCAAAAAATTGCTGCGGGCAAAGGTATAGGCTTGGCGGATATGCTTACTCGCCAGTTGTCTAAAGCGAGCGGACAAGTTAATCCTGCAAATAGCAATTCATTGCAAGCTTCAATCAAGCCTAGCGCTATTTTGGGTGCCTTAAATTCAAATAGCTCCATTAACCAAGCCAACGCAGGAACGGATGCCTTATTTACCTCTATGTTTGAGGCCGACATAACAAGCGGATCTATCGCAGGAAGCAGTGCGTCTAATCGCTATGCAAATGCGTATCAAAAAATGAGTGATTTAAATAAATCAAGCAATATTGATTCGATTACTGGCGGTAAGACAAGCAAGATAAATCCTGAGCCCAGCTGGATTGATAAAGCATATCGCTTAAAAGAAGAGCTCATCAGCTCTGCAGAAGAGGTAGTGACATCTATTTCTAAGTCATTTAAGGACTCGGCTGGACCATTTATGGATCGGTTTGCTTCTCATGCCAATGAGGCAAGCAGATCTACTGGCTTGCCAGCGAACTATATGCTCGGACAGGCTGCCTTAGAGACTGGATGGGGTAAGAGGGAAATTAAAGCGGCAGATGGGACGCTAAGCTTCAATTTATTCGGTATCAAGGCTACGCCAAATTGGACTGGGAAAGTGGTCAATGCTACAACCACCGAATATATCAATGGCGTAATGCAAACTAGCGTTGAAAAGTTTAGAGCTTACGACTCTTATGCCGATTCATTTAAAGATTTTGCGAGCATGATTAGTACGAGCCCACGGTTTAAGAGCGTCATGAATCAACTTGAAGGACCTTCAAACTATGCTAATGCGATAGCGAATTCAGGTTATGCGACTGATCCTCAATATGCCAAGAAGTTGTTCAAGGTAATTGATCAAATTACTAGACTAAGCAAGTAATTCAAGAAAGTAATCTAGGGCAGTAAGCCGGATAAGCAAACCAGAGAAGCTGCATTTACTGTATTTGCTGCGCTTGCTACACTAGTTATTGCACTGATGCATTGCCATCCTGAATCACAAAGATCGACACTCTTCTATTCTTTGCTCTGCCCTGAGGTGATTCATTAGAGTCTATTGGTCTTGAGGAAGCAAAGCCAGTGGCACTCAATTGCCCATCTTTCAGACCTTCTTGATTTAAGATTTTTAGGACTGCAGTTGCTCTTAATGCTGAAAGTTCCCAATTAGAGCTATATTCTTTATTCTTAATCGGCTTATTATCGGTATGGCCCTCAATATCAATGGGTCGATTACTGTTCACTAAGATGGGCGTGATTTCAGTTAAGGTCTCAACAGCCAAAGGACTAGAAATTTTTGCTGAACCAGGGGCAAACAAGAAGTTATCTTGTATATCAATTCTGATCCCCCTAGGAACTTGAGCCACACTGATTTTCCCTTGATCAATCAAGGGCTTTAATTTTTTAATCAGATCACTACGGGTCAGATCCATCTTTGCCTTATTGGCAAGATATTGCTCTCTTTTTAGCTTTACGATGTCAATTGGTTCGATCAAGACTAATTTTTGATCCTTTTTTTGGCTTAAGCTTAGGCTATCTTGCGGATTATTTTCTTTGCCCTGATCAATGCCTTTGATCGGAGTTATGTTAACTAAGTTAAATGCTGATGACATGGAGCTAGATAAGGCATCATATTTTTTTTGATTCACAGTGGAGCTGGTGTACATCACTACAAAAAACGCAAACAGAAGTGTAATGAAGTCTGCATAAGATACTAGCCACCGATCATGATGAACTGCCTCTTCTTTGATTAATTTTCTACGAAGCATCATTAACTCAGGTAGCTAGAAACTCTATCTTCTAAAACGATCGTATGGTCGCCATTGGCAATGCCTGCTAATCCATCAATCAGCATTTCATAGCTGGCAAGCTCATCCTGAAGGATGGTTTTGAGTTTATTTGCAATTGGAATAAATATCAGGTTCGCAAGACCCACGCCATATATGGTTGAGACGAATGCTATCGCTATACCGCTACCTATGAGAGACGGGTCCGAGAGGTTTTCCATCACGTGTATCAGGCCAATCACAGCTGCCAGAATTCCAATAGTAGGGGAGTAGCCACCTGCAGAATCCCAAACCTTGATTGCATTGCGTTGGGATAGTTCATATTGGTTTAATTCAATGACACCAATTTCCCGGATGGTATTTGGAGTTGCTCCATCCACCACCAAGCGCAAAGTTTTTTTAATAAATGGATCCGTTGTCTCTTCCATGATGGGATCGAGAAGTAAGGTGCCTTCCTTACGAGCGATCTGACTCCATTCGAGAAGTATGCTTGCTATTTCTGGTCGATGATTGATGGGTTCAAAGAATACGAAACGGAGTTTATGAAAAGCAGCGCTAAAGTTTTTTAGCGTACTTTGAAGTAAGACCGCTCCAAACGTGCCGCAAATCACGATGATGAACGCAGATGGCTGCAATAGCGACGAAATTTTCCCGCCATCAATCGATTGACCAATGATGATTCCTAATAAGGCAAGCGCTATACCTCCTATGCTGGCCCGGTCCATAACTGCTCCTTTAAGGTTGCACGTATTCTTGCAATTGCGATGCTATGCATTTGAGACACACGAGATTCTGAAATGGTTAAAACTGCACCAATTTCTTTCAGATTAAGTTCTTGTTCGTAGTAAAGACCCATGACGATTTTTTCTCGCTCGGGTAAGTTATCGATCGCTTCTTTCAGAGCTTCTTTGAAGCCCCGTGATAGTAATCCATTAACAACATCATTATTACTTTTTATAAAGCGATCTAAGAAATGGTCTTCGTCATCTAATTTATTGACATCATCAAAATAAATGAGCTGATGCCCAGTGCACTCCGTAATGACTTGAAAATATTCATCGATATTGATTTTTAACTTCTTAGCAATTTCACTATCAGTAGGCGCTCTTCCTAAGGATTGCTGTAATGAAGCAATCGCTTTTTCTACATCGCGCATTTGTTTTCGAATATTGCGCGGCAACCAGTCAGCACTTCTAAGCTCATCCATAATGGCGCCATGAATGCGCTGGGATGCGTAGGTTTTAAATTGAGCGCCTTGGTTGGCTTGGAATTTATGGGCTGCGTCAATAAGTCCGATCATGCCGGCTTGTATGAGGTCGTCCACCTGAACATTGGCTGGTAATTTGGCCTTAATTTGATAGGCCATTTTTTTTACTAGTTCAGCATGCTCAGTAACTAAGCCATTCTGTCGGTCGACTTTTCCATCCGGTTTGTACATAAGGGTTATCTCAATTTATATCCCGCTATTATCAGCGTTTATATAAGTATTGCCAGGGACTAGACAACCCAAATAGGTGAGATGGATGTGTTGGAAGGCATTTCCAGCCATTTTTATATTATGAAATATGGTTTTTGACTTACTTTCAGAGCTAGCTTCTATCAGGAAGCCCAGTTCCCGCTCTTCAGGGCTTTTGCTAAGAAGCTTCACGATCCCATAGGCGCTCTTAATTGACTCCGAAGATTGATTGATATGCAGGACGATCTCGCTAGCATTCAGAATATCTAAGGGCGCCTTATTAACATGACTATTGAGCAGGTTAATGGCGGGAATATTGATTGCGTCCAATTTTTTCTGCAAACTAGCTAAGCTGAGCCCATCTAGCTCGGATGCCAAGTCTCTTAGCTTGATTGAGGTCTTCGCATTCATAGGCTGAGAAAGGCTCATTAAAACCCTCAGCCCTGATGCTTGATCATGTATTGCTCTATGCATTAAATTGGTGCAGTCTCTTAGAGGATTTCTCGCCGCTGGTCTGAATTGAATTGAGGGTCTCTAGGGTAGACTCATCGCTCGAGTCAATCTCAAGACCTTCATTCTTATTCTGGTTTAAGAGCATCATCTCCAGTTCATAGTTTTTATTCAGCAGGCAAATATCTTCTGGAACTCTTTGGCCGTTGGTTAAATAGAGTACTTTGAGCTTATTTTTCATAATGACATTCAAGGCTGAACCCAAGGTCAAAGCCTCATCTGCTTTAGTGATGATGCAAGCCTCTAACCCTTTTTTCGCGAATGCCAGTGTGATTGCATTTAAACCTTCGGTGGTATTGTTTGCATTCAAACACAGCACTTTTTTAATGGTCGCTTTTGCTTCAGTAAGCATCTGCAATTGCGCGTCTACCACCACATCTTTATGGCTTAATCCAGCCATATCAATCAGAATCAGATCTTTATCAGAAAACTTCTTAATGGCGGCATTTAATTCATCAATATTTTTTGCCACTAGCATATCAACGCCCATAATCTTTGCATAGATTCGAAGTTGTTCATTACCGCCTATACGATAAGTATCAGTTGAAATGAGTCCAACCTTGGAATGACCATTTTCAAGCGCATAACGTGCTGCAATCTTAGCGATCGTAGTCGTTTTTCCTACCCCTGTAGAGCCTAGTAAAGCATAGATTCCTTTGCTCTTCAGAATTTCAGATTCATCTTCAGTCGATTTAATATTCTTACTTAATAAATCCCTTGTCCACAGGAGTGCGTCTTCGTGGCCTAAATCTGTCGGCAATTTTTTAATGACGCGTTTGATTAAATCCTGCTCGAATCCAAGGTTAATAAAATGACTGATTAATCTATTCTTAGTTTGATTTTGAGGTGATGTAGCATCCCAAGAGATGTCATTCAGTTGTGACTGAAGGCTCATTTTTAAATCCCGAACTTCAGAAATGAGTGTTTCTAAGGAATCTGGCCCTGCTGCCATTTTCTTTGTAGTATCTGGAGCTGTTTCGGGTAAGGGGTCAGCCTTAGCCTCTCGAGCATCCTGCTTACTGTTAAAAAGGGCTAACATTTCTTGGGCTCTTTTAGCCAAGAGTTGTTTATCGTTTGCAGCCGAATCTTTAGCAATATTTTGTGGTGATGACTTTGGGGCTTGTGAAGCTGTAATCTCATGCCAGCCATTGATTTCTCTATGGCTAATAATTGTTGCATCGGCGCCCATTTCATTGCGAACTTGCGTCATGACATCGCGGGCTGTTTTTGCTACAAAACGTTTTGAGCTCATGCTATTTCTCCAATTAAATTATTCACTTTCACCACTTTTGTCTCAGGCAGTTCTTCATGGGATAAAACTCGTAAATTTGGGGTAAATCGTCTTAAAAATTTTGCTAAGGTTAATCTCAAAGAGGCGGGTACTAGTAATACCGGCGAGAAACCCATTTGCTCTTGTTTTTTCGCAGCAGCGGCAGCCTCATTCGCTAATGTTTGAGCAATGCCTGGTTCAATTGCATGGCTATTATTTTGTGCATTAACTGCCTGCATCAAAATTCGCTCTAAATTGTTATCTAAAGATATGACATTAATTTCATTAGTGTTCGGAAATAACTTCTGAGTGATTGCTCTTCCCAGCTTAATTCGTACTTTGCTGGTTAATTCAGCAGGATCTTGAGTTTGTTTCGCATTTTCAAGTAATGTTTCCATGATAGTTTGCATATCGCGTATAGCAACACCCTCACTCAGCAGGTTTTGTAAAACCTTTTGCACTATCGAGGTTGATAGCAATTTAGGTACCAATTCTTCAACCAATCTAGGAGAGTCTTTGCTAAGCAAGGACATCAGCTGCTGAACTTCCATATTGCCTAGTAATTCACTGGCATGGAGTCCGATCATGTGATTAAGATGGGTCGCTATTACTGTGCTTGGATCTACCACTGTATAACCATAGCCTTGAGCCTCTTCTTTTTGGCCTTGCTCAATCCATACTGCCGGCAAGCCAAATGCAGGATCGGTAGATAGGGTGCCCGCGATTTCCGCTGTGATGTTTCCGGGATTAATCGCTAGATATTGACCAATATGGGATTCGCCACTAGCAATTTCTACCCCCCTGAGCTTGATGAGGTACTCGGAAGGTTTGAGTTCTAAGTTATCGCAAATATGCACTGCAGGCGTTAGAAATCCCACTTCCTGTGCAAATTTCTTTCTCAATGCTTTAATTCTCTTAATGAGTTCGCCACCTTGGTTCATATCCACCAGCGGAACTAACCTAAACCCAACTTCTAGAGCAAGCGCATCCACAGGAATCACATCTCCCCAGCTTGCCTCAAGGTTATCCTTGCTGGTGTCATCTTTCAGTTTGGCTTCAGTCTCTTCAATTTTTTTGCTAGTTTTCTTCAGCGAATAGGCAATTCCCCAAAGACCAGCCCCAGATAGCAAAAATGCAATATGCGGCATTCCTGGAATGAGGCCCATTCCGCCCATAATGATTCCAGTGACTTCTAACACCTTAGGGTTGGTAAATAGCTGCTTCGTGAGCTGAGTCCCCAAATCTTGATGGTTGGCAACCCTGGAGATGACGATACCTGCTGCAACAGAGATGATGAGAGAGGGGATTTGCGCTACTAGCCCATCACCAATGGTCAATAAAGTGTAATTTTTTGCTGCAGTGGCCAACGATAAGTCATGCTGAATCATGCCGACAACAAGGCCACCTAATATATTGATGATGATCACCATGATTCCAGCAATCGCATCACCTCTTACATATTTACTTGCGCCATCCATTGCGCCATAAAATTCTGCTTCCTGAGCGATTGACTCACGTCTTTTGCGGGCATCCTCTTGGCTAATCAGGCCAGAATTTAAATCTGCATCGATTGCCATTTGTTTACCAGGCATTGCGTCTAAGGTAAATCGAGCCCCAACTTCTGCAATACGTCCAGCTCCCTTAGTAACTACCGTGAAGTTAATGATCGTGAGAATAATAAAAACCACGATACCAACGGCGTAATTGCCACCAATTAAGAAGTGACCAAAGGCTTCAATGACTTTTCCTGCGGCATCTGGGCCAGTATGTCCTTCTGTCAACACCAATCGCGTTGATGCAACGTTAAGCGAGAGTCGTAACATCGTAGTGACCAGCAGGACCGTTGGGAAAGCCAAGAAGTCCAGCGGCTTGGTTGTTTGCAATGCAATCAAGATGACCAGTATTGATAAGGCAATATTAAATGTAAATAGCAAATCCAAGGCAATTGCTGGCAGGGGAAGAACCATCATTCCCAGCATCATGATGATGAAAGTAGGGCCGGCTACGGCTTTTGAGTTAAGCCCCCTGATGTTGAAGAGCAATTGATTGAAATTCATAAGGAAAGTGCAGCCCCACTGTTTGTGTTGAGGGTTAATTCACGGTTAGTCAGATGGGGGTCTAACTCATCAGGCACTTCGATTGAATGAGGTACCTCAGGATACTCACCATCACGTCCGTTAAAGCTTTTCACCTGGAATACGTAGGCCAATATTTCTGCTACTGCCAAGTAGAGCGCTTCGGGAATTTCGTCATCAATTTCAGTATGGGCATATAAGGCTCGAGCGAGTTTGGGGGATTCCACCATCAGAATCTGATGCTCTTGAGCAATTTCTCGAATTCTTAATGCCACTGCATCACTGCCTTTTGCGAGTATTCTTGGTGCGCCCATGACATCAGAGTCGTACTTCACTGCTACAGCATAGTGAGTCGGATTGGTGATCACGACGTCTGCATTCTGAATTTGCGACATCATTCTGCGTTTTGACATGGCAACTTGTTGCTGTCTTATTTTTGCTTTAATTTCAGGGCTACCATTACTGTCACGCATTTCTTCACGTACTTCCTGCACACTCATCTTAAGTTTTTCAGCATATCTATGAAGTTGATAGGGCACATCAATTGCCACAATCACCAGATAGCCGATGAGAATTAAGAAAAATGTCAGGATTAAAAAATTGACCGTGGTACTGAGGCCCGTTTCAAGAGGCAGTAAGGGTAATTTCATGAGGTCTGCCATTGAGTAACTAATGGCCAGGTAGGAAATGATCCCAATCAGTAGAACCTTACTGACGGATTTAACTAGCTCAACCCAGGAGTTTTTATTAAAAATATTGCCAAATCCAGAGATGGGATTTAATTTGCTGATATTGGGAACGAGCATTTTTGCGCTCATATTCCAGCCGCCAATACCAATTGGTGAGAGTACTTCGCTCAGTAGGATGAACGCGAAGATCGGAATAAAGACAACAATCAGGTCGCCAACCTGCTCGTATATTTTGCTCAGTGCGCTGATAGGATCCATAGCCACTTTGCTATCAAATTTCATGCCGCTGATCATGAGATTTTTTAGGGCTTCTTCTAAAAATCCACCCATTCCCCATAAGCAGGTTCCGGCAGTAATTAAGGTTACAGCGGTAGAGAGTTCTTTAGAACGAGGAACATCACCGTCTTCGTAAGCTTTCTGTATTCGAGAGCCCGAAGCCGTTTCCGTTTTTTCTAAATCATTGTCATTCGCCACCAGCTACCTCAATACATTTGTAGGGATAATGACTTATTTTCCATCAGTGGCTTGGGTCTGAATCCTGAGAATAGGGGGGGGAATAGCTCACTATTCCCTCTTGTGGCTGAGCTTTTGATGCTTAATACAGCTCCCAATCCGTATCTTCTTTTACCTTCAGAATTTCTTGCTCTGCGGCATTTTTAGCTTCAGCGTCCCGCTTCTCTTTTTCTAGTTTTTCGATATCCACTTTCAAAATAAAGCCTGCTGCCAAATCATTGAGATTGGATGTCTTATTTTTTAGGCTTAAGGTTGAAAGTTGATCGCTTTTCTCGATGGTATGGTCTATTTTTACTAAACCTGAGTAACTTACGGAAAGGCTATTGTTTTGCTCGACGTTGTTTAATAGTATTTTTGAGCCATCTTTAGCGATTCCATCCAAAGTCTCAATAATTTGCTTAAGGCCACCAGCCATTTCATTAAGACTCTCAATATCATCTTTTGTTAACGACTTTTTGGTATCTTTTTTGAGGATTGCTGTGTTACCACTGTCTAGGCTGGTAAAGCTAATATTGTCTAGAGGGGATAGGACGGTGACCTCCTTGCCACTCTTTTTAGCAGTCTCAATCTGTTTGAGATGAAATGAGTCAATTTTCTTGTAAATTTCAAGGATTGATTTAGAGGCTTCAACGGCACGATTATGAATAGACTTCAGGCTCCTAGCGCTCGTCTTATTTAAGGAGCTTACTTTATCGAGGCTATTTTTTGACTCCCCAATAATGGATCTTTGCTCGTCGGATACCGAGCGCAATTTTTCCTGAAGGATCACAATTTCTTCGCCAGCACTCTCAGCCTCACTAGTATGGCTTCTGACCTTAGTTAAAAGATCTTCTGTTAAATCTAAAATGTGATTAATGGTACTTGCCGCAGGTGAATCATTCTCACCGTCAGCTCCAAGCAGCAGCCTTTTGCTGAGATTTTTATTTTGTACGGTCTTCAATAGCTCTTGAATCTCTTCGTTTGTGCTGCTGAAGTACCGGGCTATTTCCTTATACTTTTTCTCAGACTCCTGGCCAAAGCTAAGGGAATAATCAATCGACGAATTGAGCTCTTTAGCTAGATTTTGGAATTCACCTTGATGCTGCTCTATATTTCTTCTGCCTAAATTCTTGCCTTGAGACATGGATTTATTCAAAATTTCTGTATCAAGCAGGAATAATCTAAATTCTTCTTGGAGCGCTTTGATTGCCGCTAGTACGCTGCTGTGGTCGCCTTTACGCGTCTTAATCGGAAAGTGAAGATCTCCACTAGCGACATGTCCTGCAGCCTCTAGTAACTCCTCTGGATCAGCCCCTAGATGCAGATCCAACATTCTTTTTGAATTGCTGAGTAAATAGATTACTGCGATCACGGAGAAAATACTGATCAGTGCCCCAAAGACAATGAAAAAATAGAGATAGCCCTTTCCCTGCGACGCATCTTTTCTGCTTTCTTCATATTGAATTTTGATCAGGGCTTTGGCATTTTGATCGAGGATGGCAATCATATCCCCAGAGTTGTTGTAGATTTGAGATGCCAGCCCAATATTATTAGCAATGATGGCAGACTGTGCGCCCTTTAAATCGGCGTTTATCCATTCTGAATATGCGCCAGTGTATGCCTCTAGCACCTCTTTTTCTTGAACACCTTTTGCTGGGAATTGATTAGTATTTTTGAGCCCACTCAACTGCAATGTATTACTTGCAATGAGGCCATCAATGGCGCCTAAGGATTTTTGCTTGCCCTTGGCGGCATCGTAAATGACGTTCTTCATCATGAGATCCGTTTTTTGTATCAATTCGCTGGCGTCATCCAGGTTCTTGATCGTCATGAGTCGGTTTTGATATAAAGACTGCGCGTTATTCTGATAGGTATAAAGGCCATATGTACCGATCAGCATCAAGACCGTATATCCAGCAATCACCATCCCCATGATTCCATTGGCACTATCTTTAGTGCTCAGGGTGGGTAATTTAATGTTCGGTAGATTCCATGAGAAATTAGCAAACCCCGCCAATAAGTTCGAAAATTGCGGTGTACTTGCACTTAATTTAATTTTTGACATGCTGTCTTATCTCAATCATGAATAGATATGGATAAGATAATTCAGGAGGACATCTATCAAAAGCCTAAATAAGGCTGATTAATAGAGCTACTTCTTGATTTGCTGGGCCCCGGACTCTTGGATGGCCTGTTTGGTGGCCTCTGTGTTATTTGTTATTACAGGCACACTCTTTTCAATGCGGTCTTGGGTTTTCTTATTGAGAATAATGATCGAAATTCTGCGATTAATTGGGTTAATTGGATTGGTTTTGTCATAAAGGACTGCTGACCCAAGTCCTACCACCTCAAGGACCTTGCCCTCATCCATGCCGCCCATGACCAACTCCCTGCGAGATGCATTGGCGCGATCTGTAGATAACTCCCAGTTGCTATAGGAGGCTGGCCCGTCTGAAAACGGAATGGCATCTGTATGGCCGGAGAGACTCACTTTATTGCTAATGCCGTTCAAAGAAGATCCTACTGCACGCATGATGGCTCTAGCAAAAGGCTCTAATTCAGGGCTAGAAAGAGCAAACATCGGCCTTTTCAAGTCATCAACGATTTGGATTCTAAGACCCTGATCTGTGATATCGATGAGAACCTGCTTCTTATAGTTTTGATATTGAGGTTTTTCTTGCAACGTTTTCTCAATTTTATCTTTGAGTGCGTTTAAACCCGCTTCATCTAGTAACTTTTGCTGACCCTTGGACTTATCAGAGGGCTTGACCTGAAACTCAGCCGTGCCTTTCATGACTTCGCCTTCTTTTCTGGTGAGATCTTGACCTCCACCCGGCACTACGCTGCTCGTTCCCGATTTGTTTTCACCGCTGACAAAGATTTTCTCAATTGGGGTTTTGAAATAGCCTGCAATACCTTCCAAATCTCTTTTAGAGACGCTGGAAGACAAAAGCCATAACAACAGAAAAAACGCCATCATTGCCGTTACAAAGTCGGCATAAGCAATTTTCCAGGCGCCTCCGTGGGCTGCAGCAGCAACCTTACGCTTTCTTTTTACAACAATGAGGGGTTTATCGTCAGCCATATCTGTTTAAAGTAGTTTCAAGAACTTACTTTGTTCTAGCTTCTTTAATATGATCCTCAAGCTCAATAAATCCAGGACGTTCAGTGGAGTAGAGTACCTTGCGCCCAAACTCTACAGCGATCGTTGGTGCATATCCATTCAGACTTGCAATCATGATCACTTTAGTGGTTTGCAACATCTTGCTCGCTTCACTATGTTTTTGTTCCAGTAGTGTGGCGAGCGGCCCAATAAATCCATAGCCCAACAGAATGCCCAAGAAGGTTCCCACCAGAGCCTGAGCAATCAAGGCTCCCAAGGCTGCTGGAGGTACTGAGCCTACAGATTCCATGGTGTGAACTACACCCATCACCGCAGCTACGATTCCGAAAGCAGGCATACCATCGGCCATTCTGGCAATCGCATGGGTAACCGTATGGCCTTCGGCATCGTGCGTCTCGATATCGTTATCCATGAGATTTTCAATTTGGAAGGCATCCATATTCCCCGATAACATCAGGCGCAGGTAATCACAAATAAAATCAATGAGATGATGATCCTTCAGAAGCTTGGGATATTTTCCGAAGACGACGCTATTTTCAGGATTTTCAACATCCTTTTCAATTGACATCATTCCATCTTTACGGATTTTGGTCAGAATCTCAAACATCATTGCCAGCAGATCCATGTACAGCCTTTTGGAATATTGCGAGCCTTGAATGACCGTTGGCAATACCTTAATGGTTGCGCGAATAGTTTTGGAATCATTTCCGACTAGGAAGGCGCCCGCAGCGCCACCAAAGATCATCAATAATTCAATGGGCTGTAAAAGAGCAGCCAGGTGACCGCCGGCCATAACAAAGCCGCCGAAAATGGCAAAAATAACAATTCCGTAGCCAATTAATACAAACATTGACTGCCCCTTTTTAAATATGAATAAAGAAGAATACTAAAATATATACATCTCAATTCCTTGAATAAGCTCACTTTAGGGCATTATTCTTTGGAAAAGTCCGTGTTTTAGACCATCTCGTAGGTGTAGGTGATTTTGGAGTCCCGATCCGATTTTAAGGTAGCGCTGGGTTTCACTCCTGGAACAATAAACTCATGACTAACCAAGATTGAGCCCGCTTTCATTTGCGCTTTACATTGCTCGTACAGTTTTGGCATAGCAGCCGGTGAAAGATAGGCAAACACGAGATTAAAGTGAGCCAAATCTACTTTTTCATAATTTCCCAGTCTAAAACGCACTGCAGAACGCTGGTATTTTGATCGAATCAGGCTAATGAGGAAGGGTAAAGGTGCAATCTCTATGCCCAAATAGCTCGATTTTGGATGCAATTTGGCCAGCCGAATGCTAAATCCCCCCAAACCACTGCCAATTTCAATAATTTCCAGCCTTTTGTCGTGGTCTATGAGTCCAGCAACCACATCGCATGCTGAATTGCTGGAGGGGTAGTAGGGCACTTGCGTCAGAAATACAGACCAGTACATCAGTGCAAACAGGAGAAATCCACCAAAAAATAGGCTAGGAGTTAAATCAAGCATGAGTGCGAGCCAGATAGCCAATGGGAAAATGAAGAGAATCCATTGCCACCAGATCGCCAACCTAAACATTCTTGCAAGAATGGTGGCAACAAAACCCTGAAATAGCAAAAAAAAGACCTCTGGTAGGGCTGCAGGCAAGTAATTTAGGGAAATTTCCTGAAGTATTAAGGAAAGCCCAGCCGTTAAACATCCAATAAAAAGGGCAATTAATGCCGGGGAAAGTCGCATATTCTCAATATTCTGGTGGCAGCACTCATGAAACGGGGATTTTGGCCGTAATTGAACATGATGAGTAGTTTATCGAAACATTGTTGTGAGATCGGGTCGACTATTGTCGCAAGTCGGTCAATTGCTGATTTTGGCGCTTAATTAAATAGAGGTTTTAGGATGGATTACTACTGGTTATCTAGAGTGAGGCGCTTCAGTTTGCATTTATTGGCCGGGCTTAGCCTCGGCATTCTGAGCGGTCAATCGATTGCTGGACTCTTTGACTCTGGTGACTCGGGACCGGCACAACCTTATGTTGCCCAATCATTTCAGGATGGCGTAATCTCGATTGCGACGCAACTCGAAAAAAATATGGGAATGGCACCTCAAAAGAGTAGGCTAATGATTGCCAATTTCGTTTCTCTCCATAATTTAAATGAAACATCCTCTTTTGGGCAGCTGGCATCCGCTAATTTAATGCATCAATTGCAGATTCGTAACTGGAATATTGTTGATCCCTTGTTTACAAGAGACCTCTATATCGGACCTACTGGAGAATTTGCCTTAAGCAGGGACCCAAAGAAACTGCCAGGATCATTACCTTCACTAGAAATTATTGCTGGAACCTACCAAATCACTGCTGATTCAATTATCCTGAATGTTCGAATGATTGATGCGCATACAAGTAGTGTGATCTCAACTGCCCAGGCTACTTTTCCAAAAAATCAGTTGATGAGTTCCTTAGTTGCACAGCCACCGGTCATGCCCATATTGAGTTTGACAAAGTAATCCTATTTAAATGTTTATGCTCCAAAAATCTCTCATATCACTTCTGACAGCACTCATTTTGTTATCTGGTTGTTCAAGCACGCAAAACCGGGGTGATAATCAATGCTTAACTTTTGAAGATAAGTTGCAGGCTACGGATTTAAGTAATTTGATAAAAAACATGGCGGCAGAGTTGAGTAATGGTTTGCCAAAGTTTGACCTTAAGTCTAGTGATGATTATGGGGTGCTTTTGGTCGCTGATTTTGTGAATGTAAACACCCTTAAGACTGAACAAAATTCTTTAGTAATGAGTGATATGCTGCGCACTTATTTGGCGAACTTACCAGGTAAAAAGGTCATACAAGTGGAATTCGGTAAGGACATTCGCTTAAGTGATTCCGGAGTGATTTCACTCACAAGAAATACGGACCTCACGAACAAACTAAAAGTTGGTGCCAATCAAGTGGTAGTTGGGACTTATCTAGATTTGCAAAATAAGTTAATTATTAATTTACGCGCTATAGATCCTAGCAATCAGATCATTTCATCTGCAGTTGTCCGTGAATTAAAGTACTCATGTACCGGCGGTAAACTCAATTTATTAAATCAATAGATATTTGCAGTTGGGCGCGGCAGAGCTTCTGATCAGATGCTACCCATTAACTGCCGAACATTCAACAGCGCACTCTTGAATTCTTTGTAGGGAATATTTTCCTCCCCTAGTTGATTGCCTAGTGGAATGCTGCTATCGATGCTGCCAATGGCATCATCAAAATCGACTGTTTTTTTGAATAAATCATCAGCGCCGATTGCTGCAGCAGAACTCTTGAAATGGTGAATTTTTTGCTGCAAAGCATTGACATCATTTTGATGAATGATCTGATCAATTTCATTCATCACCTCACTAGTCTGCTGATAAAAAAGGGAAGCTATACGCTCAAAAACTTTATTTTGCTTGAGCGTCGCAATCACTTGGGGATTAAAACCAGGCAAGGCTTGTGAGTAATCGATTTCTACTGGATTGTTTTTTTGGGCAGATTTAATACCCGGCAACGCTTTACTCTTGGAGATAAAGTGAGTCAAAATATTGACTAAATTCGTGGTGTCAGTATTTTTGGCCACAAAATCATTCATTCCACTGGCTAAGCAGGTATCCCGATCCTTGGAGCTAATGCCGCCACTCAGGCCAATGATGGGGAGATGCTTGAGATGCTCATGTTTACGAATTTGTATCGCCGTAGTTAAGCCATCCATTACCGGCATTTGCGTGTCCATTAATACTGCTGCGTAAGGTTTTTTGGACAGCAGCTGCAATGCCTCTAAGCCATTACTAGCGACATCCACTTGTGCGCCAGAGAGGGTCAGCAATTCACTGAGGGTCTGTTGAATCAGGAGATTGTCATCCACTAAAAGAATATTTGCGCCACATAAAATCGGATTAAATTTGGTTTTTTCAATCAATGACTTGAGATGAGCCACTAATTGCATTGGTTTGAATGGTTTTGAAAGAAAATCATTCATTCCGCTAGCTAGGCAGGCATCTCGCTCCTTAGGGCTGATGCCGGCACTCAGGCCAATAATGGGAAGATGCTTGAGGTGCTCGTGTTTACGAATTTGAATCGCTGTAGTTAGGCCATCCATTACCGGCATTTGCGTGTCCATTAATACTGCTGCGTAGGTTTTTTTGGATAGGAGTTGCAATGCCTCTAAGCCATTACTAGCTACATCCACTTGTGCACCAGATAAAGTCAGAAATTCAGAAGTCATTTCTTGAACTACCAGATTATCTTCAACCACCAATATGGGCATATTGACGAGCTGGAATTCAATCGATTCGGAGCTGGCAATAATTTCTTTTTCTGCAATACCATCTAGTTCATTGAGATAGGGCAGTTTTAAGGTAAATGAGAATGTTGTGCCTAAATTAGGGACGCTCTTAATTTCAAGTTTGGAGTTCATTAAAGCGAGTATCTGATTGCTAATTAAGAGTCCCAGACCCGAGCCACCATAAATACGAGCGATGGATATATTGGCTTGGTTATAGGGCTTAATGAGCTCTTTAATTTCAGATTCTTTAATTCCAATACCAGTATCGGCAACAACGAAATTAACCCCTGCATGATTGCGATCTATCTTTTGACAAATGACCGAAAGCTTCACTTTACCCTTAGAAGTAAATTTAATGGCATTACCAATTAAATTGATTAACACTTGTCGTATGCGATGCATGTCTCCATTTAAAATGATGGGAGAGGCGGATTCTAATGTGCAGTCGAACAATAAACCTTTTGTATCTGACGCGCCTTTAAAAAGCCCCTGAACATCGGCTATGACTGCATCAATCTTGAATGGCCTGGATTCGATATCCAGCTTGCCATTTTCAATTTTGGTTAAATCTAGAGAATGATCTAGCGTTCTGATTAAGGATTCAGATGAATCATGGATCTTCGTTAAATACTTAATCAGATTTTCTGGGTCCTGATATTGCATTCCCAGCTTGGATAAGCCAATGATCGCAGTCATTGGAGTTCGTATTTCATGGGATACGGTAGCCAATAGCTG
>CANGCM010000002.1 GCA_947452535.1 Burkholderiaceae bacterium | reverse complement strand
GTAAACAAATTTCACTCCCTGAATACCTGCGTTATCCCAAAATTCCCCTTCGTAAGAGGTAAATTTAAGCAAGGCAATGCTCGAGTCAGATTTACCTTTAGGAAACCATACGGTCCAAGATTCCTTCCACATCTCCTCAATCAAGTCACAATCGAGCTCTATGACTAGCTCACCACTGATTGAGACGAATCTTATAGCATCTTGAAAAGTAAGTAAAACATAAGGATTGGCGCTAATTTCGTCTACTTTGATTGAGTTGATATCAGTTACTAAATAAGCAACATGCATTTCCTTCTCTAGACGTGCAATAGTCATCGGGCGCGCATGAAGTCTAGCTCCTCTGTGGGTGACCAGCATTGCAACATCAAAATTATTCACTAAATCGTATAAATTATTGATTGCTTGGTTTTCCATTGAGCTTAACTCCTCAGTCTAAAAATGTTCGGAAATTTTTATCTCCTTTCATCCTAAAGAAACGCAGGGGTAAGACAGTGCGTTAAGCAACATACAAAATATGAACTTAAAATAACTATCAAATTTCAGAATAGGAAATTTCATTAGGAGAAAAATTCCTACACTTAAAAGCTCTTACTTTTTTTAGTGGCAAGCTGACCAAATAAATCCAAGGCCAAAGATATCCACACTAGAAAAAAAATGAGTCGCCCCCGAAGAACATCTCATGAACTAGACCTAGGTCATTAAATCATCGAAGTAAGTCTGATAAAAGGCCTTGAATGTCTATATCTTTATCTACCGAGAAGTTATAGGCCGATGAAACTCTTGAATCATCAGCCCTAACCAGCTTAGCGCTGACATAAACTTGCCTACCTCCGATTGCGTAAGTTCCAACCAAAACTAAATCCGCATTTTGTTTATTACTGATGTCCTTAAGCTCACGCGATAGGAGTAATTCACCTGCTTTATCGATAAACAACTTCCCGCGTAATTTCACCTCACTAACTCTGATCTTATGTTGCGCTATACGAACTGCCATTTGCTCAGATAGTAAGCGGCCAAAAGCACTAGAGTTATCCAAGTTGTTCAAATTCACAAAGGTGGCAACTAATATAGAGGTATTCGAGTCGGGCAATGCCGTACTTGACAATATTGGATTTTGAGCAAGCAATAAATTATCAACTGCGCGATAAGAAGCTGCAGTAATAGGCGATTGAGCTCCCAATGATACTGTTGGAATAGAATCATTTTTTGTCGCACATCCAGATAACATTAGCAATGCACTAATAATTAAGAGCGGTATCTTGAATGAGTTCATTTTTTTACCGCCCCTGAGGTGACTTCAAAAACTTTACTTTTGGACGGCACAAATAATCCAGTATCAACGGTATCAATATAGTAAGAATCAGTGCGATGAATAATGTACTTATCTCCAGACTGCGCATAGACTGTAAGTGCAATTTCTGTATTTGGCCTTCTATTCATCTCCAGCCAAAGTGCATACAGATCCGCTGCTGCAGTTATTCCCAAGGTGCTTACAGCCAACCCAGAGGGAGTTGGATTGAATAAAGCGGCATCTCGAATGACTAAGATGCCTGCTGCAAGAGCAGTTAGAGTGCCGGGGGCGTAATCAAGACTCCTTCTAACTTGTGTATGCATCACCGCATTGACCTTAAAATTGATCGTCAGCGCATTCTTTGGAGTTGATTTAATCTCAAACCCTTTGGCCAATAAGCTACTTTGTAGCTGTGAGCTAAGTACCTTATCGAAGTCCGTCTCGTTTGGACTCGCAATATAGATCGCAGGCAATATATTTGGTTTCATTGTCTGGCTGACACCGTCCAAAGCGTCTGCTGGTTGTAAAGTACTTTGAATTTGAGTGGCTACATCATTAGCGATAATGTTCCAGTGCGTAATTGACTTCAGCTTATATTCCGGAGGTGGGCTGTAAGTTGCGACAAGAGGTCGGCCATCATAGCTTACACACCCAGAGAAAATCACGGCGGAGACTGAAGTTATGATCCCGAGTCTAATAAAACTCATCTTATTTTTCTGGGATTTCATGATGAATGCCCATCACTAACTCCACCATTACTTGGTCTGCTAGAGATATCACTAGCGCCACTCATTTTTTTCATTTAGATACCCTTAAAAGGCGCTTAAAAAAGCATGTTGCTTTAATTCAACAGGATGGAGGCCATGTCAGAAAAAATAAGGCTGTAGCGATCGTCAAACTTAATTAATCACTCTTGCTTTTGCTTACACAGGAGCTTCCCCATTAAATGAAAATGAAACGGGTGAAAGGATTCGAACCTTTGTAGCATCTCATTTTGTAAGTTGCCGTTCTGCCATTGAACTACGCCCGTATTAGAGACTTTGGGGCAGACATTTCTATCATATGAATAGAGAGTTTTCGATTTGCTGTCTCGTTACAAATCGAATTACATGTCAGGACCCACAGATTATTTATAAAACTCTTTTGGCTTTAAAGTTTGATATAGATCATTTTTTTGTAACATTTTGGAAACAGTCTCTTTCTATGGATGAAAGGGGTATCTCATTATCAAAAGTTACAGATAAAAGAGGTGGTCAAAAGTGAATTATTAATTCTGAAGTTATAAGTGAGATTGCATTTCACACTTTTTCTATGAGTTCGATGCCGAACATATTAATTTATCTCAAGGTGTTAGATTTAAGCGGTAGGGCTCGGATTATCTGGGCTTCAAGATAAGGGCATATGAGCGTATCCACTTTCAAGAAATTGGCCAAATTGGCCGTCCTGCTTGCTCTCATTTTGCCCAGCATTCATGGTTATGCAGAGGAAACTTATCTACAACTTAATGGGCTGAGCGCTCATTCAAAACCTGGGAATAATCCAATTAATCCTGGGCTTGGCATTGAAAGAACGGTTTCAGAAAACTGGAATATAGCTGGAGGATGGTATTACAACAGCAACTACCGAGGAAGTGCCTATGCTTATGGACGCTACTCCTACTTTCGCCAAGATGGCTGGGATTTAGGGATTGGAATCGGAGGTGTGACTGGCTATAACAATTGGACGGTGATGCCTATGGTGTTTCCAGAGTTTTGTTATGAGTGGATTTGTGCAATTGCATTACCTCAACTGCAGTCATCAGGATCTTCTATTCTTGCAATTCACCTTCGCATCCCTCTTTAACGAATCACTCTCTCATTGTCAATAATATAAGTGGCTTACTCATATTTACTGAATCCTATTAATAGTTAGCTAGGACTCTTATTGGCATTGGCGGAGAGGGAGGGATTCGAACCCTCGATAGGTTTTACCCTACGCCGCATTTCGAGTGCGGTACATTCAACCACTCTGCCACCTCTCCGAACCAAGGTGCAATTATAGCTACCGATACACAAACCCATGCGCCCAATATTGCCTATCAAATTTAGTGGACATAGTTGATAGAGCGTACTAATATAGATATACATTAATGTATATCTATATTAGAAAGGATTCGCCCATGAACATCCAAATATCGAAATGGGGAAATAGTCTGGCCTTACGCATACCCGCAACGTTGATTAAGCAAATTCAACTCAAAGATGGGGATAAGGTTGAGGCAACCCTATCAAAAGATGGCGCAATCATTATCAGGCCACAGAAATTAGATCGTAAAGCAATTGCAGCTCAACTTAAAGTATTCAGAGATTCATTGAAGATGGGTAAATCGGTAATGGATGAAGTTCGATCAGAGGCACGCTATTAATGATTTATGTTGATACAAGCGTTTTTGTAGCCTTGTGCACAGCTGAGCTAAAGAGTGATGATGTTGCCAAATGGTACGTAAACAGTTCGGCAAAGATGATCTCCTCTACTTGGGCATTTACCGAATTCTCTAGTGCACTGAGTCTTAAGGTCAGAACTAACCAAATAACAGAAAAGCAAAGTCGAGAAGCTTGGAAAAAGTTTGATGATCTCTGTCAAAACGATGTTGAACTCTTACCGATCGAAAGCAAAGTCTATTATTCAGCCGGAATCTTAGTGTTTGATAGTAAATCAAAACTGAGGGCCGGCGATGCCCTTCACCTTGCTGCAGCAAAGCAATTTAAATCTAAATCTTTGGCCACTCTAGACAAAGTTTTAGCCAAAAATGCGAGCAATGTAAAAATTCAGGCTGTTTTAATTTAATCAGATTGGCCTGAGAACTTCTAAACCACCCATGTAGGGCTGCAATACTTTCGGAATGGCAATACTTCCGTCGGCCTGCTGATAGTTTTCCAAGAGAGCGACTCCTGTTCTACCAACTGCTAGCCCTGAACCATTGAGGGTGTGCACTAATTCTGGTTTACCTTGGCCGGCTTTAAATCGAGCCTGCATTCGTCTTGCCTGAAAATCGCCCATATTCGAGCATGAGCTAATCTCACGGTAAGCATTTTGCGATGGAATCCACACTTCAAGGTCATACGTTTTACTGCTACCAAAACCCATATCACCTGTACAAAGCAAGACTTTTCTATAAGGCAACTCTAGTAACTCCAAAATCTTTTCTGCATGGGCAGTCAACTCTTCAAGCAACTGCATCGACTCTTCTGGCTTAGCAATTTGGACTAACTCTACTTTTTCAAACTGGTGCTGACGAATCATGCCACGCACATCCCGACCATAACTACCCGCTTCAGAACGGAAGCAAGGAGTATGCGCAACGAACTTCAGCGGCAGTTCTTCAGCTGCCGAGATGGTATCGCGCATCAAATTCGTGACCGGTACTTCGGCAGTAGGAATCAGATAAAAGTTCTCAATGTTTGCTTCGCCCGCCCCGTCTTCACCACCCATCTGACGGGGAACTTTAAATAAATCCTCTTCAAACTTTGGCAGCTGACCAGTGCCCCGCATGGATGCCGCATTCACCATCAAGGGCACATAAAGCTCTTCGTAACCATGGTGACTGGTGTGCTGATCGATCATGAATTGTGCCAAGGCACGATGTAATCTTGCAATAGAGCCCTTCAGAACCACAAAGCGAGAGCCACTAATCTTCGCAGCAGATTCAAAATCGAGGCCTAATGGCGCGCCCAAATCTACGTGATCTTTTATAGGAAATGTAAACGCAGGTATCGCACCCCAACGTTTCACCTCTTTATTCTCAGTCTCATCCTTGCCAACTGGCACCGCCTCATCCGGCAAGTTCGGAATACCCATTAAGAAATCTGCAATCTCTACTTGCAAGACTGCTAAGCGCGCTGCACCGGATTCCATATCGACATTAATCTGTGTTGCTTCCGCCATCTCAGTGGTAGCGTCCTCGCCCTTACCTTTTTTCATGCCAATGGCCTTTGCCAATTGATTGCGCTTAGCCTGCAACTCTTCAGTGCGGGTCTGCAAGGATTTGCGTTCAGCTTCCAAGGTGTTGAATTTCTCAACATCGAGCTGGAATTTACGGGTTGCTAAACGCGTGGCAACAGCTGCGATGTCTTTGCGGAGTAATTGTGGATCAATCATATGTTGCTCGTTTTTTAATATTTAGTTTTACTTGGTGATGACTCATTGAGGCTCATTAAGACGAATAGGCTCTAGTTTAAGCGTAAGACTTCAGCACCAGCCGGCGGTGTAAAAGTAAAGCGATTGGCAGGCAGATTCACATTGAGCTGGGTCTTATCAAGGGTTACCAAGACAACGCTGCCCAAGCCATCAATTAGCTCTAGCGCTTTAGGGAGACCATTTGCCATCCCGATGGAGATCTTGGTGTACGGCAGATCGTTCCCACTTTTTGCATTGGGATTTTTCTTAGGGCTAAGTCCAACCCATTTCATCCCTAAGCGATCCTCACCCTCAAGCAAATCAAAATGCTGGTCTAGGGAATTTTCACCAAATAAGATTGCAGCCGGAGTACTAGCCAAGGCCTGACCAGCAGGCCTGAAAGTAGCTTGATTTAAATCCTTATCCCACAAAATGAGTTGCTTGCCATCGGCAATCAATTTTTGCTCATATGGTTTTTGGGTATCCCAGATAAATCGTCCGGGACGCTGGAAGACAAAACGACCCTGTGTCTGACGAACAACCTTTAAACCTTTGTCTTGCGGCTCGTTGGCCTTAGGTGCACGCAATTGCTGCTGTACAAAATCACCTTCAGCAGTTTTGGAATTACGGACAAACTGACGCAACTGTTCCACACCGCTCTCACCCTCTGCAAATACTGTATTCGAGAATGTCAGTGGGGTTAGGCCCAATAAGACTGTTGTGATAACCGATACAAATCTTCGCAAGGGGTCGCCTTATTCAGGAGAACGACGGAGGATTTCGCGATTACCGCCATTACCCATCTTGGAAACTAATCCTGCTTTTTCCATATCCTCGAGTAAGCGGGCCGCGCGGTTGTAACCAATCCGTAAATGGCGCTGTACTAAAGAAATCGATGGGCGCTTGTTTTCTAAAACAATGGCGACCGCTTGGTCATACAGAGGATCGGCTTCACCACCACCCTCGCCAGTCAATGCGTCAACATTAGACTCATCGGCACCCTCTAGAACACCGTCAATGTAATTGGCTTCGCCCTTCTCTTTTAGCCACTCCACTACGCGATGAACTTCATCATCAGAAACAAAGGCACCATGAACACGAACAGGTAAGCCTGTGCCTGGCGCCATATAGAGCATATCACCCATACCAAGCAGAGCTTCAGCACCTTGCTGATCCAGAATCGTCCGGCTATCAATCTTGCTACTCACTTGGAAAGAAATACGCGTTGGTACGTTAGCCTTGATCAAACCAGTAATCACATCCACGCTAGGACGCTGAGTTGCCAAGACCAAGTGAATACCAGCAGCACGAGCCTTCTGGGCAATACGAGCAATCAACTCTTCAATTTTCTTACCGGAGACCATCATCAAGTCAGCCAACTCATCGATCACAATCACAATCACTGGCGCTTTATAAATGGGCTCAGGATCATCCGGGGTCAAGCTAAATGGATTGGTGAGCTTCTCACCTTTTTCTTCGGCTTCTAATATCTTCTTATTAAACCCAGCAAGATTACGCACACCAAACTTACTCATCAGTTTGTAGCGGCGCTCCATCTCATTCACGGCCCAATTGAGCGCGTTATAAGCTTGCTTCATATCCGTAACCACTGGGCACAAGAGGTGGGGAATCTTGTCGTACATCGCCATTTCCAGCATCTTTGGATCAATCATGATCAGACGCACCTCATCAGGCTTCGCCTTAAAGAGAATAGAGAGAATCATGGCATTGATACCCACCGACTTACCAGCACCTGTCGTACCCGCAACTAAACAGTGTGGCATCTTCGCTAGGTCTGCAACCATCGGCCCACCAGAGATATCTTTTCCTAGGGCTAAAGTGAGCAAGGAATGGTTATCGTTATATACCTGTGAGGTCAAGATCTCAGAAAGATAAACAGATTGACGGGTTGGGTTTGGTAATTCCAAAGCCATACAAGTTTTGCCAGGAATAGTCTCCACCACACGCATACTCACTACACCCAGAGAACGAGCTAAATCACGCGAGAGGTTAACGATCTGACTACCCTTCACACCAACAGCGGGATCAATTTCATAGCGGGTTACTACTGGACCTGGGTAGGCCGCAATCACTTTGACCTCCACATTGAACTCAGCCAACTTGCGCTCAATTAAGCGGGAAGTAAATTCCAACACATCGGCTGAAATAGTTTCTTTCACTTCGGGCACAGGATCGAGCAATGCTAAGGGTGGTAGTTCTGAATCGGGAATATCTACGAATAGAGGCTGTTGCTTCTCGCGCTCCACTCGAGCACTTTTGAGAACCTCTACCGGCGCACGCACAATTTGGATGGGCTTCGCAATTTCAACGCGACCGCGGAACTCTTCAACAAATTCTTCACGCTCTTCGGCGGCGGCCTCACCTAGTTTGCGATCTTCTTCACTATCGCGACGATCGCGTAAGCGGTTGTAGGCAAGCTCAAGGGAACGGCCCACTTTCTCGGCAACATCTAACCAAGAAAAATGGAGAAATAAAGAAAGGCCCGCGCAAAAGGTAAATAATAAAACTAAGGTTGAGCCAGTAAAACCAAGAGTCATTTGAAGAGGATCTCCAATCAACTCGCCCAAAATGCCTCCAGGAGGTCTTGGAAGCTCCCAAGTCAGCGAATGCAGGCGAATCGACTCAAGACCCATACTGCTAAATAAAGTAAGTCCAAAGCCCAGCCAACGAATTAATAAAGAATCTGGTTTGGCATCCGGATTGGGAGGCAAGGGAATACTCCAAAGCTCACGCCAGCCGCTAATGACCCGACGACCGAAGAGCACAACCCACCAAAAAGCTGAAATACCGAAGATATAGAGCAATAAATCGGCTAAATAGGCCCCAAAACGGCCTCCTAGGTTCTTGGGGGCCTCAAAACTGGCATGCGACCAAGCAGGATCAGCCTTAGAGTAGGTTAGCAAAATGGCTAATAAACCGAGGCAAAGTCCACAGGAAATAAACCAGCGAGCCTCCAGCAGAAGGCGGGGCATCCTACCCTGCCCCTGATTCTCGGGGGGCTGTGGGCTTAAGGGAGTTTTAGACTTGGGGTATGCGGTTCTTGCCATGTTCTACCGATTGTAATCAAGCAATCCTATAATTTGGATATGACTACAAATACCCCAAAACACTCTAAAGTCCTTATTCTTGGTTCAGGCCCTGCTGGATACACGGCTGCAGTGTATGCAGCCCGCGCCAACTTGAGCCCAACGCTCATTACTGGCCTAGCCCAAGGCGGTCAATTAATGACTACGACTGATGTAGAAAACTGGCCAGCAGACCCGGATGGCGTCCAAGGGCCAGAGCTCATGGATCGCTTTTTGAAGCACGCTGAGCGCTTTAATACCGAAATCATTTTTGACCACATTCATACTGCCGCTCTCACAGAAAAGCCAATCCGCTTGGTTGGTGACTCAGGAACCTACACTTGTGATGCCTTAATTATTTCGACAGGCGCATCTGCTATGTACATTGGTTTACCCAGTGAAGAGGCATTTATGGGGCGTGGCGTTTCCGGATGCGCAACCTGCGACGGCTTCTTCTATCGCAATCAAGATGTTTGCGTAGTAGGCGGCGGTAACACCGCTGTTGAAGAGGCGCTCTACCTTACGGGCATTGCCAAGAAAGTGACCGTTATTCATCGTCGCGACAAATTCCGTGCAGAGCCTATCTTGAATGATCGCCTCATGGCCAAAGTGGCTGAAGGTAAAGTAGAACTCAAACTCAACGCAACGCTGGATGAAGTTCTGGGTGATGAAAAAGGTGTGACTGGTGTGCGCATCAAGAAACAAGACGGCAGCACTGAAGATATCGCCGTGACTGGCGCCTTTATCGCCATTGGCCACAAACCGAATACTGAGCTGTTTATTGGCCAGTTGGATATGAATAATGGTTACATCAAAACCCACTCTGGCTTAGAGGGTAACGCTACGGCCACCAATATCCCTGGCGTGTTTGCTTCTGGCGATGTGCAAGACCACATCTATCGTCAAGCCATCACTAGTGCTGGCACAGGCTGTATGGCTGCATTAGATGCACAGCGTTATTTGGAAACTTTGGATTAAGCATTCACTGAATTAGTAATAAAAAACGCCTAGCATTGCTAGGCGTTTTAATTTGCTGCTGTGCTTGCTCTTATTAGCGACTCATCACCGGTAACAATGGCACGATGAGCAATGCCACGATGTTAATAATCTTGATGAGTGGGTTCACTGCAGGACCAGCGGTATCTTTGTAGGGGTCGCCTACAGTGTCTCCAGTCACCGCTGCTTTATGCGCCTCAGAACCTTTACCGCCGAAGTTACCCTCTTCGATATATTTCTTGGCGTTATCCCAAGCCCCACCGCCAGTGCACATTGAGATTGCCACAAATAAACCAGTCACGATCGTACCCATCAGGAGTCCACCCAAGGCAGCAGGCCCCAGCAAGAGACCGACTACGATCGGCGCTACCACCGGTAGTAGAGAGGGAATAATCATTTCTTTAATGGCCGCAGAGGTGAGCATATCTACTGCTTTACCGTATTCCGGTTTGGCAGTGCCTTCCATAATTCCAGGGATCTCGCGAAACTGGCGACGCACTTCTTCCACTACCGCACCAGCGCAACGACCAACTGCTTCCATCGCCATCGCACCGAATAAATAAGGAATCATACCTCCAATAAAGAGACCAATAATCACCATATGATTAGATAAATCAAAGGAAACTTGTTGGCCAATACCCTCCAGTGCATGGGTGTAATCAGCAAATAGCACCAGAGAAGCTAAACCAGCAGAACCAATTGCATAGCCTTTAGTCACCGCTTTAGTGGTATTACCAACTGCATCCAATGGATCGGTAATATCACGCACTGCTTGTGGCAAACCTGCCATCTCAGCAATGCCGCCAGCGTTATCGGTAATTGGGCCATAAGCATCCAATGCAACAACAATGCCTGCCATCGACAACATGGCTGTTGCTGCAATTGCAATACCATACAAACCAGCCAACCAGTACGCTGCAAAAATCGCTGCACATACAAACAAGACAGGGTATGCAGTGGACTTCATGGAGACGCCTAAGCCTGCAATGATATTGGTGCCATGGCCTTTAGTTGAAGCCTCGGCAATATGCTGCACTGGCTTGAACTGAGTGCCAGTGTAATACTCGGTTATCCACACCAAGCCTGCAGTTAAGAGGAGGCCTACTACGGTAGAGCCAAATAAACGCCACTGACTACCCGGAATGCCCAAAGCATCATCAGGCATGATGAAGTTAGTCACGAAGTAGAACGCTATTAAGGACAGTCCACCGGCAATGATCAATCCCTTATATAAGGCTGGCATCACATTCTTCATACCCGGCGTTGCTTTTACAAAAGAGCAGCCGATGATAGAGGCAATGATGGAGACACCACCCAAGACCAATGGATAAATGATGGCAGCTACTGGCGCACCAGTGATCACCAAGGAACCGAGCACCATCGTTGCAATCAGTGTCACGGCATAAGTTTCAAAAAGGTCGGCAGCCATACCTGCGCAGTCTCCTACGTTATCGCCAACGTTATCAGCGATCACTGCTGGATTGCGTGGGTCATCTTCCGGAATACCTGCCTCTACCTTACCAACCAAGTCAGCACCAACGTCTGCGCCTTTAGTAAAGATGCCACCGCCAAGGCGCGCAAAGATCGAAATTAATGATGAACCAAATGCCAGACCAATGAGTGGATGCAATACAGCAGAGAGATCTTGACCCGATCCAATAGAAAGAAGGAACATAAAGAACAAGCCTACCCCTAAGAGCCCGAGGCCAACCACCAACATGCCGGTGATTGCGCCACCCTTAAAGGCCACATTCAAGGCTTCATTCATGCCAACAGTTGCGGCTTGTGCAGTACGAACATTAGCCTTGACTGAAACATTCATACCAATAAAGCCACAAGCACCAGAGAGGACCGCACCCACTACAAAGCCGATTGCAGTTGCATAGTCTAAGAAGAGCGCCATCAGAATGGCAAGAACCACCCCAACCACAGCAATCGTTTTATATTGGCGCGATAAATAAGCGGCTGCACCTTGCTCAATTGCCGCTGCAATCTCCTCCATTTTTGCATTACCGGTACTTTGCTTCAAAATCCAGGCGCGCATCACAAAGCCATAAACTACAGCTAGGACGCCGCATACCAAGGCAAAATACAAGCCTAAGGTGACATTAGTCATGCTTGAACTCCCTAAAGTTGATCTTTATTGTTTTATATCCAGCGCTTAGGTAGACCCAGTTTCTGAAAGCTTTAAACTATGGTCTTTAAGCTTTAACAGTATGTAACAGAATCGCCCCTGCGCCCTCTTCATGGGATCAGGGTATTTACTTATAATTATTCGGAGTATGTATGAGTCTCGACAAGGTCAAGCCAGGTAAAAAGATCCCTGAAAACTTCAATGTCATTATTGAAATTCCAATGAATGCTGATCCAGTGAAGTACGAAGTGGATAAAGAGAGTGGCGCTATTTTTGTTGACCGATTTATGGGTACTGCAATGCACTATCCATGTAATTATGGTTACATCAATAAAACGATTGCTGGTGACGGTGATCCCGTTGACGTTCTCGTAGTCACTCCATTTCCACTCATTCCAGGAGTGGTTGTCAGTTGTCGTGCTATTGGCTTACTCCAAATGGAAGATGAAGCTGGACAAGACTCTAAATTATTAGCCGTTCCAGAAGATAAGATTTTATCGATTTATACACACTGGCAAAAACCAGAAGATATGAATCCATTACGCCTCAACCAAATACAACACTTCTTCGAGCACTATAAAGATCTCGAGCCAGGTAAATGGGTCAAAGTAAAGGGCTGGGGTGGAGTTGCAGATGCTCATCAGGAAATATTGGAGGGTATTGAGCGTTACAACAAAGAACATCAATAATTTTTTTGCTGACCTCATTACCAGTAAAGGCTTTGTAATTCAAAGTGAATGCACAGAAAATCGCCCTAGCGCAAATCAACCCTCTATTGGGTGATTTGCCTGGCAACGCGCGGCTGATCTCTCAAGCTGCAGCCGATGCCTATGCCCAGGGTGCTTCACTAGTTATCACGCCAGAGCTCTCGCTCACCGGTTACCCGCCGGAAGATTTGCTCTTGCGCCCTGCTTTTATTGAGGCTGCAGATCGTGAGCTTAGCTCCCTCATGATTGAGCTCCAGAAATTTCCTGGTTTGATTGTGATTGTTGGTCACCCCAAAAAGACTGCTGCTGGTTTACAAAACTATGCCTCGGTCATTCAAGATGGCAAGGTACTTGCTAGCTACGCAAAACAAGAATTACCTAATCATGAAGTATTTGATGAAGTACGCTATTTCACGCCAGGTAAGCAAGCCTGCGTATTTGAAAATGCAGGCATCCGATACGGACTGATTCTTTGTGAAGATGCCTGGCATGCAGGCCCTGCCAAACAGGCTCATGCCGCTGGTGCTCAAGTATTGCTTGTCTTAAATGCCTCCCCATACCACCTCCAAAAAGAATCCTTACGCATCGATGTTCTACGTAAACAGATTGCATTAACGAAGATGCCGCTGATTTATGTGAACGCGGTAGGTGGTCAAGATGAGCTTGTCTTTGACGGTGGCTCTTTTGCTTTAGATAGCACCGGTAAAGTAGTCATGACCATGTCTCAGTTTGAAACTGATCTAGGCTTTGTCCATATCAATGCGTCCTGTGACTTAGATCCAGGATCGCTTGTAAAACCTAGTAGCGTCGAAGCCCAGGCTTATCAAGCGCTGGTTTTAGGTGTGCGTGACTACGTTCAAAAAAACCACTTCCCTGGAGTCATTATCGGTCTCTCTGGAGGCGTTGATTCTGCATTGGTGCTAGCAATTGCAGTAGATGCCTTAGGTGCCGATAAAGTTCGTACAGTCATGATGGCATCACGGTACACCGCTGATATTTCTTGGCTTGATGCCCGAGAAATGGCCAACAATCTTCAGGTGCAATACGATGAGATTCCCATTAGCGAACCTGTTGATGCTTTAGAGCATGCCTTGGCCGAGCAATTTAAAGGCCTGAAACTCGATGCTACCGAAGAGAATATTCAGGCCCGGGTACGTGGCACTCTCCTGATGGCGCTCTCCAATAAAACGGGGCGTCTTGTACTAACAACAGGAAATAAAAGTGAAATGGCCGTGGGCTACTGCACCTTATATGGTGATATGGCTGGTGGCTTTGCCGTCATCAAGGATATCGCCAAGACTTTGGTCTATCGCCTTTGCGCCTATCGCAATATGCTAGCCCCAATTATTCCGGAGCGGATTTTGACGCGCGCCCCTTCTGCTGAGCTACGCCCAGATCAAACTGACCAAGATAGCCTGCCCTCATATGAAGTGCTAGACGGTATCGTTGAGCGCTATATGGAGCAAAACCAATCTATCGCCCAAATCATTGCCGCTGGTTTTGAGCCGGAGAGCGTTGAAAAGGTCACTCGCCTGATTAAACTGAACGAATACAAACGTCGCCAGGCACCTCCTGGTGTCCGCGTAACCACACGAGCCTTTGGACGCGACTGGCGTTATCCCATCACCTCTCAATTTAGAGCGTAACCGGGCATTTGCTTTCAGTTCTAGGTATGATTACTGTATTAAGGGGAATATATGAAGCTAATCACATCCATTATTAAGCCGTTCAAACTTGATGAAGTTCGCGAAGCCTTAGCCGAAGTAGGCGTTACAGGCCTTACAGTAACCGAGGTAAAGGGCTTTGGTCGCCAAAAAGGCCATACCGAGCTCTATCGCGGAGCCGAATACGTAGTCGACTTTTTGCCCAAAGTAAAAGTAGAGGTGGTGGTTGCTGATGAGGTCGTAGATTCAGCAATCGAAGCAATTACTAAAGCTGCACACACCGGCAAGATTGGTGACGGCAAGATTTTTGTTAGCCCAATCGAGCAAGCTATTCGTATTCGTACTGGCGAAACTAACGACTCAGCAGTGTAAGAGTTAACACCCAATGCGCTAACTCTCGCAAGGGTTAGCGTAGCTGAGAGTCTGACCGATCCGCAGTCGGAATAAGCACTTCAGAAGCTTCCAAAATCAATGTTTTGGTATTGAGATTTGATAAGCGCACTTTTGCACCTTGGAAAAATACATCCACCTGATTTAACCCAGCTGTCAGCACCTTAAATGGCGGCTTACCATAAAAAGATGCTCCTACTCCAGGCTCAACCAGCTTATTCTGAGTCTTGCCAGAGGCATCAATGACACAAATTACCTGCTGAGCTTTAGTCTGAACAAACACCATATCCGCTACCTTACGTGGCGCCTCTGGTTTAAAGCTAATGATGCCCTCCTCTGCGGGACAAGCCCCTGAGGAAGGGTTAGCAGTTGTTGCAACGCCTGCATTCGCAAGGGTTGAGGCAGCTAAGGGGACTGTCGTTGGCGTTGGCGTTGGCGTTGGCGTTGGAGCAGATGCTGACTCAATAGGTGTTGAGGCCGCCGCTGGAGCGGGCTCAACAAGCTCTTCTTTTACGAGGGAAATTTCTTCTGGCTTATCAGCGAAAAATAATGGTCGTAAATTAATCACGGCAAATACCGCTGCTGCACCCACGCTACCCCAAAGAAATAATTTCTTTTGTGATGGAGCCTTTTGTTTGGTAGTCATCTCAATTGAGGAAACGGCTTTGACTTGAACCTCTTTGGGCTGGGCTTTTTTAACGGGCTCTTTTTTTTCTTCTGCAATTTTAAGATCTTTAGCCTTTAGGGCTGGTGTTGATTTAATCTCTGCAATCGGTAATTCAACTGAGGCTACACTCATCTTTTTTGGAGCCTGAGAGCTAAAGTCAAATGCCTCTTCATCACTCAAGTTGAGAAGTTTTGCTACCTTTTTAGCTGCAGTGACTTTAATTTGAGCGCTATAAAACGAGTTTGTCTCGCCATTTTCAATTTGCTCAATCTGCCGAGTCGATAGGCAAGCTAAGCTGCCGAGTTCCTTGGTGCTAAGACCGAGCTTCTCCCGAGCCTTTGTAAAGACTTCATTGCAAATCTCAGGAAGTTTTGAATTAGCGTTCACAATAGCGTCTACAGATCATCCGGAAAATGTGCTCAAGTGCTTATTGTTGTGGTGATTTTCAAGATTGGATTCAAGGTACTTGGCAACCAATACCTGAACAGATTCGACATTCATCTTATCCATGACTCTCGCTTTATGTACCTTAATCGTGGCATCAGTCGTACCCAGTTTGACAGCAATATCTTTATTGAGCAATCCCTTGACTAACCAGAAGCAGACTTCCTTCTCTCTAGGTGTTAAGGTGGCATAGTCTTGCTTAACCTCCACCTCTTTCGAAATACGCTTGAGCTGACGTCTGTCAAGCTCAATCGCATCAGCAATAGCCTTCAATAGATCGTCCAAATTGAAAGGTTTGAAAAGAAAATCAACAGCACCCTGCTTCAGGCTTTTGACGATCTGATGGGGATGGCTCTGTCCACTCACAAACACAATTGGGGTTTTGCGACCTAACTTGATTAATTTTTCCTGTAAATCCAGGCCTGTTAGATCCGGCATTTGCATATCTAGCAAGATCACCGCCGGCGCTACGGGAAGAGAATGCTCTAAAAATGCGGCTGCTGAGGAAAAGTCCTCAACAATATAACCAATATCTCTTAGCATCCGAACCAAAGAGGTTCGCATCGACTCATCGTCGTCAACTAGATAGATGTGGCCAGCTTTAGTCATTGAATTTAAAGGAAAAGTAATTAATCTCAGAATGTACTGTAGCTTTATTACGAAGGATATTAGCTTTTGAGCTAATAATCCGATTTAATTTTTAATTACAATAGAAATAATATTGTTGCAGTGCGTCAATATATTAGGGCATTAGTCGCATAAACCCCTGCATTACCCCTTTTCTCACGGCACAATAGAGCTTTTCGACAAATTCTTTTCTGGAGTCAATATCTGTATGAAACGCCTCAATGAACGCTCTCGCAATGTCACCGAAGGGGTTGCTCGAGCGCCCAATCGCTCAATGTATTACGCGATGGGCTACCAAGAGAAGGATTTCGTTAAGCCGATGGTCGGCGTGGCAAATGGTCACTCCACAATTACCCCTTGTAATAGCGGATTACAGAAGCTGTCAGATGCTGCGGTAATCGCCCTAGAGGAGGCCGGCGCTAAATCGCAAGTATTTGGAGTTCCAACAGTATCTGATGGTATCGGTATGGGTACTGAGGGCATGAAATATTCCCTCATCTCCCGTGAAGTCATTGCTGACAGCATTGAAACTTGCGTCAATGGTTTATGGCAAGACGGTGTTGTCGTGATTGGCGGTTGCGATAAAAATATGCCAGGCGGCATGATGGCAATGGCGCGCACAAACGTGCCGAGTATTTATGTTTACGGTGGAACGATTAAGCCAGGCCACTACAAAGGTAAGGACTTGAATATTGTTTCCGCTTTTGAGGCTGTTGGTGAATTTACCTCAGGGCGCATGACTGAAGTAGATCTTAAAGGTGTAGAACAAAATGCCTGTCCAGGCAGTGGCTCTTGCGGTGGCATGTATACCGCCAATACCATGAGCTCTTCGTTTGAAGCACTTGGCATGAGCCTACCTTACTCATCCACGATGTCAAATGAAGATGCGGAAAAAGTAGCTAGCGCGCATGAGTCTGCAATTGTTTTGGTTGAAGCAATTAAGAACAATTTACGTCCCCGTGACATCATCACCAAAAAATCGATTGAGAATGCAGTGAGTGTCATCATGGCAGTGGGCGGATCTACCAACGCCGTTCTGCATTACTTGGCAATCACCAGCGCTGCTGAGATCGATTGGACCATTGATGACTTCGAGCGTATTCGTAAACGCGTCCCTGTTATTGCGGATATGAAGCCATCCGGCCAATATTTAGCAACCGATCTACATCAAGCTGGCGGCATTCCACAAGTCATGAAGATTTTGCTGGATGGCGGCCTCCTGCATGGTGACTGCATGACGATTACGGGCAAAACGATTGCTGAAACATTAAAAGATGTTCCATCAGTCCCACGTGCAGATCAAAAGGTCATTCGTACTCTAGATAATCCGATGTACAAGCAAGGTCACTTAGCCATCCTCAAAGGCAACATCTCTCCTGAGGGTTGCGTCGCCAAGATTACTGGTCTCAAGAACCCATCGATTACCGGGCCTGCCCGAGTATTTGATTCTGAAGATGATGCGATGGCTGCAATCATGGCGCAAAAGATCAAAGACGGCGACGTCATGGTCATTCGCTACGAGGGCCCTAAAGGCGGTCCTGGCATGCGTGAGATGCTTTCCCCTACCTCTGCCTTAGTTGGCCAAGGTCTAGGCGAGACAGTAGGCCTCATCACAGACGGCCGCTTCTCTGGTGGTACTTGGGGGATGGTGGTTGGTCACGTTGCACCTGAGGCTTTTGTGGGTGGCGTGATTGCCCTCATTCATGAAGGCGACTCCGTGACAATCGATGCCCACAAGCTTCTGATTCAACTCAATGTGAGCGATGAAGAGATTGCTAAGCGTCGTGCTGTCTGGGTTCAACCTAAGCCTCGCTACACCCGCGGCTTGCTAGCTAAATATGCCTATCTTGCAAGTAGCGCAAGTAAAGGTGCGGTAACGGATCTGAATTTAGATTAATCGCAAGTAATAAATCCTGAGCATCAAAATAAAAGCTCCTAAGTAAAACTAGGGGCTTTTTTAACAATCAAGTCAGATGCATTCTAGGTAGGCACTTAGTGTTTCATTGCTCCACCTTGAGTGCCCATTGCATTAACTGGAAACTTCACTTCAACCTCACCTGCTTTAGCAAACTTCAGTTTGACTGGTACAGTCTCACCAGCAGCCAGTGGTGCCTTAATGTTCATGAACATCAAATGCATACCGCCTGGCTTTAACTCAACAGCACCACCTGCGGGCACTACCACCTCTTTGACTTGACGCATCTTCATGACATTGCCCTCCATGGCCATTTCATGTAATTGCACTTCACCAGCAACGGGAGAGCTTGCAGAAATCAACTGATCGGTAGCACCTGTGTTTTCAATCTTCATAAAGCCACCAGCAGCCATTTGACCCGGAACAGTAGATCGAGTGTAGGCATTTTCAATCTGAACGCTTCCCACTTTAGCATTTTGAGCCTGAGCTATGCCGGCAAAACTAAAGCCTACTACTGATATGAATAGTGCATTAAATAATGTGTTGCGCTTCATTCGTACATCTCCCTAGTTAAACTTAAATCCCGATAAATTCTCGGGTTCTTTTTAAACGTACGTCTACTTATTGGTGCAAATAAAATTGCATTGCTACCAGCTCATGGTCTTAGTACCATCCTTAAAAAGAGCATCGCCCGTAAGCTTGGGACCACCCAGCTTTATCCCGGTAATAAGATCAGATTCGGAATAACCTGCTTGCTTTAAGCACATGGGGCACATGATGACTAAAGCTCCAGCACTAATTACTTCAGATAAAGCTTGTTGCTGCTCGGCATGTTTAGTGGACCCAGCCTTCACACCCAAGATCACCGCCTTGTCATTTAAGAAAATAGTTAGCGGATGACCAGTGGAAAAATGATGCTTAGCAAAGTTGATCGCCATTGAAGAACGATTAATCTCATCGGTAGATAAATTGATAAATAACGGATCATTTGCGGCAGAGAGTGCCCATGGTGATGCTGCGAATACAAATGCCAGTACTAATACTTTGAATAATTTTTTCAAGATCCTATTTCCCCCTCAAATTTGAGCAAGCAACTTACTCAACACACGGCTTCAAACCGTGACCTAAAAAAACTCAGGTTTTAGTGGGAGGCGCTGCCGAGGGAGGCGTTACCCAAACAGCGATTGGCTTGGGTGATTGATAAAAAAGTTTTGGTAGCAAAGCAAGATTTTGCGGCGCCTGGAACGTGAGACTGGTATTTAAGGCTGGAGTGATGCTATTTTGAGCAAGGCAGTATGGGCAAGGCTGCACTTGATCCGCTATGACTTGGTCATCCATCTGAATATTGACTTCGGCCTTATTACCACTAGCGGAACAAATCTCCATCGCAAAACCTTGGCCGTGTTTCGTGAACGATACTGCTTGAGACATTGCTGGCGCAAGTGCACTCATAGCGATTGCCAGTGAGGCAATCCAGTGAATGACGCGGTTTTTGCGGAAATTCATGATGGAGAGATTTTATCGGAGTTTGTGGCAAATCGTTCCGCCTCAATAGAACAAGGGGGCTTACGCCCCCTTCTCTTTGCCCAATCTTCGTTTTGGGCTATCTGCTAATTCGTTTTAGGCGACAGATACCTTTTTCTTAGCAATCACTTTTCCAATCAACGGCCAGAAGAGCAATAGCAATGCAAGGGAACTAATACTAGCTACTAAGTAGTTGGAGAAGAATATATCCACACTACCTTGAGACATCAACATCGACTGACGGAAGGAATCTTCTGCGCGGTCACCCAATACCAAGGCCAAGACCATTGGCGCCATGGGATAGTCAAGCTTCTTAAAGATATAGCCGAGTACCCCGAAGCCCATCATCAACCAAATGTCAAAAGTGGCGTTATGAACGGTATATGCACCCACCGCACAAATCACAATAATGACTGGAGCAATAATCGAGAATGGGATTCTCAAGATGGAAGCAAACAAGGGAACGCAAGTCAAAACAACAAACAAGCCTGCCAAGTTACCTAAGTACATACTAGCAATCAGACCCCAAACAAAATCTGGCTTCTCAACGAAAAGTAATGGTCCTGGTTGCAAACCCCAGATCAACAAGCCACCAAGCAATACAGCCGCAGTTGGTGACCCCGGGATACCTAAGGAGAGCATGGGTAGTAAGGCAGCAGTACCAGCAGCATGAGCCGCAGTTTCTGGAGCAACAATACCCTCCATCTCGCCTTTGCCGAATTTCTCACCATTCCTAGAAACGCGCTTAGCAACGCCATAGGCCATGAAAGAAGCTGGAGTTGCGCCGCCTGGAGTGATACCCATCCAGCAACCAATCAAGCAACTGCGTAATGTAGTGGCCCAGTATCTGGGCAACTTTGCCCAAGTCTCCAACACCACTTGACGACGAATCTTCGCAGCAGCGCCCTTAAATTCAAGACCCTCTTCCATTGACAACAGAATCTCACCAATACCAAATAGACCAATAACCGCGATCAGGAAGTCAAAACCACGCATCAACTCATGACTGCCAAAAGTCAAGCGCAATTGACCAGTGACGGTATCCATACCAACGGACGCCAAGGCAAAGCCGAGCATCATGGCGGAGATTGTCTTGAATGGTGACCCCTTATTCATTCCCACAAAGCTGCAGAAGGTCAAGAGGTAGACCGAGAAAAACTCAGGCGGTCCAAATTGCAAGGCAAACTTGGCGACCAAGGGCGCCAGGAAAGTAATCATCACAATCGCAAAGAATGCGCCAACAAATGAAGATGTAAACGCTGCAGTTAATGCCTCGCCAGCTTTACCTTCTCGTGCCATTGGGTAACCATCAAAAGTGGTTGCAACTGACCAAGGTTCTCCAGGAATGTTAAATAGAATGGATGTAATCGCACCACCAAATAATGCGCCCCAGTAAATACAGGAGAGCATGATGATTGCAGATGTTGGAGGCATAGTGAAGGTCAATGGCAATAAAATTGCAATTCCGTTAGCGCCGCCTAAGCCTGGTAATACACCAATAATCACACCAAGAGTGACGCCTACCAGCATTAATAGCAGGTTGAACGGTGTCATTGCAACGGCAAAGCCGCTGAATAGAGCGCTAATTTCTTCCAACTTGAACTCCTTCTTTTCTAATCTTTTCTAATCTTTTTTAATCGTGATTCTTTTTATTGCACACCAATAAACTCAAGCGGATTAATCCATGAGCCATGTGGCAATGGAACTTGGAACCAATACTCGAACATGAGATAAAGAGCTACGCTCACCCCTAGCGCAACTGCAACCGCTTTCCATACCGGGTACTTACCCAGCCAAATCATGAAGATCGCAATATAGACCACGGAAGATATATAAATACCGATCAACTGAACACCCAAAACAAAAATAATTGCTGGCAATAAAACGGCCATTACTTGCTTAAAAGACTCTTTATCAACAAATGATTCTGTTTTCTTTTTCTTATCCACAATCGCTGCTTGATACAGGGTGACGGAACTAGAAATTAAAATGATTAAGCTGATGTAGAACGGAAAATAACCAGCCTCTGGTCCATCACTACCCCAGCTAGCACCTAACTTGACGCTGCCTATCATCACTACTAGGCCTACAGTAATAAATAGGAGAGCGGTAATGATGTCCATCATTCTCACGCTGATCACGGATTCTTGATTTGAATTATTTGAAGGTTCAGACATGTGCTTCGCTCGCCAATAAATGATTAATAAATACTACTTTGAATTAAATGATGCTAAACACCAAAAAATAGGACCTCCATAAGGAGGCCCCTTTAAATTTTTCTAATTACTTAGCCAAAAAACCAGCTTCAGACATCAACTGCTTATGCAAAAGTTCATTCAGCGTTAACCAGTTATTGAATTCTTTACCAGTCATGAATGTTTGATTAAATGCACCATCAGCCATGAACTTTTTCCACTCCGGGGTCGCGCGTACCTTTTTGAAGAGATCAATATAAAAGTCTACCTGCTCTTGAGTTACGCCTGGGGCCATGAAAATACCACGCAACATCACATAATCAGTTGATACTCCAGCCTCTTTACAGGTTGGGACGTCATACCAAGATTGCGTATCAGTAATCTTCTCTTTGTAAGGCATGCGAGTGTCATCAAAGACACATAAAGCACGCAATTTATTTGCACGCCACTGAGCAACCGCTTCGATTGGGTTGTTCACAGAAGAATCAATATGGTTACCAACGAGCTGAACAGCAACATCGCCACCACCCTTAAATGGGATATAAGTAAATTTAGCGCCAGTGGCTTTTTCAAGAGCTACGGTAATAATTTGGTCCTCTTGCTTAGAGCCTGTTCCGCCCATCTTAAACTTACCTGGACCAGCTGCTTTAGCGGCATCGATGTATTCTTTGGCCGTTTTATAAGGCTTATCTGCGTTGTCCCACAAAACAAATTGATCTAAGGCCAACATTGCAACCGGGGTGATATCTTTCCAATTAAATGGAACACCAGTAGCCAATGGAGTAGTAAATAAGTTAGAGAGCGTGATCACAATCTTGTGAGGATCGCCCTTAGCCTCCTTCATTGCCAAAAAGCCCTCTGCTCCAGCACCAGCAGACTTATTTACCGGAATAATGGCCTGCTTCATCAAGTTATTTTTTGAAATGATGCCTTGGATCATGCGTGCCATTTGGTCAGCACCGCCGCCTGGTCCGGCAGGGATAATGAACTCCACTGGCTTAGTGGGTTCCCAAGCAGCAAAAGCAGGTGAAACACTAACGGCACCAAGGGCTAATGCGGTGGAAATCAATGCCCCTTTTAACTTCATCTTCATGTTCGCTCCTCCAAAAAATTTGGTACACCAATATTACTTTGGCTTTTCTTTGTTATGTAATGATTTTTATCCAAGTAAGGACGTCGCCACTTGATCGCTATCAATAATCAGCAAAAGGGCATTTAGGGATAACCCTAGTGGCAGTTCAACTCCCAAAAGCAGAGATTAAACCCATAATCTTTGTGGGATTAATTCCTAGCGGAATCGGTCCAAAATCTTCTTGCTGACTTTATCCAGCTCAGTGGAATCTTTGATCAAAAATTGCAGGCCATTGGAGTCAGCGATCAGCAATGTATTACCAGCGATTCTGCGGATATCTTCCTCGGCCTTAAGGCGAATTCTGGTCGGACCACGATCGGTTTCAATATCCCAAATACTTGGCGTGGCAAACGTGGATACTTTGGTAATTTTTTCAATGACAGGCATGAATTCGCGTGCCGCCATTTCTTCTTCGATGAGCGCTAATTCAGATTCTGGGATCGACTTACTGCCATCAAACCAACACAACTCTTTGCCGGATTGATTCATGATGGAGATTCCTGCGCCTGGTGCGGTAATCGGAAAAGCCCTAACGGGATAAACGCCCACATGACGAACTCCACTAGCATCAATCAATATGAGGCGACCAAGCAAATCTCGCTCAAGCGTATGGGGTTTTTGATGATGGTTCATACCTCACCTCTTTTTTGCCTGGCAATCAACTCTAAGCGCTCTGCTTCGACCTTAATCTCACTCTCTTCAATACTTTCGCCAATAGCGCCGCCCTCAACGAGCTCTGCAGCATGGCGAAGTTGTGCCTGATACAGGGCGTAATATGCGCCCTGCTGATTCATTAACTCATCGTGTGGACCAATCTCCACGATCTCGCCTTTATCGAGCACCACCAGGCGATCCGCTTTTCTAAGAGTAGAAAGGCGATGGGCAATTGCAATCGTAGTACGGCCTTTAACTAGATTATCTAAAGCACGTTGGATTTCTTTTTCGGTGGTCGTATCTACTGAAGAAGTAGCTTCATCCAAAATCAAAATACTGGGGTTAATCAGCAATGCACGTGCAATCGAAATACGCTGACGCTCCCCACCCGAAAGTGATTGACCGCGCTCTCCTACTAGCGAGTCATAAGCTAGTGGTAGGCGGAGAATGAATTCATGAGCATGTGCAGCGCGTGCTGCTTCGATAATTTCTTCGCGTGTTGCATCGGATTTGCCATAAGCAATATTTTCTGCAATCGTGCCAAAAAACAAAAAGGGTTCCTGCAGAACTAAACCAATACGCTTGCGATAGTCTGCGATTCCAATACTACGAATATCGCGCCCATCTAAAGCGATCGAGCCAGCACTCACATCGTAGAAGCGACAAATCAAGTTCACTAGAGTACTTTTACCGGAACCACTATGACCAACTAAGCCAATCATTTCTCCCGGGGCAATATCGAGATCAATTCCCTTGGATACAGCGCGGTTACCATAGCGGAAACCGACGCCCCGCATGGAGATACGGCCTTTAACTGGGCCTAAAGGCGCCGGATTAATGGGCTCAGGGACGCTAGAAACGTGATCCAAAATATCAAAGATACGTTTTGCTCCCGCAGCTGCTTTTTGTGTATGTGAAACAATCCGGCTCATTGAATCTAGGCGAATATAAAAGCGTCCAATATAAGCAAGGAAGGCAATGAGCACGCCTACGGTTACTTTTTGATGAGCCACCTGCCAAATACCAAATCCCCACACCACTAAGAGACCTGTTTCAGTTAAAAGGGTGACCGTTGGCGAGAATAATCCCCACACGCGATTTACGCGATCATTAATTTGTAAATTATGTTTATTGGAATCTACGAAACGCTTGAGCTCACGCTCTTCCTGAGCAAAGGCTTTAACAACCCGAATACCTGGAATCGTATCGGCCAAGATATTAGTTACCTCAGACCAGATACGATCGATCTTCTCAAAACCAAAACGGAGTTTGTCTCGCACTACATGAATCATCCAGACAATAAATGGTAAGGGTGCAAGTGTCACTAGAGCAAGCAAGGGATCAATCGAAACCAAGATCGCTGCAGTCATGGTGATCATGATTACATCGGTTACAAAGTCTAGCGCGTAGAGGGATAGAAATACACAAATACGATCCGTCTCAGCGCCGATGCGCGCAATTAAATCACCCGTTCTTTTGCCGCCAAAATACTCCAAAGACAACTTAAGTAGATGCTCAAAAGTCGTGTTGCGTAAATCCGCCCCAATGCGCTCACTCACCAATGCGAGGAGGTAGGTTTTCCACCAACCCAAGCCCCATGCCACCACGGCAGCTGCAAATAAAGCGATTAAGTATTTGCTTGCCAAATCAAAATCAATCGGATTCCCTTTTTCATAAGGAATTAATACATGATCCATCAAAGGCATCGTCAAGTAAGGCGGAATTAAGGTTGCACCCGTTGACAGTAAAGTCAGAATAAAACCTAGTAACAGCTCTTTTTTATAGGGGCGAGCAAAACGCCACAACTTAAACAAGGTCCAAGTAGAGGGAGGCGCATCCTCCTCGGGATCGCAAGTAGGGCAAATATCGGAATTGGTAGGCTTAGGACTTAAACAGGCAGGGCAAACCTGCTTATCGTATTCAGATGCCTTTGGATCCTGACTCTCTAAATCACCTCGCATCAACTGCTTAAAACTACTTTGGAGGCGAAGTATTTGCGGGTTCACTGCCAGTGTGAAATGCCAAAGTCTGAGTAGACTAGTCTGAGACTCCAGTTTGAGATGACCTACTCCAGCATGATCGCCGTGAAGAAGATGTGCCCCAGAGCTTATCGGCCAGAATTCTGAGCGGGTGCCGTCGGTCCAAAATAGCCCTGTAGGAAGCAAGCAAAGCAGGCTTTTTTTAAAGCGCATTTCACCATCGAGATCCAGCTCAACCCATGCCAGCATTGAGTCAAAGTCTTTGACGGGTGGCTGAGATCCCATCAAAGCGCTAGCCCAATTACTTGGTATAGGCGTTGTGGATGGGGAAATTTCTAGCTTCATTAGTCCTAAAAGTATAGTGGAGCTCCATTTTTTAGATTTAGTGGCTCTGTCAACTTTAGAGGGCGGAAAGCCGTTAAATTATCAATATGGGCTTTTTTAAGTATTTTTGCCAATTTTGTGGATTTAGAATAATTATAAGAACTAGAGAGACAGCCTGACTTATCCCCGCTCTCACCTCCTGAGGTGGTGCTAAGACTACCCATTCCACATATGCCCCAATTACTAGATAAAACCATCGAGATCTTGAGCGTCAAGCATCTCCGCGGCCCCAATATGTGGACATATCATCCTGTCATTGAGGTTTGGGTCGATATCGGCGACTTGGAGGACTACCCCTCCAACCTGATTCCTGGGTTTTATGATCGTCTTGTAAAGGCACTCCCTAGCTTGCAAGAACACCGCTGTAGTTATGGCGAAGCTGGTGGATTCCTCAAAAGAGTTGAAGAAGGCACCTGGCCTGCTCACATCCTTGAGCACCTCACCCTTGAATTACAAAATTTATCTGGTATTCCGGGTGGATTTGGTAAGGCACGTGACGGCGATCGTCGCAGTGTTTACAAAGTGATGGTAAGCGCCATCAATGAAGAGGTGACTCTCACTGCGCTGAAATATGCTCGCGACTTATATCTTGCCTTAGCCCAAGATACCCAAGATCCAGTCACACTGGTTGCTACCATCGTTAAAGAACTACGCGATCTTGGCGATGATCTATTGCTTGGACCTAGCACTGCTTGCATCGTTAACGCAGCAGAAGAACGCGGAATACCCTCTATCCGTCTATCCGAAGGTAACTTAGTGCAACTGGGTTATGGCGCGAATCAGCGTCGCATTTGGACAGCAGAAACCGATCAAACTAGCGCCATCGCGGAAACGATTTCTCGCGACAAGGATCTGACGAAGAGCCTTCTAGCAAGCGCGGGAGTGCCAACCCCTGAGGGTCGCACGGTCACTAGTCCCGATGATGCCTGGGAAGCAGCACAGGACATTGGATTACCCGTTGTAGTGAAGCCGATTGATGGCAATCACGGTCGTGGAGTATTTATTAATCTCTACACCCAACAAGAAATTAAAGCTGCTTACGCGGTAGCGATTGATGAGGGTAGCGAGGTCTTGGTTGAGCGCCACATTATTGGTGATGAGCACCGTCTACTCGTAGTGGGTAATAAAGTGGTTGCAGCCGCTAAGGGTGAAACCGTTTGGGTCACAGGTGATGGAAAAAATACCGTTCTAGAGTTGATTCAAATTCAAATTAACTCTGATCCACGTCGTGGTACAACTGAAGAGTGCCCACTCAACCCAGTTCGCATTGATTCTGCGGTCGAGTTAGAGCTTGCGCGCCAAAAGTTGACTGGTTCCAGTGTTCCGACTCTTGATCAAAAAGTACTGATTCAGAGCAACGGTAATATGGCCTTTGATGTCACCGACCTAGTCCACCCTGAGGTAGCTAGTCAGGTTGCCTTAGCTGCACGCGTGGTTGGATTGGAAATCGCGGGCGTTGATCTTGTGGCCCAAGATATCAGCAAGCCCCTAGAAGGACAGAATGCCGCCATTGTAGAAGTGAATGCTGGTCCTGGCTTATTGATGCACTTAAAACCAGCGAGCGGTAAACCTCAGCCTGTTGGCAAAGCAATTACCGATCACCTCTTTCCACCAGGAACGGATTTCCGCATTCCAGTGGTGGGTGTATGTGGCGCACGAGGTAAAACCCCTGTCGCTGAAATGATTGCGCACTTTCTGCGACTGACTAATTTATATGTTGGCCTTTCTTGTAGCAAAGGTTTATTTTTTGGTCACCGCTCAATCCAAAAGAGCAATGCTGCTAATTGGGAAAATGCCCGCCGTACTTTGCTAAATCGCGCTGTTGAAGCAGCCGTTATCGAGAATAACAATTTATCCATGTTGATCGAAGGTCTTGCCTATGACCGCTGCCAAGTAGGTGTTGTGATGAACATAGACCCAACAGCCAACTTTCCTCAGTACGCTATTTTTGATGAGGACCAGGTCTTTAGCATCGTCAGAACGCAAGTGGATGTTGTGCTACCAACTGGTGTTGCTGTTCTCAATGCAGACGACCCTCTAGTTGCAAAAATGGCGGAGCTGTGTGATGGCGAAGTCATCTTTTTTACCCAAGATTCTTCATCCCCTATTACACAAGAGCACTTAAAAAATGGTGGTCGCGTTGTTATTATTGGCAATCAGCAAATTACCTTGAAATCTGGCAAGCTAGATCAAAAGAGTATTCCTGTGCCACACCACTCTGAGCCAAATACGAATGAGCCATGGAAACCCATGAATCTCGGTGCTGCAATTGGGGCAGCTTGGGCCTTAGGCATTCCATTTAACGTTATCGAGGCTGGCGCTGAAACCTTTGTTTCTGATGCCAGCATCCAGTAGGGGCTTAATTGGAAATCACCCGTATTCGAATGCTACGCGGCCCCAATTTATGGAGTCGCCATACCGCCCTAGAGGCAATTGTTTCTTGTGAAGAATCGGAGCGTTCAATCGATTCGATTCCGCAATTTGAAAACAAGATCCGTGAACGCTTTCCTCAATTAGGGAGCATGCGTCGCGGTGGTCATAACGAAACCCTGTCCTTAGCCCATGCGCTCGAACATGCTGCGCTAGGTCTTCAGTCTCAAGCAGGCTGCCCTGTTACCTTTAGTCGCACAGTGCAAACGATTGAGGTGGGTGTCTACCAAGTTGTGGTGGAGTACTCCGAGGAAGTTGTGGGGCGCATGGCGTTTGACTTTGCATTTGCACTGATTCAAGCAACTCTTAGTGATGTACCGTTTGACCTTGCTGCCGCCCTATCAGAATTAGAAGCTCTGTATGAGGATGTTCGCCTAGGACCAAGCACTGGATCTATTGTGGATGCTGCTGTGCAAAGAAACATCCCCTTTCGCCGCATGACTGAAGGCAGCATGGTGCAATTTGGTTGGGGTAGCAAACAAAAACGGATCCAAGCGGCTGAGACTAGTGACACTAGCGCAATTGCAGAAGCCATTGCTCAAGATAAAGAACTCACCAAGAATTTATTGGCTGCCGCTGGGGTATCCGTGCCGATCGGTGATGTAGTCACCACCGCTGATGATGCGTGGCGCGTAGCGCAAAATATTGGCGGACCGATTGTGCTAAAGCCAAAAGATGGCAACCAAGGTAAAGGTGTGGTTGCTAATATTCAAACCGAAGCAGAAGTGCGCGCTGGCTTTACAGTGACCCAAGCTTTTGGTCGTGAAACGATCGTTGAGCGCTACCTTCCTGGAGCCGACTATCGCCTCCTGGTTGTGGGCAATCGTCTCTCGGCCGCAGCACGACGCGAACCTGCGCAAGTTGTTGGCGATGGCAAGCTGAGTGTTGCTCAGCTCGTTGAACTAGAAAATAAAAATCCATTGCGGGGTGATGGCCACGCAACCGCCTTAACCAAGATTCGTTTTGATGATATTGCTCTGACGCATTTAGCGAGCAATGGCTTGAGCCCGCTATATGTACCTAAAACCGGTGAACGTGTTCTGCTACGTAATAACGCCAACCTGAGTACTGGTGGCACAGCAACTGATGTTACGGATGACGTACATCCTGATGTTGCCGCCAGCGCAATTGCTGCCGCACAAATGATCGGCTTAGACATCGCTGGTGTAGATATTCTGTGTGAGGCTATTTATAAGCCCCTGGAAAGTCAAGGCGGCGGCATCGTAGAAGTCAATGCTGCACCAGGCTTACGGATGCACCTAAAACCCTCCTATGGCAAGAGTCGACCCGTTGGTGAAGACATCATTAATATGATGTATCCCTTAGGCGAAGATGGTCGCATCCCAGTCGTAGCGGTGACCGGGACTAATGGCAAAACGACTACTGTCCGACTTATCGCTCATTTACTGAATGAGACTGGCTTACGTGTTGGTATGACGACTACCGATGGGGTGTATATCAACCATCGCTTAATTGATTCTGGTGACTGTAGCGGTCCTAAGAGTGCTCGCAATGTCCTTATGCATCCTGATGTGGATGCGGCAGTTCTAGAAACCGCCCGTGGTGGAATGTTACGCGAAGGTTTAGGCTTTGATCGATGTGAGGTTGCCGTGGTTACCAATATCGGTGAAGGTGACCACCTAGGACTCAACTACATTGCTAGTGTTGAAGACTTGGCAATCCTCAAAAGGGTTGTAGTTCAAAATGTCGCGCCAACTGGTGCAGCAGTTTTGAATGCCGCCGATCCGATTGTTGTGAAAATGGGTGATGTCTGCACCGGCAGAGTGATTTTCTTTGCGCAGAATCAACATCATCCTGTCATTGCAGCACATCGCGCCAAAAATAAAAAGGTTATTTACTTTGATGGCACTTATATCGTCTGCTCCAAAGGCTCACGCGTGCTCTTCCGCTTCCCGGTGAGTGAAATTCCATTTACTCAAAATGCTGTTTTAGGATTCCAAGTTGAAAATGCAATGGCGTCAATCGGTGCAGCCTGGGCCTTAGGCTTGGATGCTGACAAAATTGCACGTGGACTTCACTCCTTTGAGAGCTCAGCCAATGTGGTGCCAGGGCGCTTTAATCAATTCCAGCACAAGGGTGCTACGGTCATTGCTGACTATGGCCATAACCCTGATGCAATGCGTGCCCTAGCAAGTGCCATTGAGGCGATGAAGCCCAAGAAGAGTCATGTAGTGATTAGTGGCGCTGGCGATCGTCGCGATGAAGATATTCGTGATCTCACACGCATCCTTGGTAATAGCTTTGATAATGTCATCCTCTACCAAGATCAATGTCAACGAGGCCGCGAAGATGGAGAAGTACTCAAACTTTTACGAGAAGGCTTGGTGGGAACTAAGAAAGCCAAACAAGTAAAAGAAATCACCGGCGAATTTTTAGCGATTGATACCGCACTAAATGATTTATCTGCTGGTGATATCTGCCTCATACTGATTGATCAGGTAGAAGAATCGCTTGCCTACCTCAAGGAGAAGGTTCAGCCCTAAGAAATGATTTCAGGATAAATGAATTCCTCAAGCAAAAAGCCCAATCAGTGATTGGGCTTTTTTTATTTACTGTGAGTACTAAGCCTGAGAATGGTAATGCTGCAAACGCTCTATCTCTTCTTTAGATCCCAGCATGACAGAGACCCGCTCATGTAACTCAGTCGGAATCATATCCATAATGAGTTGATCACCATTGGTAGATGCACCACCAGCCTGCTCCACCAAAAAGCTCATTGGGTTTGCTTCATACATGAGGCGTAACTTACCGGGCTTATGAGGTTCACGTTGGTCCCATGGGTACATAAAGATACCGCCACGAGAAAGTACGCGATGTACATCGGCAACCATAGAAGCAATCCAACGCATATTGAAATCTTTATCACGCTCACCACTAGTGCCAGCCAAACATTCATCCACATAGCGACGCACAGGCTCTGCCCAGTGACGCATATTGGACATATTGATTGCAAACTCTTTGGTTGAATGGGAAATCTCCACTGCATGCTTAATCAAGACAAATTCACCAGTGAGCTTGTTTAAAGTAAACATCACGACACCTTCGCCAAGCGTTAAGGCCATCGTCGTTTGCGGGCCATAGACCACATAACCAGCAGCAACCTGATGACGTCCTGATAATAAGAAATCCGCCGTTTGTAATGGGGCCTTTGGATCTTGCTTCTTCAGTACTGAAAATATGGTGCCGATAGACACATTGACATCGATATTGGATGAACCATCTAATGGATCGAATAAAAGCAGGTAATCCCCTGTACCTTGAACTGGCAGTGGCAACTCCATCTCTTCAGAGGCCAGACCAGCTAAGGATTGGCATCCCTGTACACCGTCAATTAATAAGTCATTGGCAATGACATCGAGCTTTTGCTGAACTTCACCCTGAACATTGCCAGTACCAGCAGAACCTAATAAACCAATCAAGGCGCCTTGAGCCACCTCATGGCTCAAAGTTGAGCAAGTATTAGCAACTGCCAACAATAGCTCTTGTAGGCCAGCAGGAATAGCTACGCCCTTCACCTTGGTGGTTTCTAGATATTGCTTGAAATTGGTATTAAAAGTACTTGAAGCGGTCAAAAGGAGGGTCTCCATGAATACTGTTTAAAGAACATATCTCGTATGAGTTCTATTTTGCCCTGTTCAGGCAGCATATTCTTAAAAATCAACTTTAGATGCCATATTTAAAGGGGCTGAACACCCATTAATAGGTAATTTCCTCTATATTGATGATATTTTTGATGTTAATATGCATCATTATTGATGAGGAATACCTATGAGAACTACTGTAACTATCGATGACGAGCTTTATCAGCGCGGACTAGAGCTTGCGGACCCCGGGATGGACAAAGCCGATCTTTTCCGAGAGGCCATGAGTGTATTCATCAGAGTTCAAGTCGGAAAACGGTTGGCGGCATTAGGTGGGCAAGCGCCTGAAATGAAAAACATTCCTCGTCGAAAGCCAAAGGAGGGTCAATAATTATGACGATGGTTCTGGCTGATACTTCAGTATGGGTGTCCCACTTCAGAAAAGGTAACCTCTCATTACAGTCGCTTTTAGTGAATGATCAAATCCTATGTCATCCATTAGTTATTTTGGAGCTTGCATGCGGATCTCCCCCAGCTCCGAGACTAAAAACGTTGAGTCAATTAAAAATTTTGCGTCAAGCAACCATAGCGACAACAGAAGAGACAATCGATTTCATAGAGAAAAATAAGCTCTATCAGTTAGGCTGCGGAGCAGTTGATATTTCACTGCTTGCCTCAACCCTGCTATCAAAAAATACCGTACTTTGGACATTCGATAAAAATTTGCAGGCACTAGCCACCCAGCTTGATGTTGCCTTCAAAGAGAATCTACATTGAATTTACTGAAATAAAAAAACTAGCAAACCAACTTCAATTCCCTAAAGCCTTCGAAACCACCTCTTTGACATCCGCAGAGAGGGTTTCGCAAGCGGCAACCTGCTTGAGGGCTGCCAGCATTTGGTCTTGATAAGGCTTTGCAAATTGACACCAACGGTCAAGACCTCTTGCTAAACGAGCAGCAATCTGGGGATTGATGGGGTCTAAAGCGAGAACTGACTCAGTCCAAAATGCATAGCCACTGCCATCAATCTGATGAAAGCTGGCGGGGTTGTTCATACAAAAAGCATGAATTACACTGCGTACTCGATTGGGATTGTTCATCCTAAAGGCCTCATGCTCACGCAAACGTTTGACCCCACTTAGAGTGGGCTCAGTATTGGCAACAGGCGGACGGCTTGATTGCAACGCAAACCACTTATCAATCACCAAAGCATCGTCAGCAAAGCGAGTATAAAAATCCTCTAAACACGCTTCTGCCGATTTTGATCCATGCGTGACCAAGCCGGCTAGAGCAGCGTATCGGTCGGTCATATTATCCGCATTCTGATATTGATTGACTGCCATTGGCGCCCAGATGAGTGGATCGGCTTCGAGCAACATACTGAGTGCCAAGTTCTTCAAAGCACGCTTACCAGCACTGGCCGCATTAGGATTAAAGGGTCCTGTTGTTTGCATCTGCTGATAGAGCGCTGCCCATTCGATACGTAACTCTGTTGCGATGGCGTGACGGAAGGCGCGGCGTGCAGCATAAATCTGTTGAGGATCTACGCTAGCGCACTGTTCGTATAAATAAGTCTCTGCAGGCAAGGTTAGCGCCAAATCTTTAAATGCCGGATCGAGATCTGGATCCGTTAGCAGTACGCGATAGGCGGCAATGAGGGCTGCATCAGGTAAGCGATTACCTAAAATCATTTGCATGGCCAACTTCTGACCAGCCTCCCAGCGATTGAAGGCATCATCGTCGCTGGAGAACATCACCAATAAATCCGCCTCGCTTTGATCAAAGTCGAGATTGATTGGGGCTGAGAAACTACGGTTAATTGACAGTACGGGACGACTGACTACCTGATTAAAAGTCCACTTTTGCTGCTCTTGCGTTAACTCTATCAAGATCTCGACCTGATCGTCTGCTGGCGTCAGTAAACGCATCTTCAGTGGAATATGAAAAGGCTTGCTTTCTTTTTGTGTCGCATTGACTGCAGGATTTTGGGTTAAGGTAATTTGATATTGGCTTTTACCTGCGTCGTACGACTCCGCCACTGTGACCCTAGGGGTCCCTGCTTGACTATACCAACCCTTAAATTGTGAAAGATCACGCCCATTAGCATCTGCCATTGCAGCCAAGAAATCATCGCAGGTGACGGCTTGACCATCATGACGGTCAAAGTAAAGATCCATACCTTTACGGAAACCCTCAATACCTAATAAAGTTTGATACATGCGCACCACTTCTGCGCCTTTCTCATACACGGTCACGGTATAGAAATTATTGATCTCCTGATACTCATCTGGCCGTATTGGATGGGCCATCGGTCCCGCATCCTCAGGAAACTGCAGTTGACGCAAGAGACGAACATCCTCAATCCGCTTTACCGCTCTGCCGGACTCACTACCCATCTGATCTGCAGAGAACTCTTGATCGCGGAATACTGTCAGCCCCTCTTTAAGCGAGAGCTGAAACCAATCGCGGCAAGTCACTCGGTTACCGGTCCAGTTATGAAAGTACTCATGCGCAACCACGCTTTCAATATTGGCAAAGTCTGCATCTGTTGCAGTTTCAGGCTGAGCAAGAACATACTTGGTATTAAAGATATTTAAACCCTTGTTCTCCATTGCGCCCATATTGAAATCACCCACCGCCACAATCATGAAGCGCTCGAGATCGAGCTCTAAGCCATAGCGTTTCTCATCCCAATGAATCGAGGCAATCAACGAATCCATAGCATGACGGGTCTTCTTTAAGTCGTGCGGCTCAACCCAAATCTGTAGCAACTTTTTAGCGCCACTACTAGTGGTAATAGTCTCTTCAATGCATTCCAACTTGCCGGCAACCAAGGCAAACAAATAGGACGGCTTTAGAAATGGATCTTCCCAAACGGCACTGTGCCAACCGTTGGGTAATTTCTCAGTACTAATTAGATTGCCATTAGATAGCAGCACTGGATACTCTTCCTCACGAGCACGGAGAGTTACACGATAACGCGCCATTACATCTGGCCTATCGAGGAAGTAGGTAATTTTTCTAAAGCCTTCAGCTTCGCACTGCGTAAAGAAATTACCATTGGAAACATACAAACCCATTAGGGAAGTATTTTTAATGGGCACACAGACGCAGATAATTTCGACAATGAAAGCCTGTTTACCCTCATTCGGCAATGCATGAATAGTCAGCGTTTCAGGGGATAGCTCAAACTGACGATGTGCTTGGCCATTAATCCGCAAACTAACAAACTCAAGCTCATAGCCTTGCAACACCAGAGGGGCGCCTGACTCATGACCAGCACCAGGCAAAACCTCTAGTCGACTTTTCACAATTGTCCTGGCAGGATCTAGAGCAATATCTAGTTCAACTTGCGCAAAGGTGTAATTGGGAGCGCGGTATTCGAGCCTGCGAAAGCTCTGCGGGAGATCAGTTTTCATGGGGTAATTTTAAGCCCCGACAGCAACTTTTGCCTTAGGCCCAGACTAGGGTTGCAATCCCAATAGCAATAAAGGTAAAGGCAGCAACAGCATGCACCCACTTAATGGGCATACGTTGGGTAAATTTCTGCCCAATCCAAACTGCGGGAGCGTTAGCCAACATCATCCCTAAAGTGGTGCCAATAGTTACCGAGACGACATCGGAATACTTCGCACCTAAGGCAATCGTAGCGATCTGGGTCTTATCCCCCATCTCCGCCACGAAAAAAAGTCCGACCGTCAAAAAAAACACCTGAATAGCGCGGTCAGCTATTTTGGAACCTGCGGCATCATCAATATGATCGGGCACCAATAACCAAAGACCGATGCCGAGGAAGCTCAAACCTAAAATCCACTTCAGTAGATTGGGGCTCATAAAAGAAGTTAGCCAGTGCCCCAAAAATGCGGCGCAGGCATGGTTTGCAATAGTGGCAATGAAGATACCGCCAATAATTGCTAAGGCGTGTTTGGGATAGCGTGTAGCCAACATCAATGAGAGAAGCTGGGTTTTGTCGCCCATCTCCGCCAAAGCTACTACACCGGTAGAAATTGCTAATGCAGATATATCCATACTTAGAATGATAGAGGAAGAGAGGCTCACCTCAGTCATAAAAATACATTAGGCTGAATGCATCAGATCAGCTTGATGCATTCAGTATTGATAACTTGAATCAAACAACTAAACGTCTAGTAACTCTTCTGCTGAGACAAAATCGACTTTTTGAGCCTGCGCTACCGGCTCAGAAGTGAGATTTCCTCGATGAACACTCAAGCCGTTCCGTAGATGATGATCATGAGAGAGCGCATTTACCATTCCCCGATTTGCCAATGCCTCAATAAATGGGTAAGTTGCATTCGTTAAAGCAAAGGTAGAAGTTCTGGCAACTGCACCAGGCATATTGGCCACACAGTAATGCAGTACTCCATCAACAATAAAAGTAGGATCTGTATGGGTTGTGGGTTTAGAAGTTTCAAAACAACCTCCTTGATCAATCGCTACATCGACCACTACTGCGCCAGACTTCATCTTACGCACCATATCTCTTGTCACTAGTTTGGGCGCTGCAGCACCAGGCAACAACACAGCCCCAATCACCACATCCGCCTCGCAAACCTCTAACTCTACCAAGAGTGGATCGGCATAAAAGGTTCTTACGCGATTACCGTAAAGTATGTCAATCTGTCTTAAGCAGTCAATATTGCGATCAAAGATGCAGACATCTGCGCCCATACCAACCGCCATTTGCAAGGCATTGCGGCCTACGACGCCAGCGCCCAATATCACTACCTTTGCAGGCGCTACGCCCGGAACTCCCGCCATCAATATTCCCAAACCACCATGGGTTTTTTCGAGATGCGTAGCGGCTGCTTGAATAGACATCCTGCCTGCCACCTCACTCATCGGCGCTAAGAGCGGTAAGGCACCGCTAAATGAAGTGACCGTCTCGTAAGCAATACAGGTTGCACCTGATGCAAGCAAGGCCTTAGTCTGCTGTGGATCTGGCGCCAAATGCAAGTAGGTGAAGAGGATTTGATCTTCACGTAACATGGCGCATTCTTGTGGCTGAGGCTCCTTCACCTTCACCACCATCTTGGCCTTAGAAAAGACCTCAGCAGCGCTATTAATTAAGGTGGCGCCAGCCAAGCGATAAGACTCATCGCTCAAGCCAATTTGCTCTCCTGCTCCACGCTGCACCAAAACAGAATGTCCCTGCCTACACAACCCTCGCACGTTACCTGGGGTTAAGCCAACACGAAACTCATTATTTTTCACTTCTTGAGGTACGCCAATAATCATTTATGTCTCCTTATTTGAATTCACGACTTAATTTTGTTTTGTGATGTAAGCCAACGACGTAAAACATGACTAAATACACGCCTAATAAACACGGACCTAAGACCAAAGCAATCCGCGCATCCTCATGAAAGCCCATGAGCACCACTACCAAGGCAATAAACGCCAATGCAAACCATGAGGAATAAGGCCACCAGGGGGTGCGATAGGCTAATTGAGCAACCTGGTCTTTAGTAAGGGAGCGACGAAATTGAATTTGCGTGAATAAAATAGCGATCCACACCATCAATCCAATAAAAGTTACTGCAGCCATGACGTATTGAAACGCTTTTTCTGGAACAAAGTAGTTGAGTACTACGCCGGTCATGCAAATTGCTACCGTCACCATCACTGCCCTATGGGGGACTCCGTACCTCGATAACTTGGCAAATGGCGCAGGGGCATAACCATTCACCGAGAGTGCGTACAAGAGTCTCCCACCGCTAAAGATGCCGGCATTGCATGAAGATAAGGCTGCAGTAATCACCACAAAGTTGACGATTCCAGCGGCCTCGCGTAACCCAATTCGTTCAAACATCACTACGAATGGGCTGCCCTGTTGTCCAACTTCATTCCAGGGGAAGATTGCCAAGATGACAAGAATGGCGCCCATGTAAAAAATCAAGATGCGCCATGCCAATGAATCAATTGCCATTGGAATGGTTTTGCGTGGGTTCTCTGCTTCACCAGCAGACAAACCAATCATCTCAATACCAACATAAGCAAATAAGACCATCTGCAGTGACAGTAGCATTCCGCTAATACCATTTGGAAAGAATCCACCGTGTTGCCATAAGTTGCTAAAGCCAACCGGATTCCAGTCATTGGTAAAACCAAAGAAAATCACTGAGCCACCCAGTGCGATCATGGCAACAATAGCAACCACTTTGATCAAGGCAAACCAAAACTCAAATTCACCAAACACCTTGACAGCAATCAGGTTAATCAGACCCATCATCAAAATAGAAGACAGCGCCCAGATCCACTGTGGTGTTTCTGGAAACCAAATCCCCATATAAATACCTACAGCAGTGACTTCGGCTATTCCGACAACGATCCAATAGGTCCAGTAACCCCAGCCCACCATATAACCCGCAAGTGGTCCAACATAGTTATTGGCATAAGCCGCAAATGAACCGGCGACTGGTTCGTGCACTGCCATCTCCCCCAAGGTGCGAAGCACAATGAAGGCAACGATGCCAGCCAGTAAATATCCCAATAGGATGGAAGGTCCCGCAATTTGAATTGCGCTTGCCGAGCCCAGAAATAATCCAACGCCAATAGTTGACCCCAAGGCCATAAGGCGAATATGCCGTACTTTGAGGTGGCGCTGTAACCCAGTTTGTTCAGTCTGCAAAGAGACCCCCTTTCGATTTGTCATTGGTAAGTCACCAACGAGACAAAGTCTAGGGAGGACTCGACTTCTCTACTAGGGGATAGAAATATCTAAAGTGCTTAATTAAATAAATATGGTGCGAAATAAAATAGTGAAGCTATATAAATAAAGGCTTTGAACAGAAGCAATAAATTTGGGATGACATCAGAATCCGTAATTTCCTACAGGGATTCCCCCTAGGAATTGAGTGATTGATTTGAAGATTGGCTACTGAGCGGCAATCAGGTTTAAAACTTCAGCAGCAGCGGCTAGACCACAGGCCGCAGTAACCATGACGGTTGATCCATAACCAGAACAAGCAAGACCACCGCTTGCAGCACCCGCCCTAGGTTCATGAGAATAGATGGCACGGATACCAATTTTTTTCTTGAGATTTCTTGAGAAGCCATGATCCTGTCTAAGACCTTGACGCACCTTTGCTAGCAACGCATCTTGCTCAGTTCGAGAAAGATCATCGCAACGCACAGAAGTAGGATCTGATTTTCCACCAGCTGCACCACACATCACCAATGCGCGCTCGCTTTGAGTTGCCCAAACTGCTAAAGCAATTTTGGTTTGGACTGAATCTGTTGCATCTAAAACGATCGCATTTTCTGGAATCAATAAATCTAGATTTTCTGGCTCCAAAAAAGCATCATGAGTGGTGAGTGTGATCTCGGGATTAATTTGTCGAATACGATCTGTCATGGCTTGCACCTTAGCCTTGCCATACTCGCCATCAAGCGCATGAAGTTGTCTATTTGTATTGCTTTCAGCAATGTGATCAAAATCGATGAGCACTAGATGGCCTATAGCAGTACGCGCCAAAGCTTCGGCAGCCCAAGATCCTACTCCTCCCAAGCCGGCAACTACAACCGTAGCTTGACGAAAACGCTCGCGCAATTCTGGGCCGTAGAGTCGAGCTACCCCCCCGAAACGACGGTCATCCAAACTATCTTCCATGCCATCGTTTGTCATAAGCTCAAATGCAATCTGTAGTGTTACGTCATCTCAGAATCAAAACATCGAAAATTGCAGGGCAATTAAATATTGAAGTTACCTTTAATAGCCCTAAGCCAAAGTAAAGCGATCACGCTTTACTTTAGCCATATTGGTTCCCTCAATCCGAATTAACTTTGTTGGCGCTAGCCGAGTTGGCGAGTGGATATCCCCCTCGTTATAAACATAAGCGACTCCAGGCGTTAATTCATAGGTGCGCGTGGCTCGAACCCTCGCTAAGACATCACCTTGAGCTTTTTCAATTAACTCATAATCTTGCATTTTAGTTTGACCGTCAGCCTGCCCGTATATCGCCCAAGAGTGAGCGTGATCATGCGGGTCAGAAGTCTTGGCGCCTTTGTAGCAATGCGCCAAAATACAGAATCCCAGATCGGGGTCCTCGTAGAGTAATTCCCGCTCACCCGTGTTGGCAGAAAAATATCCTTGCAAGGCTTGCGGATCAGCTAGCAATTGCTTTAATAGTTCAGCTACCTGAGCTCTCCCCAAAGGGCCGATATCTTTTTTCAAAATAGCGTGGCATTGAGTGGCAAAGTCGTTCAGATCTAAGTTCAAGAAATCTTCTCCCATAAGGTAGTAAATATTGCTTTTCCATTCTACAAGAGCTCACATCACGCTGTCAGATGCAAAATATCAGGGGTATTTGACATAAGAAAATGTCTCATCCAGTCCTCCAGGACCCATAAAACCAACTACTTACAATTGGTTTATCCTTAAACTATGTCAAGTAACACATCTATTGCTCAACTCCGCAAAAACTATACCTTCGGTCAGCTTTCAGAAACCGAGGTTCCACCTAATCCCTTGACCTTATTTCAGGTTTGGTTTGATCAGGCAATCAAAGTAGAATGCCCAGAGCCTAACTCAATGACGCTAGCGACTGCCGATGAAGTCGGCAATCCATCAGCGCGCATTGTTTTGCTAAAAGGCGCAGATGAGGCCGGCTTCAGCTTCTTTACCAACTATGAAAGTCAAAAAGGTAAAGAATTAGCCCTGCGCCCTCACGCAGCACTGCTATTTCACTGGCATGAACTTGAACGCCAGGTTCGCATCAAAGGCCTAGTTGAAAAAGTGACTGCCGCTGAGAGTGATGAATACTTTCATTCTCGCCCGGCCGCTTCTCGCATTGGAGCCTGGGCCTCACCACAAAGCGCTGAGATTCCAAATCGGGAATTTCTTGAAGAGGCGGAGAAACGTTTTGTAGCGGACTTTGGAGATAAGCCTCCACGACCAGCGCATTGGGGAGGATATCGCCTGCGTCCAACGGAGATTGAATTTTGGCAAGGTAGACCTTCACGCCTTCATGACCGCATTCACTATCAAATGGATGGGGCTCGCTGGCGTATCACTCGCCTAGCACCCTAAAAGAGAATCGCAGGAGTGAGGTCTGCTTGCCTTAGCGAAACTCTGGAGCAATTAAGGACTGAAACTTGGCTCTAAATTTTGCTAATTTAGGAGCTACAACTGCCATACAGTAGCCCTGACCTGGGTGCTGACGAAAATAATTCTGGTGATACTCTTCGGCTGGATAAATGATGGGGGCTGCATCAATTTGCGTCACTACCGGATTGGCATAGGCCTTCGCCTCCTCCAACTCCCTGACTAAGTCGTGAGCTGCAACACTTTGACTTTCGCTATGGGTAAAAATGACTGAGCGGTATTGCGTACCGCGATCATTGCCTTGGTAGTTCAAGGTTGTTGGGTCATGAATGACAAAAAAGATTTCCAGTAAGTCGCGAAAAGATACTATCTTCGGATCAAAATACACGTCGACAATTTCTGCATGGCCAGTTTGACCAGAGCAGATCGACTCATAGTCAGGATTGAGCATTGCTCCACCCGCATACCCAGACACTACCGAACTCACGCCTGAAATTTGCTGATAAACCGCCTCTAGGCACCAGAAACAACCGCCACCCAAAGTGGCGCGCTCTAAGACAGGGTGATTTTTACCGATGATTTCGCTCATGGCTTTATCCTAATGCCTTCTTAAAACTTTTGCTTGCCATCTATAAACCTCATGTCCATAAACCGCTTCACACTCCAATTAGATGAAATCAAAGCTGCTTATGCTTTAGAGCCAAACCCTAGCTTAGAGGTTCGCCTTGAGCGCATCGGGCGCATTGAGCAAATGATGATTGCTAACGAGGAAAAAATTAGCAAAGTCTTGTCTGCAGACTTCGGTACTCGCCACCCAATTGAGAGTCGACTACTTGAATTTCAGATGATCTATCAGGCCTGCAAACATGTCCGCAAACACCTGAAAGAATGGATGAAGCCCCAGCTTGTTCCAACACCAGGGTTCTTGGGCTCTTCGCATGCCTGGACCCAAATGCAATCTATGGGCGTTGTGGGCATCATGAGCCCCTGGAATTACCCCATTCAACTAGCGCTTGTTCCCACTATCGCAGCCTTTGCAGCTGGCAATCGAGTATGGCTCAAGCCGTCAGAAAGGAGTTCTCGCACCTCTGGATTCTTGGCAATGTTGATTCAGGAATATTTTCACCCTAGTGAGTTTTGTGTGAGCATCGGCGGACCGGATCTTGCGGAATCTTTTGCAGCACTCCCTTTTGATCATTTGTTTTTTACAGGCTCAGGAGATGTAGGCAAAAAGGTGATGCGTGCAGCCGCTGATCACCTCACACCCGTTACCTTAGAGCTCGGCGGCAAGTCCCCCGCCATTGTTGATCCATCAGCTAATCTGAAAGATGCTGCCGCTAGCATCGTTTACGGCAAGCTCATTAATGGTGGTCAAACCTGTATTGCACCTGATTACGTTTTGTTACATGCCAGTGATTGTGAGGAGTTTGTTCAAGAGCTTCAGCGTGCAGCTCAAAATCAATTCTCGAATCCTGAAGAATTCACCAGTGCGATTGATGAGCATCAATTGACGCGCTGGCATCAGCTAGTTGAAGATGCAGTCAATCGGGGAGCAAAAGCCATTCCTCTGATTTCTTCTAATACCGATAAGACGCCGCCCTTCACGCCCTTAGCACTCCTCAATGTTTCCGAAGATGCTCTCATCATGCAAGAAGAGGTCTTCGGCCCTATTTTGCCGATCGTAGCAATCAACGATATCCCCTCCACTATTCGCTATATCAATGAGCGCCCAATACCGCTAGCGCTATATTGGTTTGGTAAAAATAAGAAGGTGATGAAGCAATTCCTCAACGAGACCCGCTCTGGCGGCATGACAATCAATGACACTCTTTTGCATGCAGCTATCGAAGATCTGCCTTTTGGTGGTGTTGGTGCCAGCGGGATGGGGGCATACCATGGCAAAGTCGGATTTGAGGCGTTTAGCCATCGCAAATCTGTTTTAGAGGTCCGTGGCTTGTTTGGTCTTCCTTTTTTACGCGGCACTAAGCTGGCTCGACCGCCCTATAACAAAGCTGTGGAGCGTTTATTGCGCTGGCTGTCCTAATTCCCTCAGTAGTAATTAATTCGGGAAAACCCTTGTACTACCGCAATTAAAATGTCATAATAGGAGGCTTTTTAAAGCAATTTGATTCATCGCCCCCCAGCTATATTTCAGCGTATCGTGTAGAAGTCATAAACACCGATTTTAAAAAACGCGCTGCCGCCTGCCTGATGGTCGATGCCTTTGACCATCACACTCAAAAAAACAGAGAGTGTATACACGGAGACATCCCTTCATAGGGATGTGTAATAGCATGACTTTTTCTAAAGAAACTAATCATGAGTCTAAGGACTCAAAACCAGCTGGAACTGAGTTCCAGTCTTTCGCCCTTGCGGCGCAACTCCTTAAAAACGTTGCTGAACTGGGTTACACCCAAGCCACTGAAGTGCAAGCTCAGGTTATTCCTGCGGCTCTCGCTGGCGGTGACTTATTAGTCAGCAGCCAAACTGGTAGCGGTAAAACTGCAGCCTTTTTATTGCCTTTGATTAATCAACTCATCGAAGACAATCCGAACAACTCGCCTGTACCAGGCCGCGCTCAACCTAAAGTGTTAGTGCTCTGCCCTACCCGTGAATTAGCTCAACAGGTTGCTGCAGATGCAGTGAACTTAGTTCGTGGCATGAAGGGTATTCGTATCGCAACTGTCATGGGTGGAATGCCTTATGGCAAGCAAATCCAAGCCCTTAAAGGCGCATTGTTAGTTGTCGCAACTCCAGGTCGTTTACTCGACCTGACGGACAGCAAAGCGATTCGCTTAGATGATGTAAAACAACTCGTTATCGATGAAGCGGATCGCATGCTGGACATGGGATTTGCTGATGATCTCGAAGCAATTGATAAACGTTGCGCTAGCCGCACTCAAACCTTGATGTTCTCTGCGACTTTTGCACCAAAGATTATGTCTCTGGCTAATGAGTTGACTACGAATGCTAAGCGTATTGAGCTTGCTCACGCTGGTGAAAAGCATGCCAATATCGAACAGAAGTTGCATTGGGCTGACAGCATGTCACACAAGCATAAATTGCTCGAACATATTTTGGCTGATGCCTCTTTGGATCAAGCAGTTGTGTTTGCAAGCACCCAAATTGAAAGTGAAAAGATTGCTGATACCTTGCGTGCCAATGGTTACGAAGCAAGCGCCTTACATGGTGCTATGCCTCAAGCTGTTCGTATGCGTCGTCTTGAGTCTTTGCGTAAAGGTCATACCAAGATTTTGGTGGCAACTGATGTGGCCGCTCGTGGTATCGATGTACCTCGTATCAGTCACGTGATTAACTTTGGCTTGCCAATGAAACCAGAAGACTATACGCACCGCATCGGTAGAACTGGACGCGCTGGTCGTAATGGTGTTGCTATTACTTTGGTTGAACATCGTGATCGCGCCAAGATTCGTAACATTGAACGTTTTACACAGCAAGATATTGTTGCTTCAGTGATCGCTGGTCTCGAGCCACAAGCTAAACCTAGTTTTGGTGGTGGCGGCGGTCGCCCAGGTGGCGGTCGTTCCGGTGGTTTCGGTGGTGGCGGTCGTTCTGGCGGCGGTGGTGGTGGCGGACGTTATGGTTCAGGCGCTCGTTCAGAGTCTCGCTCTGGTAGCGGTGGTGGTGGCGGTAATCGCTCAGGTAATCATTTTGAATCTCGCTCTGGTGACTCACGTCCATCTGGCGACTCGCGTCCTGCTGCTGGCGCCAATCGTTTTGCTGATTCACGCCCTGCGCGCTCTGGTGACTCCCGTCCGTCCGGCGACTCACGTCCTGCGCGCTCTGGTGACTCGCGTCCGTCTGCTGGTCCCCGTTTTGCTAAACCCAAAACTGGTGGACAACGTAGAAGCTTTAGCGGCAACTAAACATGGCTCACCGTTCTCGTCTCCGTTCTGCATGGAATCGAGTCGATTCCGGTGAACTTCATCAAGCGCCACGTCAGTGGCAGTCTTGGCTTAGCGATACTGGTTCTTTAACCCAAAAAATTGAACAGGCAATTGGTCAAAAACTAGATGTTTTAGTATTGCGCGATTGCCGACAAAATGTAGATAGCGACGAAAGTCGCTATTTTCACTTCAAGATAAAACATTGCCGTATACGAGAAGTTTTGCTCTGCGCCAATGGTATTCCGCTGGTCATGGCACGCAGCATTATTCCCACCATGAGCGCAAGCGGAAGTAATCATGAGGTTCTGCGCTTGGGCAAGAAGCCATTAGGCGCTGTTCTATTTGCAAAAACGCGCATGCACTCCCACAAAAAACCGCTTCGGGAAATTGCCCGTCTTGATAAACAAAGTGCGCTATGGAAAAAATGTTTACAGTTATATCCTGAACTACCATCGGCTAGTTGGGCAAGAAGAACACTCTATAAGCTCAAAGGTCGCCCACTCTTAGTGAGCGAGGTATTTCTACCAGCCCTCCTGAACCACCGATTAGATTAAATAGCGGCCCAAGCTTGCGATGCTGCGATCAAAGCGTCATCTCCGGGCTCACAAGTCAACACTTTCCCAAAGCCAACTTGCTTGGCAGCATCTGCAATATTGTGATGTGGACAGATCGCTGTTGCGAGCTCTAGCTTCAAGCTCGCTTGTCCTAAGTAGCGTACTGCCTCAGACGAGGTCAGCAACCAAAGGGATTGTGCAAAATCTATCTCATGAATGTCATGCCAAGCTGGATTATCCAGAGCCAGAGGCACGCGCTTATAAACGGAAATTGCCTCGACCTGCGCCCCTGCATTTTTTAAGGTTTCCGCTAACCAGTCACGCCCACCCTCACCTTTGAAAATGAGCACTTTTTTATCTGGCCAATTCCATTGCAACTTCTGCAACTCAAGCCATAAGCCCTCAGAATCCCAATGGGCATTGTCTTGAGGAAGAATGACAGATGTGGGAGCGCTCTCAGTACCAATGCCATGATTTTTTAAGGCTGTCATACTGCTGCCACCCATTACCCCAATAGGAATCAAATGATTCGCTAGATCCTGCCAAGGCTTTTCTATAAGTCGCAGAGTGCACTCAATGGCATTAGGGCTTACGAATATCGCCAGGTCGGCAGATTGAAGTGCTTGAATCAGCCGATGAGATAAAGCATCCTCACTCTTCGGGACGATGGTAAGCAATGGCAAAGCAATAATTCTGGGGAAAGATTCTTTTGCGATACCACTCTTCACTAAGCTCGTTTGTAGCGTTTCGGACAATTGTCGACCCTGACCACTAGGGCGGGTAATCACAATAGTCTTGCTACTCATGATGCTTTGTGAGATTGAGAATTACTGGGGCAAGCCATTTGGTAACAAGCTTGCAGCACCCTGCGCAATTAAATCTTGTGCCACAGAAAAGCCCAAGGCTTCTGCATCCTCTAGACTCCTTACTGCACCTTGCGCGGTAGCGAGGCAAGATGCCTTGCCGTCTACGCTAGCTACAAAAGATCGAATATTCATCTGACCCTGATCCCAAGTAGCATATGCCGCAAGAGGTACCTCACAAGATCCGCCAAGCTGGCGCGACACCATGCGTTCGGCAGAGACTGCATACAAAGTTGCTAAGTCATTCAGTGGGGCAAGCCACTGCTTAATGTTGGGATGCTTGCTAAGGGTTTCGATCCCCAAAGCACCCTGCCCAGCTGCAGGAGTATAGGGATCAATCGGCAATAGTGCTCGAATTCGACTTTCTAAGCCGAGGCGCTTGAGACCTGCGGCAGCCAAAATAATGGCCTGGTACTCGCCGCGATCTAACTTACTCATGCGGGTATCCAAATTGCCACGCAAAGGCTCAATGACTAAATGGGGAAACTTGGCTCTGAGAACAGATTCACGTCGCAAGCTAGACGTACCCACGATTGCGCCTTTTGGTAAATCTTCCAGACTGGCATAGTCATTAGAAACCAATGCATCATGGGCATCTTCACGCGCCATGACGCAAGACAAATCAAAGCCTGTTGGCATCACCATTGGGACATCTTTGAGAGAATGCACCGCCAAATCAGCTCGACCATCTTCCAGAGCAGTTTCAAGCTCCTTCACAAATAAGCCCTTTCCGCCTACTTTGGAGAGGGCCCTATCCAATATCTGGTCTCCACGGGTAGTCATACCCAAGATCTGGACATCGCAGCTTGGATAGAGCTTTTTGAGGCAATCCCGCACGTATTCCGCCTGCCACATGGCAAGCCGGCTCTCGCGAGAGGCAATTACAAGGCGCTTAGGAGCGCTAGAAATAGAGGTTTCGGACATAGCATTTAAAATAATAAAAGACCTACCAATATACTGCGTTTATGAGCTCATCAAAAAATTCCCTTGCCAACAAAGCCCAAGCTTGGTCGGCCCGCTTTACCGAACCTGTCGACGAACTAGTACAGCGTTATACGGCCTCCATTGGCTTTGATCAACGTTTTGCCTTGGTTGATATCGCAGGATCTTTGGCCCACGCCGAAATGCTGGCGACCCAAAAGATTATTAGCGCACAAGATTTAGCCGATATTCAGAGAGGTATGGCCCAGATTAAACAGGAAATCGAAGCCGGTGAATTTAACTGGCAGCTCGCCCTAGAAGATGTCCATCTCAATATCGAGGCTCGCCTCACTACATTAGTTGGCGATGCCGGAAAGCGTCTACATACTGGTCGCTCACGCAACGACCAAGTAGCAACCGATTTACGTCTATGGCTGCGTGACAGCGTCGATCAAATTGCGACGACCCTCAAAACATTACGTATTGCCTTGCTCGATCTTGCAGAGACTCACGCTGCCACGATCATGCCAGGCCACACCCATTTACAAGTGGCTCAACCCATTACCTTTGGTCATCACTTGATGGCTTATTACGAAATGTTTAGCCGCGATGCGAGTCGCTTAACTGATTTACGCACCCGCTTTAATCGCTTACCGCTCGGTGCCGCTGCTTTAGCTGGAACGACCTATCCAATTGATCGCGAGCAAGTGGCCAAGACTCTAGGTTTTGACGGTATTTGCAATAACTCTTTAGATGCAGTCTCTGACCGTGACTTCGCTATAGAGTTCTGCGCCTTTGCATCCATCTTAATGATGCACGTCTCGCGCCTCTCCGAAGAGTTGGTACTGTGGCTGAGCCCACGCTTTGGCTTTATTGATTTGCCAGACCGTTTCTGCACCGGCAGCTCCATCATGCCGCAGAAGAAAAATCCAGACGTGCCGGAGCTTGCTCGTGGCAAAACGGGGCGCGTGTATGGCGATTTAATGTCTTTATTAACTTTAATGAAGAGTCAGCCATTGGCGTATAACAAAGACAATCAAGAAGATAAGGAACCTTTGTTTGATGCGGTTGATACCGTACAAGATACTTTGCGCATCTTCGCGGATATGGTTCCCCATATTCAAGTGAAGGCTGATGTGATGAAAGCTGCTGCCGAAGAGGGCTTTGCAACAGCGACCGACTTAGCCGACTATCTAGTTAAAAAAGGCTTGGCCTTCCGCGATGCTCATGAAGCAGTAGCCCATGCAGTAAAAGCTTGCGTTGGCCGTAATTGCATGTTGACTGACCTTAGTCTTGCTGAGTTGCGCTTTGCTTGTGGCTTAGATAATCGCCCTGAGCTCATGGGTGATGATGTGTTTGCCCTATTAACGGTAGATGGATCTGTTAACTCCCGTCAACATGCTGGTGGCACTGCTCCAGCCCAAGTACTCGCCGCAATTCAGCGGGGTCGTGCGGACCTCTAGATCGGATGGGGTTTTGGGGAACACTCTCAACTGGAATTGATCGTCTAAATCAATTCCTAGGCAAGATAGCTAGCATCATGATTTTGCTATCTTGCGTAGTTTCAGCGACTAATGCGCTGCTGCGCTACGGCTTAGATATCAGCAATAACTGGCCATTAGAATTGCAGTGGTATCTCTTTAGCGCTGCCGTCATGCTTGGCGCCTCTTACACCCTCAAACGAAATGAGCATGTTCGAGTAGATTTAATTTACTCTCAACTATCGGATCGCGGACGCCTCTATATTGATCTCTTTGGTTTAAGTTTGTTTTTGATGCCCGCTTGCCTCTTATTTGCCTGGCTATCCTGGACCACCTTGTTCTACCCCTCCTGGCTAGTCTCGGAGCATTCGCTTAATGCAGGGGGTTTACCTCGCTATCCCATTAAGTTGATCGTTCCCTTCGGCTTCTTCATGTTGAGCCTGCAAGGACTCTCAGAAATCATTAAGCGGATTGGCGCTCTTCAAGGCAAGGAGACGCTACCATCCGCTGATCTTCATTATGAAAAGCCCATGCAATGATTCCACTTGAATGGATGCCGCCACTCATGTTTGGCGGGCTGATTGTGTTTATGTTGATCGGCTTTCCGGTAGCATTTTCTTTAATGGCGGCAGGTCTCTTTTTTGCTGGCATCGCCATTAGTGAGAACTTTTTTGGTATGCCGTTCTTACAAGCTATTCCACAACGGATCTTTGGCAGCGTTTTAGCGAATGATCTCCTCTTGGCTATTCCTTTCTTCACCTTCATGGGTGCTATTTTGGAGCGCTGTGGTCTTGCCGAAGAAATGCTCGACTCGATGGGTCAACTATTTGGGCGCATTCGGGGTGGCCTCGGCTATTCAGTAATCATTGTGGGATTCATTTTGGGAGCGATCACTGGCACGGTGGCTGCTCAGGTGATCGCTATGGCCATGATCTCACTACCAGTAATGATGCGTTACGGCTACAACATGCGCTACGCTACGGGCGTTTTAGCGGCTTCTGGGACCATTACGCAATTAGTACCCCCTTCACTGGTTTTGATCGTGTTAGCCGATCAACTCAAGACTCAAAGTGGCAGCGCTGATGTTGGCAGCATTTATCTCGGCGCTTGGGGCCCATCACTTCTGCAAATTGGTCTTTTTGCACTCTACACCTTCTTTCTGTCACGCTTTAAGCCAGACTACTTACCTGCTGCTCCAGAAAATGAACTCACACTCAAAGGTTGGCCACTCTGGCAAAAATGCCTCATGGGAATTATTCCTTCTGCGGTGCTGATTTTCTTGGTGCTCGGCACCATCATGACTGGAATTGCGACTCCAACTGAGTCAGGCGCCATGGGGGCAATGGGTGCACTGCTTTTAGCCTGGATTCGTAGAGCGAGCATTCCCAATCTCACGGGGCTAATTCAGGAGGCTTACCAAAACACGATGCGCATTACTGCCATGGTGGTATTCATTTTGATTGGCTCCACTTGCTTCTCAGTCGTCTTCCAAGGTGTGGATGGAGGTCATTGGGTGGAGGAGTTATTTTCAAATCTGCCTGGTGGTTGGGTTGGCTTCTTAGTTGTCGTCAATCTATTTGTTTTCTTCTTAGCCTTCTTCTTAGACTTCTTCGAGATTGCATTCATCGTAGTGCCTATGCTGGCACCGGTTGCCGTCAAGCTCTTAGGGCCAGTGTTGCTCGCTTCAATGAACGGCAACCCCCAAGCCGCTGCTAGCGCGGCACTTGTTTGGTTTGGCGTCATACTCTGCGTCAATATGCAAACCTCATTTATGCACCCCCCTTTTGGATTTGCACTCTTCTATTTGCGCGGTGTAGCGCCCAAAGAAGTTAAGAGTAGTGACATCTACTGGGGCGCATTACCTTGGGTAGTACTGCAACTCGTTATGGTTGTCGTTGTAGCGGCATTCCCGGCGCTAGTCACCACTCTCTTAGATAAACCAGCAGCAGTGGCCGAAAGTAAGGAATTTAATTTCACAGACGGCAACGAAGCCAAGCCAGAAAAATCACCAAGCAAGGTTGACGAGGATGCGCCAGTGGTATTTCAATTGGATAAACCGGCGAATTAAAAAAGACAAAAGCCACCCGTAGGTGGCTTTTGCATTTAGTGCCGCACACTACAAAGTAATATCCGGCTCTTGTCTTACACAATCAACGTAATACTCGCTACGCCCATCTACATCTGCTTTGACTAGACCATGAATATCGGTTTCAAAGCCCGGAAATTGCGCATTGAAGTCGCGTGCAAAGTAGAGATAGTCAATGATGCGCTTATTGAAGCGCTCGCCTGGAATCAGCAGTGGAATGCCTGGAGGATAAGGAGTTACTAGCATTGCAGTAATGCGATCCTCCAACTGATCTAAAGGAACGCGGTCCACTTCCTTATGTGCCATTTTGGCCCAAGCTTCCGAAGGCATCATTGCTGGCACCATATCTGAGGTGTACATCTCGGTAGTCATGCGGGCCACATTGCGACCCTTATAAAACTCATGAATCTGCTGGCAGACATCTTTGAGGCCAACGCGCTCATAACGGGGATGTTTAGCAACAAACTCTGGCAATACTTTCCAGAGAGGGGCATTTTTATCAAAGTGATCTTTAAATTGTTGCAGCTCGGTTACCAGAGTATTCCAACGACCCTTAGTAATACCAATCGTAAACATGATGAAGAAGGAGTAAAGGCCACACTTCTCTACGATCACGCCGTGTTCAGCTAAGTACTTAGTCACAATGCTCGCCGGAATACCCATAGAACCGAAGTTCCCCTCAATATCTAAGCCAGGGGTTACAACAGTCGCTTTAATTGGATCCAACATATTGAAATCTTCAGCAACCTTGCCAAAGTCATGCCAGTTGGCATTGGGTTCCAGCATCCAATCAGAGCGCTCACCAATACCTTCTTCGGTTAAGTGATCTGGGCCCCAAACCTTAAACCACCAGTCTGCGCCAAACTTATCATCCACTTCGCGCATCGCACGACGGAAGTCCATTGCTTCAGCAATCGATTCTTCAACCAAGGTAGTACCACCAGGAGATTCCATCATGGCAGCAGACACATCGCATGACGCGATGATGGCGTACTGAGGGCTGGTAGAGGTGTGCATCAGATAGGCTTCATTAAAGCAATCCCGATCCAGCTTGGTATCTTCGGCATCCTGAACCAATACTTGAGAAGCTTGTGATAAACCCGCCAATAACTTATGGGTAGATTGAGTGGCAAACATCAAACTTTTCTTGGTACGTTTGCGATCTGAGCCGATCGCATGCATATCCTTGTAGAAAGGATGGAATGCCGCATGCGGTAACCAAGCTTCATCGAAATGCAATGAGTCCACTTTGCCATCGAGCATCTCTTTAATCATCTCCACGTTATAAATGATGCCGTCATAAGTACTTTGGGTGAGCGTCATCACGCGTGGAACTACATCCTTATTTTTGATGAACGGATTAGCGTCGATCTTTTTCTTGATATTTTTCCACTCAAACTCTTCCTTCGGAATCGGGCCAATAATGCCCAGATGATTACGGGTTGGCATCAAGAAGATGGGAATCGCGCCCATCATGGTAATCGAATGAATCACCGACTTATGGCAATTACGGTCTACCACCACTACGTCGCCAGGGGCAACCGTGGAGTGCCAAACAATCTTGTTGGATGTAGAGGTGCCGTTTGTTACAAAGAACAGATGATCCGCATTAAAGATGCGTGCCGCATTGCGCTCGCTCTGCAATACTGGACCGGTGTGATCCAGCAACTGACCTAACTCCTCCACCGCATTACACACGTCAGCGCGGAGCATATTCTCACCAAAGAATTGATGGAACATGCGCCCTACTGGGCTCTTCAAAAAAGCAACGCCACCCGAGTGCCCGGGGCAATGCCATGAGTAAGAACCCTCAGAGGCGTAATTGGTTAGCGCGCGGAAGAATGGGGGTGCTAATGAATCAAGGTACACCTTTGCTTCACGAATAATATGACGGGCCACAAACTCAGGCGTATCTTCATTCATATGAATAAAGCCATGCAACTCTCGCAAGATGTCATTCGGCATATGGCGTGAAGTACGCGTCTCGCCATACAGGAAGATCGGAATATCTTCATTACGCTTACGAACCTCAGTAATAAAGGCGCGTAAGTTATTTAAAGCAGGCAAATCATGATCTTCGGAATCAGAAACAAACTCTTCGTCGTCAATCGAAACAATAAAGCTAGAGGCGCGGGAGGCTTGCTGGGCAAAGGATGTGAGATCACCGTAGCTAGTCAAGCCAATGACTTCCATACCCTCGGTTTCAATAGCTTCCGCTAAGTCACGAATACCCGAACCTGAAATATTTTCAGAGCGAAAGTCCTCATCGATAATGATGATTGGAAAACGAAATTTCATGAGTAGCCTTTAAATTCGCCGGTGTGGCGATTAAACAGATTTAAGTCTTTGGCAATGTAACGCCAACTTGGCCTTGATACTTACCGCCACGATCTTTGTAAGAAGTACCACATACTTCATCGCTCTCAAAGAACAGAACTTGCGCACATCCTTCACCAGCATAAATTTTCGCAGGCAAGGGAGTGGTATTAGAAAACTCGAGTGTTACATAACCTTCCCACTCAGGCTCAAATGGAGTGACGTTCACAATAATTCCGCAACGCGCATAAGTGCTCTTACCGACGCAGACCGTTAATACACTGCGCGGAATCTTGAAGTACTCGACGGTTCTTGCCAAGGCGAAAGAGTTTGGGGGAATGATGCAAACCGGCCCCTTGAAATCGACGAACGATTGCTCATCGAAATTCTTGGGATCGACAATGGTGCTGTTGATGTTCGTGAAGATCTTGAATTCATCAGCGCAACGAATGTCGTAGCCATAGCTTGAAGTGCCATAGCTCACAATTTTTTGCCCGGCAGCATCTTGGCGGACCTGCCCCGGTTCAAATGGGCTGATCATGCCTTGCTCGCCCATGCGGCGGATCCAGTGGTCAGATTTAATAGTCATGGCCGAATTGTAAAACCATCGCAGGACCTACGCCTACCCAATTTAGGTGGAGGCAGTTGAAGAACTAAAAATGACCCTCTCTGGGGCATTGAAAATCTCAAAATGCTTCCCAGAACAGCGGGCTAGGAGGGTGAGATTGGTTTTGCGGGCTAATTCCAGGCCCATTAAGGTCATGCCGGAGCGGGTCATGAGGAAAGGAATCCCCATCTGAGCACCTTTGATGACCATCTCCGAGGTAAGTCGCCCGGTAGTGAAGAAAATCAGATCTCTTCCTGGCTTATCAGCCAACCACATCAGACCTGAAATCGAGTCAACCGCGTTATGTCGGCCCACATCCTCAATGAAATGCAGCAGGCGCACTTGATTCATGCCGTCACGCTCAAACACAGCGCAGGCATGAACTGAGCCCGATTTTTTGTAAATTGTGTCGTGAATGCGAATGCTATCAATCAGACTGACGATTGCTTCTTGGCTGAGCTGAGGCCCATCAGAAAGTCGGATCTCAGCCATTTCCTCCATCAAACCACCAAACATGGTGCCCTGGCCACAACCGGTGGTAACCACCCGCTTGCTGGTGAGTGCATCGATATCAACAGTGCTTCGATGGGTCTTAACAGCGGCTGAATCCGTATCCCAATCCACCTGAATACTCTCAATATCGTCCGGCGACTCTACCAAACGCTGATTACGGAGGTAACCAAGCACCAGAGCCTCCGGAGCACTACCTAGGGTCATCAAGGTAACCACTTCGCGTTTATCCAAGTAGATCGTGAGGGGGCGCTCCCCAGGAATATGGGTGGTCTTGATGCGTCCCGCCTCATCCATGGTCTGCACTTCGTGCACTAAGGGCACGGAGGCATTTGACATTTGGATATTGTGGGGCAAGGCCATAAAACGTCTCTTTAATAGGTTCAAATCGGAGTTAACTTTAACCGCAGACTAAAATTAGTGCTGAAACAGGGCTTCAAGCCTCATAATCAGGTATTCCCATTGGTTGAAATTTTTCTATTTAAGTCCGCTTTTCATGAGTAGCCCCAAACGTCGCCTGCTAGTTACCTCCGCATTGCCTTACGCCAATGGCCAGATTCACATCGGTCACTTGGTGGAATATGTCCAGACCGATATTTGGGTCCGCTTCCAAAGAATGCGTGGTCATGAAGTGCATTATGTTGGCGCTGATGATACTCATGGCACACCCATCATGCTGCGCGCTGAAAAAGAGGGGCTCACCCCCAAGGAACTGATTGCGAATGTCTGGAAAGAGCATAAGCGCGATTTCGATGACTTCTTGATTTCTTTCGACAACTACTACACCACTGATAGCCCTGAGAACGAAACACTCTCTCAAAGCGTCTACCTTAAGCTAAGAGATGCGGGTCTGATTGAAAAACGTGCGATTGAGCAAGCTTACGATCCTGTGAAGGAAATGTTCTTGCCAGATCGATTCATTAAAGGCGAGTGCCCTAAATGTGGCGCTAAAGATCAATATGGTGACTCTTGCGAAAAGTGCGGGGCAACCTATTCACCAACGGATTTAAAAAATCCTTTCTCAGTGGTGAGCGGTGCAACACCAATTACCAAAGTTTCTGATCATTACTTCTTTAAGCTATCTGATCCTCGCTGTGAAACATTTTTGCGCGACTGGACTCAAGTCAGAACACCACTACAACCCGAAGCCCGTAACAAGATGAAGGAATGGGTTGGACAGCCCGGAGAGAGCAAGCTTGGTGACTGGGATATCTCGCGTGACGCACCCTACTTTGGCTTTGAAATCCCAGATGCTCCTGGCAAATATTTCTACGTCTGGCTTGATGCCCCAATTGGCTATTACGCCAGCTTCCTCAACTACTGCCAGAGTAAAGGACTGAACTTTGAGGAGTGGGTCAGGCCAGATACGACTACCGAGCAGTATCACTTCATTGGTAAAGATATTCTGTATTTCCACACACTCTTTTGGCCGGCAACGCTGCACTTTGCAGGCTATCGCACACCAACCAATGTCTTTGCTCACGGCTTCCTCACAGTCGATGGCGAGAAGATGAGTAAGTCACGTGGAACCTTAATTTCTGCGCACAGCGTCATTGAGTCTGGCTTTAATCCAGAATGGTTCCGTTATTACTTTGCAACCAAGCTCAATGACAGTATGGAGGATTTAGATCTTAATCTTCAAGACTTTGTTGCCAGAGTCAACAGCGACCTATTGGGCAAATATATCAATATTGCCAGCCGTAGTGCCGGCTTCTTAGTGAAACGTTTCGGCGGCATTGTTTCCGATGAAGCCATGAATAATCCACTACTGACTGACATTACTTCGGCTAGTGAAAAAATTGCCGAGCTCTATGAAGGACGCGAGTATGCAAAAGCATTGCGCACCATCATGGAAATGGCTGATAAGTTAAATAGCTTCGTAGATGAAAACAAGCCTTGGGAAATTGCTAAAGATCCAGAGCGTGAAGCAGATCTACAAAAGGTATGTAGCGTGACATTAGAAGGATTCCGTTTGCTAAGCCTCTATCTCAAACCAGTGCTACCCAAGGTAACGGCTGGTGTCGAGGACTTCCTCTCCGTGCCAGCCCTAACCTGGAATGACGTTAAAGCGCCCCTCTCCAGCCAAAATCCGATCAAACCCTATAAACACCTCATGACTCGGGTCGAAGCGCCTCAAATTGAGGTCTTATTGGCTGCAAACCTCTAAAAATATCTCTATAAGGGGATTTTTCAGGACTTAGCCAAAAAGTCGACGGGTTTGTAGGGAAAATCGTTAATAATGATGGGCTAGGCAGAGAGTTATCGCCAAGTTATTTTTTAAGTTATTGAATTAATTGAGATTTTTAGGAAATGTGATGGCTAGATATACCTCTGAATTCACCCAGTTTTTAGATGAGCTCAAATCTGAGAAACCAGACCTCGAAGCAGGTCAGCAAGCGGGTCGTGCGCTCCTGTGGGATCAAGAGCCTTTGAGCACTGAAGATCAGCGACGTGCCAAAGCTGCCAAATTAAAGCAACGCGCTTACGTTTATTCAAATGACTGAGCTGGGAGCTGAGCCAGGCGCTCAATCCGATATGCTGGATAGCACTCCATCCGTCACGGATGGTATGTCTTCGGCATTCGCAAAGTTATATGGTGAGCCCCTATTCAAGCTACCGACCGATCTCTATATTCCGCCTGATGCGCTAGAAGTTTTTTTAGAGGCATTTGAAGGCCCTCTCGATCTGTTGCTTTACCTGATTCGCAAACAGAATTTCAATGTTCTCGATATTCCGATGGCGCAGGTAACTCAGCAGTACCTGAGCTACATCGATCAAATACGTCATCACAATCTAGAGCTAGCTGCCGAGTACCTGTTGATGGCAGCGATGTTGATTGAAATTAAATCCCGCATGCTTCTGCCGATGAAAAAAGCGGATAGCGATGAAGAGGTGGAAGATCCACGCGCAGAATTGGTTCGCCGCCTCTTAGAATACGAGCGTATGAAGCTCGCAGCACAAGAGCTCGATCAAATTCCGCAGCAAGGTCGCGATTTTCAAATCGCCCATGGGCATATCGATACTACCGTTGCGGTAACCTGGCCTGACGTCAATCAAAATGATCTACAAATGGCTTGGCGTGATGTATTGCACCGCGCAAAGCTCAATCAACATCACACCATTACTCGCGAAGAGTTGTCCGTGCGTGATTTTATGACTCGGATCTTGCGTCGCTTACAGAGCACCAAATTTGTAGAATTCGGTGAGCTCTTTGAGGATGCTATCAAGTCTGGCAAAGGCATTCCAGTAGTGATTGTGAACTTCATTGCAATGCTCGAGCTTTCGCGTGAAGCCTTAGTTGAAATCACTCAGGCAGAGCCCTATGCACCCATCTATGTGCGACTCGCCTATACCCCTGTTGCATGAAAATTATTAGCGATATACAAGAGTTACGTGACCACCTACGTGGACAAAATCGCGCCTCCTTTGTGCCAACCATGGGCAACCTTCATGAGGGCCACTTATCATTAATGCGCCTCGCCAGACAGCATGGCGATCCGGTAGTAGCCAGCATCTTCGTCAACCGACTTCAGTTCGGGCCAAACGAAGATTTTGATAGCTACCCGCGCACCATGCAGGCTGATATTGATAAGCTAGAAAAAGAAGGTGTGTATATTCTATTTGCGCCTACTGAGCGGGACCTCTATCCACAACCACAAGAATACCGTGTAGATCCACCGCAGCAGTTAGGCGATATCCTTGAGGGTGAGTTCCGCCCCGGATTTTTTAAAGGTGTTTGCACCGTAGTTCTCAAGCTACTGTCTTGCGTTCAACCCAAAGTCGCAGTGTTCGGGAAAAAAGATTACCAGCAACTGATGATCATTCGTCAAATGGCAAAACAATTTGCACTGCCAGTAGACATCATCCCCGGTGAAACCATTCGTGCGGAAGACGGGCTTGCGCTCTCATCTCGCAATGGCTATCTATCTAGTACAGAACGTGCAGAAGCCCCTGAATTACAGAAAGCCTTGAGAGAAGTTCGTGCACGCGTTCTAGAGTTGAGTGAACGGAATGTGCACTCACTAAGCGAAATCGAAAAGATGGCGGTTAATGCGCTGGCAGGACGTGGCTGGCAACCCGATTACATCGCCATTCGCCAGCAAATTGATTTAGCGCCCGCTTCGAATGAAAGTCTTCAGGCTGGAGAGCCACTAGTCATATTGACGGCTGCGAAATTGGGTAAGACGCGTTTGATTGATAACCTAGAAATATAACTACAAGATTTCAATGCGCCTTAGGCGCTATGGGGCTCAAGAAAAGAAGAATGGCTTTAGATTCTCATCTTCTCAACTAATAACGCCCTCTTATCAATAATCAGAAGTTGTTCAGTTGGGCAAACTATTACATTGCGATAGCGCAAGGGTATAAATTCAACAGGGCCTCCATCGGCAACCTTCCATTTACTACCGTCATATAGGGTAAAGGCATCCATTGGGTTGCCATAAAAAGTGAGGGGTTCCTTGATGGCTGATTTATAACAAATCACCCTATCTTCTTTAGTGAGTTGAGCGTAGGTTAGTGTCGACATGGATAGCAATCCCAAAGAAATCAACAGCACACCTCTACATGCGGAATAAATCATTTTTTAGTAGTTGAGGCCAACAGCTCTGAGCAATCATTCAACCAAGACATCCCTAGCTTCGTTGGGAGTATGTATTTACGCCGCCCATCTACTTTGCAGACTTTCGTCTTAATCAGTTTTAAATCTATTAGTCGCTTTGTAATTGAATATAGAGTTGCTTGGGAGGCAATCTCTTTTAGCAGTATGAGATCTAAGACAGAAAGGGTGACGCTCTCCGCGTGGGCGGTAAGGACTTCCTCAAGCACCATAACCTGTTTGTGCTCGGTCAACTTATAGCGCTTGTTTATCTTCCTGATAGAGCTAGAGAAATGCAGGTATTTAACATAATGTTCAGACATTTAATAATCATATTCCCTGAAGGGGTATTCACCTAGGGAAATCGAAACTAAATTTTGTATTTGTAAGTTATTACCTTTTTAAAAAATAAAATTGATTTTATGTTTGTTACCGAACAAAACTTCGCATTGTCACCAGATAACAATGAAGAAGTTAGACGATTGAGAACAGTTCTTTATAGCGTAAAAAACTGACCTACTTCTAGATTCATCTCCTTAGCCAACTCGGCACCGGGTACTTTTCCTGCAACACCCTTGGCTTTGAGGACTTCGATTTGTCCACCATGGCAGGCAACAAAAAATGAGCTCGAAGTAATTTGGGTGATTTCTCCAGGCTTACCTTTTACAGAACCAAAAGTGGCAGCTATATGCTTACGACAATCGTAGATCTGCACCTTCTGTTCACCAATCTTGGTCCACGCACCAGGCGCAGGATTGGATGCTCGAATTAAGTTGTAGATTTGATTAATATGGGTTGTCCAATGAATTCGGGCAGCATCAACTCCAAACCAGCCTTCATAGTTTGCCTGTGACTCATCTTGTACAAGCTCTTGATGTTTGTTGGCAGCCACTAGATCAGCAGCTTCAAGCAAGGCTTTGACACCCAGCGGGAACAAGTGGTCAAAGTAGACTTTACCTAGAGTGTCATCAGGTGCAATAGCGACTTCTTTTTGCAAAATGATTTCACCCTCATCCAAACCATCAGATGGTCGGAAGATCGTTAAACCGGTCTTCTCTTCACCTAAGGCAATCGCCCAATTAATCGCACTAGGGCCACGATACTTCGGCAATAAAGAAGGGTGATACTGAATCGTGCCATGCTTTGGAATCTTACACAGCTCTTGCGGTACAAATTGCAGTACATAGGCCATGACACAGATATCGGCCTTACTATCAATCATCGCTTGGGCCGCTTCAGGACCTTTGAGGGAAGAAAATTGCAATGGGGCTAGACCCCTTGCAATAGCAACCTCCTTCAGTACCTCAGGCTTAGTTGATTTCGGGTTATCAGGCGGACAAAAGACGGCAACTACTTCATCGCCACGATCTAAAAAGGCTTCTAAGGCCGCTTTTCCAAAATCTGCACTACCAATCAACGCAATCCGCATCTTAGATCACCTTATCATGACGAAGAGAAATTAATTCATCAGTAGTAAAACCAAGCTCACTGAGAATCTCATCGGTATGCTCACCAAGCAATGGGGAGCGAGTGACATCGGTTGGACTATCAGACATCTTGATTGGGTTACCAACGGTAAGGTACTTGCCGCGAATCGGATGATCTACTTCAACGACCGTTCCGGTAGCACGTAATGCTGGCTCTTCCGCAATCTCTTTCATCGATAAAATCGGGCCACATGGGATATCGTATTTATTCAAAATATCCATCACCTCAAACTTTGTCTTAGTCATAGTCCATTTTTCAATTTCACCAAAAATTTCCATGAGGTGTGGCAAGCGGGCCATTGGTGATGCAAAACGCACATCCGTAATCCAATCTTCACGACTGATCACTTTGCAAACCGCCTCCCAAACTGGAGCTTGAATGATGACGTACATATAGGAATTTGGATCTGTTTCCCAGCCTTTACATTTCACAATCCAACCAGGCTGACCGCCGCCAGAGGCATTGCCAGCACGGGGTACAGAGTCGCCAAATTCACCATTTGGGAACTGCGGATACTCTTGCATCAAGCCAACGCGCTCTAAGCGTTGCTGATCGCGCAACTTCACGCGACATAAGTTCAAGACCGAATCTTGCATGGCTGCCAATACCTTTTGGCCACGGCCAGAGTGTGTACGCTGATATAGCGCTGTGACGATCCCTAATGCCAAATGCAGACCAGTACCACTATCCCCAATTTGCGCACCAGTCACCATAGGAGGGCCGTCATCAAAACCAGTAGTAGATGCCGAACCGCCCGCACACTGCGCAACGTTTTCATAAACCTTGCAATCTTCATAAGGGCCGGGGCCAAAACCTTTAACCGAAGCCATAATCATCATAGGATTGAGCTCTTGAATACGCTCCCAAGAGAAACCCATGCGATCCAATGCTCCAGGGGCAAAATTCTCAACCAAAACATCACATTCTTTAATCAGGCGCTCTAGAATTTCTTTGCCACGAGGCGTTTTGGTATTGACGGTAATCGAACGCTTGTTATGGTTCAACATTGTGAAATACAAGCTATCCGCATCAGGAATATCACGCAATTGACCACGCGTTGCATCACCCTCACCGGATTTTTCCACCTTGATGACATCGGCACCAAACCATGCGAGTAACTGAGTACAAGTTGGCCCCGATTGAACATGAGTAAAGTCGAGGATTTTCACCCCGTCTAATGCTTTTGCCATGATTGAAGTCCTAAAAAGATTGAAATTTTGAATTAATCCAATTTTACCAGCGGGGGAATATGCTCAAACCAGCACCCAGGAATACGCCTGATTTCATGCAAAAAAGGGCTTAAGCTACACTTTTTGACCTAAAACCACCCCTTTAGATCCTTCAAGATCAAAGATCCGCTTTTTCAGTTCACGCTCCTGTGCAAAGCGCTCGGTTTCATCCCGAATCACCGCAACGATTCCGTTTACCTTGTGATTCTCATCAAAAAGCATGCCCACAGTAAAGGCGATCGAAAGCATGCTGCCACTCTGATGAAGGGCCGGCACTTTAAGTAATGAGGTGCCGTAACGAGTAATACCTGTGTCCATCGTCTTGCGGCAACCCTCATTGTGCCTTTGACGGTGACGCTCTGGAATAATTAAATCTAGGGTATTTCCCAAAGCTTCTATTTCAGAGTAACCAAAGATTCGAGTAGCGGCAGGATTCCACAGCACAATTTTTTCATGGGCATCGACAACGATGATCGCATCCCCAATGCAGTTCACTAATTGGCTTAAATCAATATTTGCGTTCATGTACTCAGTCTATATCTATTTTCTCCAACCATTTTCTTTTCTTTCTGAGTTACAAAAAAAGGCGCTCACTAGGAGCGCCTTTGAAAGCAAGAAAAATGTCGTTAATGACGATTAAACTGCTTTGGCTGCGTGCAATTTAGCAATATCATCCGAGCTGTAGCCAAGATCAGTCAACACCTCGTCAGTGTGTTCGCCCAACACGGGCGATGGACCAACTTCAATCTCTAAATCAGAGAACTTGATTGGGCTACCGATTGTCAAATACTTGCCACGAACCTTATGGTCAACCTCAACAATAGAACCGCTCTTACGCAAGTCAGGAGAGGCAGCCAACTCCTTCATTGAGAAAACGGGTGCACAAGGAATATCGAACTTACGGAGAATATCAACCGCTTCGTACTTGGTCTTATCTTTGAGCCAAGCTTCAATGGTTGCGAAGATATCAAAAATTTTATCTTGACGGGCTTCAGCAGTCATATAAGCCGGATCAGTTGCCCACTCTGGCTTACCGATTGCACGGGTAATTGGCTCCCAAGCATGGCCTTGAATGGTGAAATAGATGTAAGCATTTGGATCTGTTTCCCACCCCTTACACTTCAACACCCAACCTGGCTGCCCACCACCACCTGCGTTACCGCCACGGGGAACTACGTCAGAGAATGTGCCGTGTGGATACTGTGGGTATTCTTCTAAGTATCCAATCCTGTCCAAACGCTGTTGGTCACGTAACTTCACGCGGCATAAGTTCAATACAGCATCTTGCATTGAGCAGGATACTTTTTGACCTTTGCCAGTTTTTTGACGCTGCATCAATGCAGTCAAGATGCCAATTGCCAAATGCATACCAGTATTGCTATCGCCTAAGGCAGCGGCAGAAACTGTAGGGGGGCCATCCCAGAAACCGGTTGTAGAAGCAGCACCACCAGCACACTGAGCAACGTTCTCATACACTTTTAAGTCTTCATATGAGTGGCCATCACTAAAACCTTTTACAGAAGCCATGATCATCTTTGGATTTAATTCCTGAATCCGTGCCCAGCTAAAGCCCATACGATCTAAGGCGCCAGGACCGAAGTTCTCAACCATCACGTCAGAGGTCTTGATCATCTTCTCCAATACTTCTTTACCTTCTTGAGTCTTGGTATCCAAAGTCAAAGAGCGCTTATTGCCATTCAACATAGTGAAGTACAAAGCATCTGCGCCAGGGATATCACGCAACTGACTACGAGTCACGTCCCCAGAACCTGGACGCTCCACTTTAATCACGTCAGCACCATACCAAGCCAACAGCTGAGTACATGCAGGACCAGCTTGCACATGCGTGAAATCGATGATGCGAATACCGTCTAATGGTTTAGTCATGTTTGATTCTCCTTAAAGTATTGCTTATTTATTACTAAATTGATTTCAAAAAATATTGCTTATGTATTACTTGCGAATTACTTCTTACTAGCAGCGGTGGAAGGATTGAGGTTTGTTAAACGTCCACTTTCTGTACCGGCAGTTTCATCAATTACGGCATTGATCAAGGCCGGCTTACGTTCAGCAATCGCTTTAGTCAATGCTGCCTCTAATTCAGCTGGGGTGGTCACGTAGTAACCAACACCGCCAAAGGCTTCGATCATCTTGTCATAGCGCGCATTCTTAACGAATACGGTTGGCGCCACATCTGCCCCGCCTGTTGGGTTGACGTCGGTGCCACGGTATACACCGTTGTTATTGAAAACAACGGTTGTGATTGGTAAGTTGTAACGGCAGATAGTTTCTAATTCCATACCACTAAAGCCAAAGGCGCTATCACCCTCCACTGCAACAGTCGGCAAACCGCTAGTGACTGATGTACCAATCGCATAGCCCATACCAATACCCATAATGCCCCAGGTACCGGAGTCAAAACGTTTGCGTGGCTTGTACATATCTACAATGGCGCGGCAATAGTCGAGCGTATTGGCACCTTCGTTTACTAAGTTCACATCTGGGTTTTTCTTGATCACATCACGAATCGCACGCAAGGCACCATGAAAGTTCATTGGCGAAGCTTCTTTAGCAAGTGTCTCCGCCATCTTCGCTAAGTTTTTATTCTTCTTCTCATTGATTGCGCCGATCCATTCAGTAGATGGCTTTGGAACTACCGCAATCCCTTTTAAGAGCTCGCCGACGCATGAACCAATATCGCCGATCAATGGAGCATCGATTTGCACATTGCTATCTACTTCGTTCGCTTGAATATCTATTTGGATAAACTTCTTAGGCTCTTTACCCCAAGTCTTGCCTTTACCGTGTGCGAGCAACCAGTTCAGACGCGCACCTACTAATAACACGGCATCGGCTTCGGCCAATACAAATGAACGTGCTGCAGAGGCAGATTGTGGGTGATTGTCTGGCAATAAACCTTTAGCCATCGACATTGGCAAGTAAGGAATACCGGATTTTTCAATCAAAGCACGAATATCAGCATCCGCTTGAGCATAAGCAGCGCCTTTACCCAACAGGATCAATGGACGCTTTGCACCCTTTAGCACATTCAGCGCACGCTCTACAGCATCAGGTGCAGGAATTTGACGTGGAACCGGATCAATTACCTTGAAGATTGATTTCTTCGCCTCTTCAACAGGCATTGTTTGGGCTAATAATTGAGCGGGTAAGTCTAAGTACACGCCGCCAGGACGACCAGAAACAGCTGCACGAATTGCCCGAGCAAAACCAATGCCGATATCCTCAATATGATTAATACGGTAGGCTGCTTTGCAATATGGCTTAGCCGCATTGAGCTGATCCATCTCTTCGTAATCACCCTGCTGCAAGTCAACGATCTCGCGCTCACTTGAGCCCGAGATCAAAATCATTGGAAAGCAGTTCACAGTAGCATTCGCTAGCGCTGTCAAACCATTCAAGAAACCCGGTGCTGACACAGTCATACAAATACCAGGTTTTTGAGTCATGTAACCGGCAATCGCTGCAGCATTTCCGGCATGCTGCTCATGACGGAAACCAATGAAGCGCAATCCTTCAGCTTGAGCCAAACGGCATAAGTCAGTGATGGGAATGCCGACCAGACCAAAAATGGTGTCTAAGTCATTTGCCTTTAAAGCATCAATGACGAGATGAAAGCCATCAGTGACTTGCGTATTTTGATTGTCTGTTGTCATAAAAAATTTTAGTGAATTACACCGCCCGAACGTCAAGCCTGGAATGTGCAATTTAGCTTTCGCTAACCGTCTCCAATTAAGTTGTTATTAGTGCCATAGGTCAAAATAAATGCCCCTATTGAGGCTGGACTGAATCTTAGGCCTGAGGGCAAGGATGATCATTGACTTCGGTCAATTTCCCCTGAAATCTATAAAGAACTAGGGGTAGTAGTTAGACAAAAAGCTCTTTATGCTTTGTTTTGAGGCGACTCAAAGTCTCTGGGGATAGATTAAGGTATGCGGCCAGCTCTTTTTTAGGAAGTAATTCAAATAAGTCCTCGTATTTACGCAAGAACCGCTCTACCCGGCCTGGCGCATCGAGCATATGTAAAGTAATGGTGTGAGCCATGATCTCGCTCATTAAGCGCATAACCTCAAACTCAAAACTCTCTTTTAACGACTTGTGGGCATCTAGGAACTCTACCCATTTCTTGAGTGGCATCCGAGCTACTCGGGACTTGGTAACGCACGCAATGCTATATGGGGCTGCGGTCTTAAGGCGCCAGGCTGCATAGCTCGTCTCAATGTCTTTCTCTATGGCGAAACGCAAAATCATCTCTTTTGCATCAGCGCTAGAGACAATGCGCTTCAAAATTCCGTCTAGTACAAAGTACTGTTCCATCTGGTGATCGCCCTGATGGAGGAGTATTTCTGATTTTCTGAGGTCTGAAATCACTAAATGACGTTCTAAATCAGCCATTGATTCAGAATCCAAGCTTTTCAACACCGAGTTTTGGCTAAGCTGTAAACGAATCAGATTTTTTTCGGGGTGCTTATCTAATGCTGTCATAAATTCTTGATCCTAGAGCCGTAATTGTAGGCTTTTCATAATTAAAAAGGGGTAAAAAAACCTGTCCATGAGATAGAATTGCCATGTCGTGGTGCTTTATTGCAGTGCAATAAAGTTAAACGGGAAACACTAAACGTGTGCTGCCCCCGCAACGGTAAGTAAATACACCCCACTTCAAGGTGAAGGTGTCAGGAGTCTAAATAAGCCACTGTGCGCGTCAATTGCATGGGAAGGCTAGATTCTGAGATTTACTAGCCCGGATACCGGCCAAGACAGGTGGAATTTTGCGGACGGGGATCTTCGCGCGCTAATGAAGCATCCCAAGCCAACTCGGCAAGGATGTCCAATTGACGCTCGAACTCTTCACAAGTGAAATTCTGTTCGACCCAGCTTACGGGGAAGTGAGCTAGGTAATTCGAAGGTAGAAGGTTCATCATGAAACAGCAGTTCAGCAGCAGAATTATTGGCGCCCTACTTTGCGGCGCAGCAATCACCCTAAGTTCAACGGCAATTGCACAAAACTCTCAGTCAACAGTCATTGTCTCTGGTTCACGTTTTGAACAGAACCTCAATGAGGTTCCGGCAAACGTCAAAGTGATCACACGCGATGAAATTGCAAACTCAAGTTCAAATAACATTCCTGAAGTGCTATCCCAAATTGGTGGATTGAGTGTCAAATACTCTAGCGGGAACTCATTAAATCTAGATGCGTCTGTAGATATGGGTGGCTATGGCGCTTCTGCAAACAGCACGACATTGATATTGGTGGATGGGCAGCGATTAAATCCTATAGATTCAGGCACTATTAATTGGGAATCGATCCCGATAGACTCCATCGAGCGAATTGAGGTACTACAAGGTGGAGCAAGCGTTCAATACGGTAACGGAGCCGTGGGAGGGGTGATCAACATCATTACTAATGGTGGCGCAAAAAACCTGAACCAAGCCTCGGTTACTTATGGAAGCTACAACACCGTTATTAACAATGCAATTTTACGTAACAAGTTCGATGACACAACCATTCAACTTACCGCAAATACCTCCAATACAGATGGTTGGCGACAAAACTCCGCAGCAAACGCCTACTCATTTGACGCCAAAGTAACTCAATCATTGGGTGGAATTGATCAAGTCTATGCGGACGTATTCTTTAACCACTCAAACTCCCAAACACCGGGATCGGTTTTAGGTCAGGCGGGAACAGGCAATACCCGATCGGCGAGATCTGAATTTATTGGATCAACCACAACCACGGATCAATCCGGAATTAGGGCTGGCTTTATCAAAGCGATCACAGATAGACTTACTTTTGACATTGATGGGACATATTCAAATAAAAATTTGAACTCCAATATCCCGGCCTATCCCTACTACTACCTATATCCAAACTGGCAACTTGCAGCCTCTCCAAAAGTGAAAGCAAACTTTGGTGAGTGGGGAACAACCGTTGCTGGTTATGACTTTAATCAAGCCGCTCAAAGTAGCTCTTCAGGCTCAACTTTTAGCACAACTAGTCTTCAGCAAAACGTCAGCGTCCTCAATCAATCGGTGTATCTCATCTCACGAATTCCTCTAAGGATAGTCAACGGACTAGAAGCCAGTGGGGGCTTTAGACATCAAGCACAGAATGCGTCTACAAGCGACCTCTCTTCTGGCTCAGCGATTAGTGCCAGTCAAAAATACTCAGCAAATGCTGGCGACATTGCATTGAATTACAACTATCAATCAGGACGAAAAATATTCATTAAATGGAATCAATCTTATCGGTTTCCAAATACAGACGAATTCTGGGGCTATGATCCAAGTGCAAACAGCGGCTATGGAGCGCCAGTATTCAATGGCATCTTAAAGCCCCAAATTTCTCAAACCTATTCGTTTGGGGGTGATTGGAGCATGCATCAATCCCATGTTTCAGCTCTACTATTCCAATCAATTACGCAAAATGAAATTCGCTACGACCCATCTACCTATGGAAATATCAACACCATCGGTAATATTAATCGCACCGGCTTCCTTTTTGACTCCTCAAGCAATGTCGCCCGAAATCTCACTCTCGCGGCTGGTGGCAAAATTCAAAGATCCACCTTTGCTACCGGATCCGCAGCTGGAGTAGGTGTCGGACTATCCCCTAATCTACTGCTAAACGCTCGCGCCCAATATGTGTTTAATAGTGCATGGAGTGCAGGTGCAGTGATTAATTATGTAGGCAATCAAAACTATGATGCAGACCCAAACATGATGAATTCACTAGCAAAGATTCCATCCTATGTAGCAGCAGATATTTATGCTAGCTATAAGGTAGGTTCTTGGGATACTAAATTAATGATTAAAAATATTGGTGGCAATTCTTACGCAACAACTGGAGGGTATGACTCTGTTAAAGGTTATTACTACTATCCTACAACACCAACAACTTACTTTGTAAGCGCAAGATATAACTTCTAAATTTAGAATATATTGAAAGACATGAAAACCTCAACTCGCCCTTGCTATCGCTTAGCTGGGGTTCTTTTATTCTTTCTAGGATTTTCATTGGTTGTTTTTGCGGCGCCAGTTTCCGTAGTCGATGACCGTGGCGTTATATTGGTGTTTGATAAACCGCCCCAGCGTATCGTGAGTCTTCTACCCTCTCTCACTGAATCGGTTTGCGCCCTAGGGAAATGTGGCGCCTTAGTTGGCGTTGATCGCTTCTCTAATTGGCCAAAATCGATTCAGGATTTACCCAAGTTAGGTGGAATGGGTGATGTCAATATTGAGCGCATTGTGCAACTCAAGCCCGATGTGGTTTTGCTTGAGAAAGCCTCGCCTGTGATTGCAAGGCTCAATTCTTTAGGGATTAAAACATTTGCACTAGACATTAAGTCCATGGGTGATGAAGAGAGAGCGCTTCAAAAGCTAGATGCTATTTTGGGTACTGCAGAAAGTAGTCGAGTCTGGAATCAAATCCAACAACAGGTCATGCGCGCCAATAAGCAATTGTCCTTACTTGAGAAAAATATTCGCGTGTATGTTGAGGTCAATCCAGCGCCCTTTGCTGCAGGAAGAGCATCATTCATTGGGGAGATTCTGTCACGCCTTGATTTGATTAATATCATTCCAGATTCGCTGGGGCCGTTTCCAAAAATTAATCCCGAGTTTGTGGTGCAAGCTAAGCCCGATGTCATTCTGCTCACTGAACCTTCCCCCGCTGAAATTAAGAGACGCCCAGGGTGGAGCTCTATACCGGCAGTCGTGAGGAATCGCATCTGTACTTTTACTGCCGATCAGAATGATGTCTTAGTTCGTCCCGGCCCCCGCATGGGTGAGGCAGCCTTGATGATTTCTCAATGTATTCAAGAGAAGATGTCATCATCTCAGTAATGCAAAAAAATCATTTTCTCGGCAAGCTTTCTGGCCTACTCATTCTCAGCTTGACCCTAGTCCTGCTAGGAACTCTTTTGGGGAGCACGGGTGTTGGCTGGAATGCATTGGGTCCTGATCAGGTCATCATGCTTGACATTCGACTACCGCGATCATTGGGCGCTTATCTTGCTGGCGCATTGTTGGGACTGGCGGGTGGCATTGCACAAAGCTTATTTCGTAATCCGTTGGCTGACCCCTATCTATTAGGTAGCGCATCAGGCGCACTGCTAGGCGTTGCTAGCATTCTCTGCTTTGCTTATCTTGGTAACTCTTGGTTAGAGCTGATTGGTCTTAATGGTGGCGCTTTTTTTGGGGCAATGCTGGGAGTTATAGCCTCCCTGCTTCTAGCCGGAGGTTACCGCAGTTCCCTGCGCCTCTTATTATCCGGTGTAGTGATCAGCGTGATCTTAGGAGCAGCAAATTCTTTATTTACATTTATACGTCCAGATCTATTTCAAAGTATTCAGTCTTTCATGCTGGGCAATACGACATTACTGAATTGGCCTGGCGTAGAGCTGATGGCTGGCGCTTTAGTAGTTTGTTTACTTGTCACTTTGCTTATCAGCCCCACCTTAGATGCCTTATCTCTGGGTGAGAATACCGCTCGCACCTTGGGCTTGCCGCTAGACCAACTGCGTCTTGTTTTGATTGGCGTTCTTGCCTTAGCTACTGGGTGCGCTGTTGCACAAACCGGTCTGATTGCGTTTGTCGGATTGGCAGCACCCCATTTAGTGAGAACGCTTTCTGGCGGACGGCAACGTATACAGCTACTCTTCTCCTGTCTTGGTGGCGGAATCTTATTACTGAGCTCGGATCTACTTGCACGTACTTTATTTGCCCCACTAGAAATACCAGTTGGTATTGTCACGGCAGTCTTGGGAGGTCTATATTTACTAACCCTTCTCAGGCGAAGCGCTTTTGGAGCTCGCCCATGAAAACCAGCCAGCTATCAATCTATCGTGGACCCTGTGCCATCCTTACTGATCTGAATTTAACTATTCCTCAGAATCAATGGACTAGCATCATTGGACCGAATGGTGCTGGCAAATCCTCCCTCCTACAGGCCATGGCTGGCTTATTAAAATACACTGGCTCTCTTACGATTAATGAGGTCGAACTAACTACCCTTAATCCCAAGGATCTCTCTAGAAAATTAGCGTGGCTTGATCAGGGAGCACACAACTCGGAAGAATTTGGTGATTCTCTCAGCGTCTATGACACCGTCATGTTGGGACGACTGCCCCACCAAGGATGGCTGCATCTACCGTCTGCGGCCGATCACATTACAGTCGAGAACGTTTTGCAACAGACTGATGCTTGGCATTTACGCCATCGTCCACTAGAGCAGCTCTCTGGAGGGGAACGTCAGCGAGTACTTTTGGCAAGACTGCTCGCTGTAGACTCAGACATCCTGCTAATGGACGAACCGCTGTCTAATTTAGACCCCCCTCATCAAGCTGATTTTTTGAAATGGCAGAGTAATTTACTGGCCCAAGGCAAGACCTTAGTCACTGCTTTGCATGAGATTCATTTTGCCTTGAGGGCGGACCATCTCATCATGCTGGACAAGGGTAAGCTGCATTTTCAGGGGGCTAGCCAAGATCCCAGAACGCATCAAGCCCTGATCGCGCTATTTGATGACCGAATTCGCCTAGAAAAGCTAGGAAATGATTGGATTGCCTTACCCAACTAGCCCTAAATTCAGGAGTTTCACAAAGCTTTTTCCTGAGGCTACAATGCCTATATGTCCGAGCATATCCCTCACATCCCAAGCGACTCAAGCGAATCTGATTCGATAGTAGACTCATTGCAGAGGCTATCTAAAAAAATTCAGCTAATTACAGACGCTATAAAAGCACTTCATCAAGATCGTAATCAACTGGAAACGAAGATTGAGGATGCCCAAAAACGGATTCAGCATATTTTGAGTCGCCTGCCAGAACAGAGTGATGGACGTCAATTGAATTTACTTGGTGAGCCAGCTTCACCAAAAAACCCTGAGGATGACAGTGAGCCAACAACGCATTGAAGTAACCCTCGCCGGTCAAAAAATTACTCTAGCTACTAGCACTGAACATGAGCAATTACTTCGCGCGGCTTGTACATTAGTTGATGAGCAAATTCAGCTAGCCATTAACGGTGGAAACCGGAGCATTGAACGTGCCAGCATGATGGCTGCACTGAAGATTGCTGGAGATCTCATTAGACTGCAAGCGACACCTCAACAAACTACAGCATTAAGCACCTCATCCACCGTGAATCCTGACGAGATTGTGCGACTCCAGAATGAAATTCATTTTCTGGAAGACCAAGTGGATGCCCTGATGCAAACCCTTTCCCTGCCTGGTTCGCCAAGGCCAATAGTTCCTTGAACCGATGCGCAAGCATCAGGAGCGATCTTTACCTTGTGGGCGTGAGCGTTTCGAATCTTCACAGTGGCAGCTTCGCGCTGTTCACTCCCTGAAATTCTTAATGCACCCGAAGCAGAGTAGCCGCTCCACCTTGAACCCTAGGGTTCAGGATGACGGCCTAGCGGCTAAGGCGGGGAATTCATGTCAATCATAGATATCGTCATGCTCATGTTGTGCGGCAGTATCTCGGGCTTTCTTGCAGGCTTATTAGGTATTGGCGGCGGCATGATCCTAATCCCATTTATGATTTTGGTTTTTAATCATTTGGGATTTAGTCAAAATATTATTGTGCACATGGCCATTGCTACTGGCATGGCAACTATCTTATTTACAACTACTTCAGCGATCTGGGCGCATCACAAACACAACTCCATTGACTGGAAATTAGTCGCTGGACTCAGCCCTGGATTGGTGATCGGCAGTCTCGTTGGCGGTAGTGAAATCTTTGAGGCAATTAATACCTCCTGGCTGTCACTATCGTTTGCCCTATTTATCGTCTATACCTCGATTCAGATGGTCATGAATAAAAAACCTGTGGCTGGACGAGAGCTACCTGGCGCAGTAGGTCTTTTTTCTTTCGGAGCAATTACAGGTGTCATTGCTAGCCTGGTTGGCGCAGGCGGGGCATTCATGACTGTGCCATTTATGCTTTGGTGCAACGTAAAACCGCACACTGCGATGGCTAGCTCTTCAGGCTTAGGGCTCCCCATTGCAGCGGCAGCTACGATCGGCTACATGTACGGCAGTTGGGGCAATCCCAATCTTCCCGAAGGATCCCTGGGATTTGTTTATGTTCCAGCAGTACTCTGCATTGTGGCATTAAGCATATTCACAGCCCCATTCGGCGCAAAAATGGCTAGGAAGCTCAATGTCACCCAACTCAAGCGCATCTTCGGCTTCATGCTCTTTGCGCTTGCGGCTTTCATGTTCAATGAAAGCCGCAAGGCATTCGGCTTCTAAGCCCTTATTTTTACTGCAATTAGTTAGTGTATTGCTGACGCAAAATATTCTTTTGCACTTTACCCATCGCATTGCGAGGCAGGTCTGCAACGATTTCTAAACGCTTAGGAATTTTAAAGTTCGCAATTTGGGTTTTCAGAGCAGCAATCATGGCTTGCGAATCTAGCTTAGCACCTGCTTTAGGCACTACAACCGCCATCACCGCTTCGCCAAAATCAGGATGTGGAATACCAATCACGGCACTTTCATCCACACCATCCATATCATCGATAAAACTTTCGATTTCTTTTGGGTAGACGTTATAGCCACCAGAAATAATTAAATCCTTACTACGCCCAACGATGCAAAGGTAATCTTTGGGCGCATTACCGCCATTAGCAGCGCCACCCCAACGACCAACGTCACCAGTCTTAAACCAACCGTCTGCAGTAAATTCTTCAGCAGTTTTTTCCGGCATACGCCAGTAGCCCTTAAATACATTAGGACCCTTCACCTGGATACTGCCAATTTCATTAACACCGCACGGCTTGTTGTCTTCATTGACGACTCGAACCTTGACGCCCGGCAAAGGCAAGCCCACCGATCCACCTACCCTATTACCCTTATAGGGATTGGAGACCAGCATGACTGTTTCACTCATACCGTAACGCTCAAGAATAGGTTGACCAATCAATTTTTTAAAAGTATTGAACGTTTCAGTGAGCAAGGGTGCGGAGCCAGAAACAAACAAGCGCATATTGCGCGTAGCATGTTTATTGAAACCTTTATCCGCAAGCAGGCGTACATAGAAGGTTGGCACACCCATCATCACTGTGGAATTTTGCATGTGATGAATTAATTGTGCGGTGTCTAAGCGAGGCAACCAAATCATCTTGCTACCGTTAATCAATGCGCCATGAGCGGCAACAAACAAACCATGAACGTGGAATATGGGCAGCGCGTGTAATAAGACATCGCCTTTCTTCCAGCCCCAAAACTTTTGCAGCACTTGCGCATTGCTACCCAAATTCTGATGGGTCAGCATGGCACCCTTACTGCGACCAGTTGTGCCAGAGGTATACAAGATAGCTGCTAAATCATCATCCTTAACGGCAACTGTTTTGAACGTATCGCCTTGACCGCCGGCACGCTCCAACAAAGTACCCTTACGATCCTCATCTAAGGTAAATACATGCTTTGTGCCCGACTTGAAAGCAGCCTTGGATACCCAAGAGAAATTCTTGCTACTACAAACTACTGCTGCTGGCTCGGCATTCTCGAGGAAGTATTGAATCTCAGCGGCTTGATAGGCAGTATTGAGGGGTAAGTAAACGTAACCCGCTTTTAAGGTGGCTAGATACAGAAAAAGTGCTTCTGGTGATTTCTCAACTTGTACCGCAATACGCGAACCAGCCGGCAGTTTGAGGCTCTTTAGCAAGTTAGCCATTTTGGCCGTCGCACGCTCTAGATCGCTCCACGAGTAAAACAGTCCATCATGTGTTTCTAGTGCGCATGCCTGCTTATCTTTTGGAAAACCTTTTTCCAATAAAGAATATAAATTCATTCGAGCCTCAAATCAAAACCAGTAAATGCAATCAAATTGTTAATCAAGCTTAGCGCCAGAAGCTTTAGCTACCGCAGCCCATCGCTTGATGTCTGTAGCGACAAACTTACCAAAGGCATCGCCAGTAAGATTTGGCGTATCCGAACCATTATTCGTCCAAATGGTTTTTAGCTCTGGCGTATTGAGCGCCTTTTGCACCTCAGCAATCATCTTATCCACGATCGGTTGAGGGGTTCCCTTGGGAGCAAACAATGCATACCAAGTAGAAACTTCGTAGCCGGCTAAACCCGCTTCAGCAGCAGTCGGCACATTTGGGAACGCAGCAGAACGCTTCGGCGATGCAACTGCTAGCGCAACGATAGAACCATTTTTAATTTGAGCTGCTGAAGATCCCAAACCATCAAACTCTAAATCTACCTGCCCTGCAATCAAATCCTGCATTGCGGGACCGGCGCCACGATAAGGAATATGCGTAATGAAGGTCTTGGTGAGCATTTTAAATTGCTCTCCAGCCAAATGATGTGAAGATCCATTGCCAGCACTAGCATAGTTAAATTTACCTGGGCTCTGTTTCAAGAGATCGATAAATTCTTTTAAGTTCTTGGCTTGTACGTTTTTAGGGTTCACTACGATTACCTGCGGGGGATTGGCAACCATCGCCACAGGAATAAAACTCTTCTCAATGTCGTAATCCAAATTAGGGTACATAGCCGGAGCGATCGCATGATGAGCCGCGCCAACAAAAAAGGTATACCCGTCTGGAGCAGCTTTGGCTGCAATAGAGGCACCAACGGTACCGCCAGCGCCGCCGCGGTTATCAATGATGATTTGCTTACCTAATTGCTTGGTCAATTGTGCTGACAAAGGGCGGGCAAAAACGTCTGTGCCACCGCCTGCAGGAAAAGGAACGATAAAGGTAATGGGCTTATTTGGCCACTCTTGAGCCATGACAGCAAGCGGGGCTGCGCAAATTAAAAATAATGCTGTTTTCAATGCACTTAATGAGAATGCTGAAAATCTGTCTGCCTGATTGAACATGCTTGTCTCCTATAGTTTTTACCAACTATTGCGTTGGTTTCACTTTTGCAGCCGGTTTACACAACCCCCTCATTCTAAGGGGAGTTCCACTTTCCAACAGAAATGAGGCCTAGCGTAAATGCTAGGGGGTCATTAGGCGCCCCACCGCCCTAGAATAGGTAATTTCACCATTGGCAAAGCGCTCGTGGTTCTCCTCAACGCTTCCTAGGTCATATAAATAGTTCACCATCAGGCCAGCGGACTGGCGCAAGCCCTTACGCGATAAATCACCTGCCCAGTTAATGAGGTGCAACTTGGCGCCATTCCCCATATGAAACTTAGCTACTGGATTGCCATCACGCCCAGTAGAGACTAGACCCAAGTAGATGCTTGCCAGGGTCATTAAAGCCCCTTTTTCTTTATCAGAAGCCAGATCGGGGTGCCAACCACCTGCCAAGCGTTCACTCCAAGGTTGATTCTCGAGCTTCAGTACTGTTAAAGCTGCATCCCGAGCTAGCTTGAGATTGGGCTTTAATCTCTCCGGTGGCACACCCGCACCTAAATTTGCACCAGCAGCAATCCAATCCATTAAGCCTGGTATCGGCGACAAAGTCACAAACGTTTTTATTCCCGGAAATTCTGCATGCAATTTTTCCGCGACGCGCTTAATCAAAAAGTTACCCATCGATACACCACGTAGCCCAGACTCACAGTTACTAATAGAGTAAAAAACGGCAACCTTGTATTGAGATACCTGATCCACTATGTCTGCTTTTTTATCTACCAAGGGCATGATGACCGTTGGGATCTCGGGTAGAAGGGCAACCTCAACGAAGATTAAAGGTTCGCTCTGAAGCTGCGGATGAAAAAAAGCAAAGCAGCGACGATCTGGCTGCAAACGACGACGCAAATCATCCCAACCATCAATAGCATGAACTGCCTCATGGTGAATGAGCTTCTCAAGCACCTCAGCTGGAGACTTCCAGTCGACTTGATGCATTTTGAGAAAGCCGGGGTTAAACCAAGAAGACAGCAAGTGACGCAAGTCGAAATCGACAGCAGCTAATTCTGGTTTTTTATCCAATAGCTGCAGCAAGTCACGACGCATCTCCACGACAGCCGCAGTACCATGGCTTGCACGATTGAGGCGGCGGAAAAATTCTTGGCGAGGAGATTCAGAAATCTTTTGCAGCTTAATGTAATTGCGCGCACTGGGATCCGCAACATAATCTTGCGCGGCCTTCAACACTGCATCAGGCTGAGGATTGAGTTTTTCAAAAAGGAAGTTGAAAAAAGAAACATACTGATCTTTAGTCAATCTACGGTAATTGTTAACCACATCATCTGCCATGCTGAGCGCATTAGATTCGCCGCGCTCTGAGATCAGGCGTTTAATCGCGTTATTTGCCTTTGACAAATTGCGAGCTTTAGTTAACTTCTCCAGCATGAATGTCTTTCGATTGAGGTCAACATGGTCAGAAATTGGACAAATTCAGTAAAAACCCGATTTTTAACTACTGATCAATACTATTTTTTGGAATTGTTCTCACTATAAGGTAAATTCCAAAAAGTATCATCGGCACAGAAAGCCACTGCCCCATTGAAAGACCAAGGCCTAGAAGACCCAGAAAGGCGTCTGGCTCACGAGCAAACTCGGCTAAGAAACGACAAATGCCATAGCCCAGTAAAAATAAGCCTGAAATCTGGCCTACCCTGCGGGATTTACTGGAATAAATCCACAGGACAATACCTAAACAGATCCCCTCGCCGAAGAGCTGGTAGATCTGCGAAGGATGGCGCGGAATGGAGTCCACCATCGGAAATACCATGGCCCACGGCAAGTCAGTTGGCCTGCCCCATAACTCGCCGTTAATAAAATTACCCAGTCGACCAAATGCCAAACCAAAGGGTACGAGGGGTGCAACTAAATCACTCACTACAAAGAATGAAACCTTTCGGCGGTAAGCAAACCAGAGTAATACTAGCAATACACCCAGCAGCCCTCCATGAAACGACATCCCGCCTTCCCAGATCTTAAAAATACTCAAAGGATGCGCTAAGTAATATCCAGGCATATAGAACAGGGTATAGCCTAGGCGACCACCTAATACAACGCCCAGTACACCAGCAAACAAAAGATCTTCGAGATCCTTGTAAGACCACCTCAGCGATTGATATCGCTGAGCACGGATGCGTAGGCGGCCCAACAGTAAGAATTGGCCAAAGGCTAAGAGATACATCAAGCCATACCAATGAATCGCGAATGCGCCAATGCGAATTGCAGCAGGATCGAATTCAGGATGAATCAACATATGGAGAAGTGACTATTGATCACGCTTTAGATTGATCGAAATTATGCAACTCGTGGCCTAAGTCGCGATAAGCTTTGTATCGCTCTCGACCTGCCAAACGCTCCGCTTCATTGACAGTGACAACTTCAACAATTCTTGGGAAGCGCGCCAGTAATACAGGCACGTCTTGCGGCATTTGCATCCCCAAATGAATTAAGACATCCGCATGAGGAAGTTGAGATAAAGCAGGTGATAAGAAATGCTCTGTTAGCAAAATAGGTGTGTCTATAGCACCCTCATCTTCAATGAAGCAATGTGGCAAGAAATCCGTTGCACTAAATGCCCAGAGAAGTTCATCCAACTTTTTAAGATCCGCCCTTTCACCCACCATGACGATGTTGCGAACAGACTCGCCCGAAGGCGTAGCACTCCATATCTTGCGCGTTAAGCGACAAGCATATTCGAGCTTATCGCTCACATTGCTATGAAAATCAATACGGGCCATAAGCGCTGTCTTCCAGTTTTACTTTTGCTCTAGTAAGAAATTAACAAGCAAAGGCACGGGACGACCAGTCGATCCTTTAGCAGCACCACTCTTCCAAGCAGTTCCTGCGATATCTAAGTGAGCCCATTTATATTTTTCGGTAAAGCGCGATAAGAAACAGGCCGCAGTAACGCTGCCAGCTGGGCGTCCGCCAATATTAGCGACATCCGCAAAATTGGACTTGAGTTGCTCGTGATACGCGGCATCCAAAGGTAAGCGCCACACAGTGTCTAAAGAAGCATGACCAGCTTTAGTGAGGGCATTTACTAAACCCTCATCATCCGAAAATACACCGCTATGCACATGCCCTAATGCAATGATGCAGGCGCCAGTCAAGGTAGCCACATCAATCACAGCCTTAGGCTTGAAGCGCTCAACATAAGTGAGAGCATCACACAAAATCAAGCGGCCTTCAGCATCCGTATTGAGAATCTCAATGGTTTGACCTGACATACTCTTCACAATGTCACCGGGACGCGTAGCCTGGCCAGAAGGCATATTTTCACAAGTGGGGATCACGCCGATGACATTCTTTTTTAACTTCATTAAGGCAGTGGCATACATTGCACCAATTACAGATGCGGCGCCGCACATGTCGTATTTCATTTCATCCATGGCCTCACCAGGCTTTAAGGAGATGCCGCCAGTATCAAAAGTAATGCCCTTGCCCACCAATACAATCGGTGCTTCACCAGCTTTACCACCTTGGTGGCGCATGATAATAAATTGAGGCGGCGTATCAGAGCCCTTAGCTACCGATAAAAAGGAGCCCATACCCAAGGCTTCAATTTGCTTGCGACCCAAAACTTCAACCTTTAAGCCTGTCTTCTTGCTCAAACCTTGCGCAGCCTTACCTAAGTAGCTTGGCGTGCAAATATTGGGAGGTAAATTACCCAAGTCCTTAGCCAAGTTCATACCCTCAACCATCGCTGCGCCTTCTGGTACTGCTGCCCTTAGCTCCTTAGCGCATGAATCATTACCCGCAAAGATGAGGTGATTGAAAGTATCTGCCTTATCTTTCGCTTTGAACTTCATTGCTGGCTGACGAACACCAAAACGGTAAGCGTGATCACCCGCATATTGAATGGTCAAGCGCACTTCTTCGGCAATAAAGTTGGCGCGATGCCCCAAAGCAAAGCTCGGAATAAACCACAAAGCGTTTTGGATCGACCCGCCGCTCAACTGCTTTAAAGCTGCCCGGGCGATTTTTGAATAGGAGCTCAAACTGCGCGCGCTAGCCGGAGCAATATCGCCTAAACAGACTAAGAGAACCCGCTTCACCTTTACGCCATGTGTAGCCCATGATTTTTCAGCCCGAATCACACAGGTCGATGCCTGCTGATTATCTAAATCACCGACAAGCTTGGCATGGGTAAGCGAGCCACCAAGCTGGCGGTCTAATTCGACCAAGAGCCCAAACTTAGATTTTGTATTTACTAAGGCATCTAGATCTGCCTTGGCATAGGCCAAAACTAAGCAATCGGAGCTCTGAGCCAATAAAGTGGCTAGACTCGATTTGATGAGCTTGGGGTTACTTACATCAGCTTGAGAGAAAATCTTGGTGCTAAATTGAATAGTCATCATGTATTGGGGTATTTTTAAGTCAATTCAAGGGAAAAAACAGATATTTATCCATTATCCTCTGACATGCAAGTTCACCTCTTGAGTATGCCAATAACTGTTACCACCACTATCTATTCATGATTTTTCACCAAACCCTTCGCCGCGAACTCAGTTTTACGACTGGTGGCGTTTTTTTGGTCCTGGTAACCATCATGATTACCACCCTAGTTATCCGAATTCTGGGCTTCGCAGCGAACGGCGCCATAAATCCAGAGGATGCCCTAGTTCTCATCGCCCTAGCTACCCTTGGGTATATGGCCGTTCTACTCACTGTCTCTCTATTTGTGGCAGTCTTAATTGTGCTGGTACGCTGGTACAAGGATTCAGAAATGATTGTTTGGTTTGCTAGCGGCCTCAGCATTGCCAGCCTTATTCGGCCAATCCTGAGTTTTGCGGCCCCTCTCATTGTCATCATCGCCTTGTTAGCCCTCTTTGTTTGGCCTTGGGCTAACCGCGAATCTACCATCATTAGCCAGCGCTTTCAGCAGCGAAGCGACGTATCTATGGTTGCCGCAGGTCAATTTAGAGAATCGGCAAAAGCAGATCGTGTCTTTTTTATTGAAGAGCTTGATGTTGATAAAAGTGAAGTAAAAAATATCTTTGCTGCTGAAACTAAAAATGGTCGGCTCAGTGTTGCAGTGGCCTCTAATGGATTTATTGAGAACGCGGCTGGTGGCGGAAAATCGATTGTGCTAAAAAATGGTAGGCGCTATGAAGGAATGCCAACACAGCCAGATTTTAGGATTTTGGAGTTTGCTGAGTACAACACGAATATTCAGAATAAGAGTGTCCTTGATCCAGCACCCCGTGACCGCGAAAAAACGGTTTCTGAACTACTGAACGATCCCAATGTGGCTGCCATCAACCCCAATCGTGCCGAATTACTTTGGCGCATTGGTTTGCCATTCATGGCTCTGGGATTAGTATTGATTGCAATACCCCTGGCCTACGTCAACCCAAGGTTAGGTAACTACACCGCCCTGTTTTATGCGGTACTCATTTATCTCATCTACAGCAACCTCCTCAACCTCACTCAAAACTTTGTGTCACAAGGTAAGGCTAACATTTTACTGGCCGCCTGGCCTGTACACGCAATCGCTTTTGGGGTGGCCTTTTTGCTAATTCGTAATCGTATCAATCCCTCGTTGAAATGGTGGCGCCGTCAACTACCCTCATTCTTGGCCAATAGATGAGATATCTATTTCCTTATATTTTTGAGCGCTATTTAGCCAGGCAAATTTATATAGCCTTTGGTTTTATCTTGTTTGCCTTAGTGGCCCTATTTTTGTTCTTCGATATTCTGAGTGAGCTGGGCTCAGTGAAGGGTCAGTACACGCTTCCGCTAGCGCTATTGCATGTGTTATTAAAAGCGCCAAGTCGCATTTCTGAAATTATTCCAATCGCTGGTCTGATTGGTAGTATTTACGTTTTTGCCATGATGGCCAGTCAATCCGAATTCACTATTTTGCGTATCGCTGGACTAGATATGCGTAGGGGACTGATGACGCTGGCTAAGATTTCATTGCCACTGATTCTGTTTACTTTGGCAATGAGTGAATGGCTAGGTCCTTACGCAGAAAATCTATCTGATCGTATTCGAATGAAGGCTTTAGGCTCATCCTATAGCTCTCAATTTAAGACTGGGATTTGGGTCAAGGATCGCTTGCGAGATGAGGATGGAAGTGGGCCAGTCAGGCCCGGGGTACGCTATGTCAACGTTGGCAAGATTGAGCAAGATAATGAGATTCAAAACATTCGCATGTATGAGTTTGACGATGCCTATCGATTACTCTCTATTCGCAGTGCAGTATCAGGACGCTTTGATCAAACCGGCACCTGGATTCTGGATGACGTAACAGAAACTCGCTTCAAGGAAACGCGGCAAGTGGATCCGCTAAATCCAGTCTACTCAGCACAAACATTTACTCACCCTATTGTGAGCCTAGACTCTGAGGTGACACCACAAATTTTGAACGTACTTTTAGTAAGCCCGGAGAAAATGTCTATCTTTAGTTTAGGGCGTTTTATCTCTCATCTCATAGATAACAAACAAGATGCACAGCGTCATTCGATTGCGTTTTGGAAAAAAGTAATTTATCCATTTACCATTTTTGTGATGCTCGCATTGGCTCTACCATTTGCCTATCTCAAAGTCAGGGCTGGCAGCGTTGGCATCAAGGTATTCGGCGGAATCATGCTTGGCATGAGCTTTCAGCTGTTTAACTCCCTCTTCTCTAATGTTGGACTTCTAAGTGCATGGCCTGCACTCCTTACCGCCCTGACACCGCCCCTGCTGTATTTTATTTTGGCGATTGTGGGGTTGCGCTGGGTATCTAGAGCTTAATACCTCAAACTCATTTAGAATTTAATTCCTATATCGCATTTGATATAAAGAATGGAATCCATATGAACCTGCATCAATTTCGCTTTGTTCGTGAAGCAGTTAGACAGAATTTCAATCTAACTACCGCTGCAAAGGCCCTATTTACATCGCAACCAGGAGTCTCCAAAGCCATTATTGAGCTGGAAGATGAGCTTGGCGTGGAGATCTTTAGGCGCCACGGCAAACGTATTCGCTCCCTCACAGAGCCAGGCAAAAGGATTCTTGTCTCTATCGAGCGCATTCTCGATGAAGTGGAAACTTTGCGGCGCGTAGGTAAGGACTTTGCCAGTCAAGACCAGGGCAACTTTGTTATTGCCACGACCCATACTCAAGCCCGCTATGCATTGCCCAAGGTGCTAACAGAATTCACAAAGCGTTTTCCCAAGGTACGCGTGAGTATTCAGCAAGGTAGCCCAGGGCAAATTGCCGAACTCCTGATTCAGGATCGCGCTGACATTGCGATCGCAACTGAAGGTATTGCTAACACCACAGGCGTATTGGCTTTGCCAGGCTATCAATGGCATCACGTCATCATCGTGCCACTCAGCCATCCGCTACTGAATCAGTCAATCATCACCTTAGAAGAAATTGCGAAGTATCCACTCATCACTTATGACAAAGCATTTGCAGGTCGCAGCAAGATCGATGCTGCCTTTGCACAACGCAATCTGAGTCCCGATATTCTTTTGGAAGCGATTGATGCCGATGTGATTAAAACTTATGTTGAGACAGGCATGGGCGTAGGCATCGTTGCCGACTTAGCATACGATGCCGATCGAGACCGCAATCTGCGTGTCATTCCAGTGGGGCATTTATTCGGTAACAACGTCACCCATCTCGGCGTCAAGCAAGGCGCTTATCTGCGCTCCTTTGTTTACACCTTCATTGAACTATTCTCACCAACTCTCACTAAGAAAATAGTTGAACAAGCGATGAATAATGAGTCAGAATCTTACGAAATTTAAAAGTCCTACAGATTCACGCAGTGGCTTAGTAGCAGGTCGGCACATTCCTTAACGTGCGTTAAATGGATCATATGAAATTCTGAAGGGATATGGGCGACTTTGATGTCCCGAATTTCATTAGCTAACATTTTTTCTTGTTCTGCATCAGTGATCTGTCCATTGACTGGAAAAATTGCCAAGGTTGGGCATTGAATTTTTGGCAAAAAATTTCGTGCACTGGCATTACTAACGAGATCTGAATAGCGAATTAAGGTTTCGGGATCGCTCTTCGCAAATTCATCCACATACCAGTCAATTAAGCCAGGATCCGTATCCGGTGGAAAGCGAGTCAAGATACTGGTTTTTCGGACCCAGTCTTTAATTCCCAAGGTTCGCATTGCTTCTAGGCGACTAGAAAAGCCCAGCGCATACTTCTCCTTCATCGCCTTATTGATAAAGACTGGTGTAGCAATCAAAGTGAGGGACTTTACTAAATCTGGGTACTGCGCTGCCAGAAGAATACCTAAGATGCCGCCCATGGATTCACCACAAAAATAAATCGGGCCTCGATCAATCTGTCGAATAATGCTAACTAAATCTGCGATGCAATGATCAATCGTAATTAACTCTAGATCCAAAGTGCCGGAACGCCCCACCCCGCGCATATCAGGGCGGACAATCCGAAAGTGCGGTGCTAAATAGGAGATCCATCGATTCCAAAACTCACCGCTCCTGCCATTACCATGTTGCAGAAATAAAGTCGGCTTATTTTTCCAGGGGTCCGTGAAGTCATTCACTTGATAAAAAATGCTGACCCCTGATTCATTAGTAATCGTTGGCATCTGAATCAATCCACCTCTAATTTAATTTTTTTAGCGAGACTAGCCCATTGATTCTTTTCGTGAATAAAAAAATCTTGAAACTCTTTTGGAGTGCTGCCAATCGGAATAGCGCCATCATTACTTAAGCGACTCAATAATTCCGGATCCTTGAGAGCCTTGGCAATCTCCATAGAAAGCTGCTTCACAATATCAGGGGGTGTTTTTGCTGGCACGAAAATACCGTACCAACCATCCACCTCATATTTGGGGTATCCCGATTCTTTAATCGTTGGAATATCCGGCAATGCGGGCGATCGTGAACTACTAGTAACAGCCAGTACCTTCAATTTTTTTGCCCGGATTAGACCCGCTCCCGCTAATAGATTATTTAGCATCGACTGCACTTGTCCACCAATCAGATCATTGTTGGCAGGCGCTGCCCCCTTATAGGGTACGTGGATAAGATCAATAGTAGCCACATCCAGCAAGAGCTCCATACCCAAATGAGGAGCGCTACCAGTGCCTGATGAGGCATACGTTAACTTGCCGGGATTTTTCTTGGCCAGATCAATAAATTCTTTGAAGTTATTTGCCGGTGAATTGGCTGGAACTGTAAACAAATAAGGGTATTTTGCGATGAGCGACACCCCCACAAAATCTTTATCAGTGTCATAGGGAAGTTTTTTAGAGACTACTGGAGCAATTGCATGAGAGGCAATGGTGATCATGATGGTGTAGCCATCTGGCGCTGCGTGCGCCACCGCCTCTGCACCAATCACGCCATTTGCTCCCGCCTTATTCTCCACGACTACTGGCTGATTCAGTTGCTGGCTTAACTTATTTGCGAGGGCTCGAGCTACCGCATCAGTCCCACCCGCAGCAGGAAAAGGAACAATCAACTTAATCGGTTTATTTGGCCAATCTTTGGCTTGCGCAATTTGTACAAATGCAAAAAGACAGAAAAACAGTACAGCAACACTTTTTTTCACCGCAAATCCTTAATTCAGTAAAAGATCAAAAAGATCAGATTAGTTACATTTTAGGTACAAGTAATACTCAAAAGAGGATTTTTTGCTATTGCAATCCCCAGGCTCTGCATGCTTATAGGTCTACAGATAATGCAAAAAGGGATATCAATTGAGATGGTGCCCCGGGGCGGACTTGAACCGCCACGCCTTGCGGCACCGGATTTTGAGTCCGGCACGTCTACCAATTCCATCACCGGGGCAGGTGTTTGCAGTGGAAAAACTGCATTGAAGCAAACTAGAGGGGAGAGTGTAACAAAAAAGTGGTGGGACTCCCATTCTTGATCTGAGAAGCCCTTAAAATGAGGACTTCAAGCTACATTACCCAAAAGGACTTTCCCGTATGGCTGGCCATTCGAAATGGGCCAATATTCAACACCGCAAAGGTCGTCAAGACGAAAAGCGCGGCAAGATTTGGACCAAACTGATTAAAGAAATTACTGTTGCAGCTAAATTAGGTGGTGGTGATATTGCGACTAATCCCCGTTTGCGCCTCGCAATTGATAAAGCCAAAGATGCCAATATGCCCAATGACAACGTGCAGCGGGCAATCCAGCGTGGCACAGGCTCTTTAGAGGGAGTGAATTATGAAGAAATTCGCTATGAAGGCTACGGCTTAAATGGGGCAGCCATTATTGTGGATTGCTTAACTGATAACCGTACCCGTACGGTTGCTGAGGTACGCCATGCATTCGCAAAAAATGGTGGGAACATGGGCGCCGAAGGTTCTGTAGCTTTCCAATTCAAGCACTGCGGTCAAATGTTGTTCGCCCCAGGTACGAATGAAGATCAACTGATGGAGATCGCACTGGATGCGGGCGCAGAAGATGTCATCACGCATGATGATGGCTCACTTGAAGTGCTTACCCCAGTACCCGACTTTTCAAAGGTACAGGATGCGCTCACTCAAGCCGGCTTTAAAGCAGAGCTAGCAACAGTAACGATGCGTCCCGAGACAGAAACTGAGCTCGAAGGTGCCCAAGCTGAAAGCATGCAAAAATTATTAGATGCACTGGAAAACTTAGACGATGTTCAAGACGTTTACACAAATGCCTCTTTATAAGCTATTGACCCTCTCAACACTATTCGTCAACCCCTCTATTAGCTCTTTATGAAAATACTTTTAATTGGATCTGGTGGCCGCGAGCACGCTCTAGCTTGGAAGCTAGCCCAATCCCCACAAGTTCAAACGGTTTACGTAGCGCCAGGTAATGGTGGCACTGCTACAGCGAAACAAGTGACAGCAGGCATTCAGAATCTTCCCATCTCCGATCTCCAAGAATTAGCTGACTTTGCTAAGCGTGAAAAAATTCACCTGACTGTAGTTGGGCCTGAAGCCCCGCTAGCCGCAGGTATTGTGGATGTATTCCGTAACAATGGCTTGCGCATCTTTGGACCGACCCAACTGGCAGCGCAATTAGAATCCTCAAAAGATTTTTCCAAAGCGTTTATGAAACGTCATGGCATCCCAACAGCGGAATATCAGACATTTTCAAATATATTAGAAGCGCACGCTTATATCGATACCAAAGGCGCACCGATCGTCATCAAGGCTGATGGCCTTGCTGCCGGCAAAGGCGTAGTTGTAGCAATGGATCTAGCGCAGGCTCATGCGGCTGTAGATATGATGCTCGCCGATAACAAGCTCGGTAATGCAGGTGCGCGCGTAGTGATAGAAGAATTTCTGACCGGTGAAGAAGCGAGCTTTATCGTTCTCGTCGATGGTAAGCATGTTTTAGCTTTGGCTACGAGCCAAGATCACAAGCGTTTACTCGATGCTGATCAAGGTCCTAATACCGGTGGTATGGGCGCCTACTCTCCCGCGCCTGTAGTGACTCCAGAAATTCATGCGCGGGCCTTACGTGAAGTGATCATGCCAACGGTGAGGGGCATGGAGGCGGATGGTATTCCATATACCGGCTTTTTATATGCAGGCCTGATGATTTCTCCGGATGGCAAGATAAAGACTTTGGAGTTTAATTGCCGCATGGGTGACCCAGAAACGCAACCGATCATGGCGCGCTTGCGCAGTGATCTAGTCAATGCACTAGACCATGCGATTGATGGCACGCTCAATGAAGTGGAATTGGATTGGGATCGCCGTACCGCTCTAGGCGTTGTATTGGCAGCCCATAACTACCCAGATACCCCACGCAACGGCGATGTCATCACTGGCATTCCGGCAGATACCGAAGATCAACTAACCTTCCATGCGGGCACTCAGTTGCAGGATGGCAAATTACTGACCTCGGGTGGCCGCGTCCTGTGCGTAGTGGGTCTATCCGATACAGTGCGTGGTGCACAACAAAAAGCATATGAAGCCATCGCCCAGATTCAATTTGATGGAATGCAATACCGCAAAGATATTGGCTATCGCGCAGTCAAGTAAATTGAATAAACTAATACAAACTCTCACATAAAAAAGAAACTGTCACTCTTGTCATCTGCCGAGCATACCCAAATCAATATTACGGTCTTAAAGGATTATTTTTTAGGCTTACAAAATCGCATTACTACGGCGATGAGTGCCCTCGATGGCAAGGCGTTTTTGGTGGATGCCTGGGAGAAGCCCGAAGACAGCAAGTTAAAGGGCTATGGTCGGACATGCACTTTGGATGGTGGCAAGATTTTAGAAAAAGGGGGCGTAGGCTTTTCACACGTTCGTGGCGATCAGATGCCTCCTTCTGCATCACACCAACGTCCGGAGCTTGCAGGGCGTAGCTTTGAAGCGATGGGCGTTTCTGTAGTGTTTCATCCCAATAACCCTAAGGCGCCAACCACGCATATGAATGTGCGCTGCTTCATCGCTCAGGCTCCTGATAAAGAGCCGGTTTGGTGGTTTGGTGGCGGCTTTGATCTCACGCCTTACTATGGTGTAGATGAGGATTGCAGGCACTTTCACCAGACAGCTAAAGATGCGTTAGATCCATTCGGTGAAGATCTACATCCCCGCTTTAAAAAATGGTGTGATGAATATTTTTACTTAAAGCACCGTGAGGAACCTCGTGGTATTGGTGGCATCTTTTTTGATGACTTCAACAGTCTCGGCTTTGAGCAAAGCTTTGCCATGACGCGTGCGGTTGGAGATGCGTTTATCAATGCTTATCTGCCGATTGTGGAGCGCCGTTATCAAGACAGCTTCACCACTGAAGAAAAAGCCTTCCAAGAATATCGTCGCGGTCGTTATGTTGAGTACAACCTCATCTTTGACCGCGGCACCATTTTTGGCCTGAACTCTGGTGGGCGCACCGAATCCATTCTGATGTCCATGCCACCGGTAGTCCAATGGTGGTACAACTGGCAACCTAAACCAGGTACACCAGAAGCCAAACTCTATGATTACTATCTCAAGCCTCGTGACTGGCTAGCCTAAATTGAGTGCTATCGACTTAGCCCCCCAAAAAAAGATTGGTATTCTGGGCGGGACATTTGACCCACCTCATCTTGGTCATCTGAAACTAGCAACGCATTTTTCCAAACTCTTGCATCTCGATGAATTGCTACTCATTCCTAGCGGGGAACCTTGGCAGAAAGAATCTGACATTACTCCTGCAAAAGTACGTCTGCAGATGACTGAGGCCGCCGGCATTGATTTGGCAAGGGCATTTCTCTATTTAAACATTCCCACTCAAATTGGTATTGATCGTATGGAGATCGATCGCGCTGGTCCGAGCTATGCCATTGATACTGTTAGGGACCTCAGAGCGCGTTTTGGAGTTGACGCTAGCCTGACCTGGTTAATGGGGGCTGACTCTCTCCTCAACCTATCCTCCTGGAACTCTTGGGATCAATTGTTAAGTTATGTGAATCTTGCAGTAGCAAGCAGACCTCACCATGAACTTTCCTTAGAAATGCATCCGGAAATAAAGGTTTTATTAGAAAAGCACCAATATTTTGATCCGAATCTCCTTGAAAAAAGCCCATTTGGCCGCATCTATCTTGATAAGAGTCTTTCAGTAGACCTTTCTTCAACCAATCTGCGAAATCAGCTTAAAAGCACGTCTAGGGGCATGATTGGATCTGAGCAGATCCCCTCTCACACTCTAGAAATCATTACAAATCTGGGTCTCTATAAGTAATCAGACTAAGATCAACCCTATATACAAAATATCTCAGAAAAAAATTAAAGAAAATATGGAATTATCAAAATTACAACGCGTCGTGATTAATGCACTTGAAGACGTCAAAGCTCAAGATATTCGCGTTTATGACACCACCAAGCTTAGCGATCTATTTGACCGAGTCATTATTGCAACCGGTACCAGCAATCGCCAGACGAGATCCTTGGCGATGTCCGTTAAAGAAGAGGTCAATGCCAAGGGTGGTGAAGTGATTTCCGTGGAAGGCCTGGAAACGGGTGAATGGGTACTCGTCGATTGCGGCGATATCGTGGTTCACATCTTGCAACCCGCACTACGAGCCTATTATCAACTAGAGGGCATGTGGGGAGCTAAACCAGTGCGTGTCAAATTAGCAGCTGACAAAGGCTTAGCGAAGGCAAGCAAGTCTGAGGATGACGAAGAGTAATTCTTGAACGATGCGCTTAACGATTGTTTCTGTTGGTCACAAAATGCCAGAATGGGTTGCTACTGCAACGCATGATTACATCAAGCGCATGCCCACTGATTGCAGTATAGAAATTAAAGAAATTAAACCAGACCTGACGCCAGCTAAGGAAGCAATCAAAATAGCGGCGGCCATTCCCAAGAGCTCTCGTGTTATTGCTCTGGATGAGCGAGGCAAAGATCAAACCACTCAAAATGTAGCCACTCAGCTAGCAAACTGGCGTCAAGAAGGTGTTGATATCACCTTTTTAATTGGAGGCGCGGATGGGCTTGATCCTAGCCTCAAAGAAAATGCCCAAGCCATGTGGCGTCTATCCAGCCTTACCCTGCCACATGCGATGGCCAGGGTTTTATTGGTAGAGCAACTCTATAGAGCGTGGACTATTTTGCAAGGCCATCCCTATCATCGAGAGTAAAACAGCCATGTTTTCTTATATCTATCTTGCATCACAAAGCCCCAGGCGCCAAGAATTACTCAAGCAAATGGGCGTGCAATTTGAGATGCTGATTGCAGCGCCTGGCGAAGATACCGAAACCCTAGAAATACCTCTCCCCAATGAAAAAGTTCGGGACTATGTTCAGCGTGTGACCTTGGCTAAAAGTGCTATTGCATTAGCGCGCTGGCAAAAAAGCGGTAAACCTTGGGCACCTATTTTGTGCGCAGATACTACTGTGAGTCTACCCGGCCACTCTGATAGCGAGATCCTCGGAAAACCTGTCGATGCTGCTGATGCTGCACGGATTCTACAAATGCTCAGCGGTAAGGTGCATGAAGTATTAAGCGCTGTCGTACTGATAATTGATCCCGAAACTCAGCCCCTCTCTTTGGTGCAAGTATCCGAAGTGGAATTTGCGCACCTCACTTCAGAGGTAATTGCCAGCTATATTAGTAGTGGCGAACCCTTCGGCAAGGCTGGCGCCTATGGAATCCAAGGGTTGGGGAGCGCATTCATTCCATCAATTAAAGGCAGTTATAGCGGTATCATGGGCTTACCTATCTATGAAGTGAACCAATTATTAGATTTCGCCAAAGTTGCCCGCATATGAATGAAGAAATTCTGATCAACATCACACCCCAAGAAACACGGGTGGCACTCATTCAGCAAGGGGCGGTTCAGGAACTTCAGATCGAGCGCACTCGTCAACGGGGTATTGTTGGCAACATCTATTTAGCGAAAGTAGTGCGAGTACTTCCCGGCATGCAATCTGCCTTTATTGAAGTGGGTTTGGAGCGTACCGCGTTCATACACGTTGCCGACATCACCCAAAACAACCCACAAGCACAAATCGAAAAATTACTTTTCGAGGGGCAAAATGTCTTAGTGCAAGTGCTCAAGGATCCACTGGGCACTAAAGGCGCTCGACTAACGACTCAACTGAGTATTGCTGGTCGCAATTTGGTTTACCTGCCACCAGCAGGTAGCGATGCCGCCAGCGAAAAATACATTGGTGTATCGCAAAGAATTGATCAACCTGAAGAGCGTGAAGCGATTAAAGCGCGCCTTGCAGGGCTCATGCCTGATGATGAAAAAGGTGGCGTGATTATCCGGACTAGCGCCCAAGATGCCAGCGATACTGAGTTACAGCATGATATGCATTACCTTCGTACCACCTGGGAAAGGATCAGGGAGGCCGTGAACCATCAGGCTGCACCGAGCTTGCTGTATCAAGATCTCAGTCTTGCTGAGCGCGTATTACGTGATGTGGCCAGCGAAGAAACTACAAAAATTCGGGTGGACTCGGCAGAGAACTTTGAAAAACTCAAAGGATTCGCCACGCTCTACATGCCCAATCTTTTGGATAAGCTGACGCTCCATCGTGGTGAGCGCGCCCTATTTGATTTGTTTGATGTGGATGCCGAAATTAATAAGGCACTTGGTAGAAGAGTTGACCTCAAATCTGGGGGCTACCTGATGATTGATCAAACAGAATCAATGACCACCATTGATGTGAACACTGGCAGCTATGTGGGTGCACGTAATCTGGATGACACAGTTTATAAAACGAACCTGGAAGCAGCTCAGGCGATTGCACGACAACTGCGCTTACGCAATCTGGGCGGCATCATCATCATTGATTTTATTGATATGCTCAATAAAGAGCACCAAGAATCCGTCTTACATGAACTCAAACGCAATTTAGAGCGCGATCATGCTCGCACATCAGTGAATGACTTTTCTTCATTAGGCCTAGTGGAAATGACGCGCAAGCGGACTCGCGAATCACTGGCCCACATAACCTGCGAGCCTTGCCTTACCTGCCAAGGCAAGGGTGAAATAAAAACAGCGCAGACTATTTGTTACGAAATTCTACGTGAGATCGTGCGTGAGCATCGTCAATTTAATCCCCGCGAATTTAGGATCGTAGCGGCCCCCGATGTCATCGACCTCTTTCTTGAAGAGGAGAATCAATTCTTAGCACAGCTAGGAGACTTTATTAATAAGCCTATTAAACTACAGGCCGAAGGCAGCTTCCGACAAGAACAATACGATATCGTTCTCAGCTAATCATTGATTAAGCATTCGAAAACTGAATGCGATGCAGGTTGGCATAGAGGCCATCCTTGGCAATCAACTCTTCATGTGAGCCATTTTCAATCACATGTCCATGCTCCAGCACCACAATACGATTAGCATGCTCAATCGTTGAGAGGCGGTGAGCAATCACTAAAGTAGTTCTTCCAGCCATCAAACGCTCTAGAGCATCTTGTACCTGACGCTCGGACTCAGAATCTAATGCCGAAGTGGCTTCATCTAGGATGAGAATAGGTGCGTCCTTATAAATCGCTCTAGCGATCGCTAAACGCTGACGCTGGCCACCCGACAGGCGGTTGCCGTTATCGCCGATCTGCGTATCAATACCCTCAGGCAATTCTTTCATGAGGGCAGATAAGTTGGCAGCTTCGAGAGCCTCAATTACACGCCCACGATCGACGTTTTCTGAATTTACTGCACCATAGGCTACGTTTGCAGCAATACTGTCGTTAAATAAAATGACGTCCTGACTTACAAAGGCAATTTGCTTACGTAGATCCCCAAGAATAATGTCTTCAAGCGAAATATCATCCAAGTAAATTTGTCCGCTAGTAGGCTTAAAGAAGCGGGGCAATAAATTCACTAGGGTAGATTTACCGCCACCAGACGGCCCAACAAATGCGACTACTTCACCGGGGCGTATGTCCAAATTCACGTGACTGAGCGCATCTTTTCGCCCTACCTCTTGTTGATATGAGAAGCCCACATCCTCGAATCGTATGGCACCCTTAGCCTTGCTAAGAGGCTTCATATTTTCTTTGCGAGATTCATTCTCTTCAAAGGGTTGATCCATAAGAGAGAAAATCATTTCTGCAGCAGTAAGACCGCGCTGTAATGGCTGATTAATATCAGCCAAATGTTTGATCGGTGAAATTACCAACAACATCGCTGTAATGAAAGCAGCAAAACCACCCACCGTAGTTCCCTGAGAGGCTGATTGCATCAAAGCAATCACTAACACCAGAGAGAGTGCCATCGAGGCAACGAGTTGGGTAATCGGCTGATTGAGTCCACCAGCCACCGCAGCCTTCAAAGCAAATTGGCGGAGTCGGTCGGCTTTATCCATAAAGCGGCGCATCTCGTATCCTTCTGCGCCATGCACTTTGACTATCTTATAACCAGCGGCAGCTTCTTCAACGATGTAGGCAAGCTCACTAGTTAAGCTTTGTTGTTCGCGATTGAGACTACGTAAACGCTTATTAATCTTGCTCATGATGTAGGCAATGATGGGGAAAATGAACAGCACCAATAATGTCAATTGCCAGTTCAAATAGATCAAGTACCCAATCAAACCCACCACTGTCAGAGAGTCTCTAACCAGGTTAATCAACATCCCGCCCATAATAGACAGCACATTATTCACTTCAAACACCACTGCATTTATTAAGCTAGAAGCTGAATTCTGCTGAAAGAAAGTGGTTTTTGCGTGTAAGAGCGTTTGAAACATCTGCTGACGCAACTTCAGCAACACGGCATTAATCACCCGGTTCAGCAAGTAACCAGAAAGAAACTGGGCCAACCCCCTAACTACAGCGAGGCCCACCAAAAATACCGGCACCTGCCAAAGCTTGCTATCGAGTTGCCCCGTAAATCCCTTATCCAGCAAAGGCTTCATCAAAGCCGGAATGGATGTTTCAGCGCCAGCAACTAAGGCCATGGCCACAAGTGAGCCCATAATCAAGCGAATATGGGGCTTGAGATACTGAATTAAGCGATTTAGGGCGGTACGGTCTTGAGCATTCATATAATGAATTATGCCCACCTTATCCGTCATACTCATCACTCGCAATGAAGAGGCCAATTTGGCCGATTGTTTGAGCTCCCTAGAAGGGATTGCCCAACAAATCGTGGTCGTCGACACTAATAGCACCGATCGCACCCTAGAAATCGCTAAAAACCATGGCGCCGTCATTACTCAACCGGCAGATTGGCCGGGTTTTGGCCCCCAAAAGAACCGCGCCCTAGACTTGGCAACCAGTGACTGGGTTTTATCCATAGATGCAGATGAACGCCTTACGCCAGCCCTGAGAAGCGAAATTCTGACAGCCATTCATCATTCCGCCAAAGTGGACTGTTTTGCGATTCCGCGCCTTTCTTGGTACTGCGGTCGATTTATTCGCCACTCTGGCTGGAGCCCAGATTATGTCGATAGACTATTCAAACGGGGCACTGCACGCTTCTCAGATGATCTAGTGCATGAGCGCCTGATTCCTGATGGTCAAGTGGCCAAACTCGAAAATCCTATGTTGCACTACAGTTTCATGAATTACTCCCAAGTCCTGCAAAAGCTTGATCGCTACTCAACAGCCTCGGCAGAGCAGGCTTTTGCTAAAGGCAAAACCAGTACCCCCCTGAAAGCAGTGCTGCATGGCATCTGGGCTTTTGTACGCACCTATTTCATGCGCGCTGGATTTTTGGATGGCACCCAGGGCTTTGCTTTGGCAATTTCTAACGGGCAAGGCACTTACTATCGCTATATGAAGTTATGGCAACTGCACCAAGATGCAAATAATCCCAAAGATCATCACAGGAAATGATTTCTATTCTTTTGGCCACCTATAACTGGCCGCAAGCGCTGAAGTTATGTCTTGAGTCACTTGGCACTCAAAGAGACCTTGATTTTGAAATCATCATTGCCGATGATGGGTCTTCTAGCGAGACCAAAATTCTGGTAGAAACCATTCAACCTGGGCTCCCCATCAAGATTACCCACCTATGGCAAGAGGATCAGGGTTTTCGTAAGACCCGTATTCTTAATCAAGCAATCGAGGTGGCACGTGGCGACTACCTCATCTTTTTAGATGGTGATTGCATTGTTCAACCAGACTTTGTTGCGGAGCATAGAAAGTTATCTCAAGCAGGCTATGTGATTACTGGTAGCAGAGTCTTACTCAATAACAAGCTGACAAGGCAACTACTCTCCTGGAGTCATTGGGACTTCAAACGCTTTGCGAGCAACTTACTTAACTTTCGCCTATCCGGCGGAATTAATAAATACTGGCCACTCAAAATCAAGTTGGGAGATGGATCCTGGAGAAACTATAAAAAGTTTGTCTGGCGTCGCATTAAAGGCTGCAATATGGCCTGCTGGAAAGAAGATGCACTCGCCATCGGCGGATTTGATGAAACTATGACAGGCTGGGGTCATGAAGACGCTGACTTTGTCTTTCGATTACAAAATAGAGGTTTGATTCGTAAATCGGGGTCATGGTCAACTGAAGTACTACACCTCTTCCATCACATTAACGATCAATCGAATGCGGCAGAAAATGCCCGTCGCGTTCGGGAAAAAATTCTAGCCAAGACTAGATAAGCAGATTGGGTTACATTAGCTCCATGACTGCGTTCTCAGCACTACAGCCTAAAAAAGTTTTGTTTATTGCCACTCGCCAAATAGGTGATGTCTTGGTAACGACGCCGCTCATTTTAAAGGCGCGCGAACTATGGCCAGATGCCGAATTTCATTTTCTAGGTTATCGCGGCAAGCTTGATATGCTCAAAGGTAATCCAGATATTACGCACACCATTGAAACTTCGGATCGCCCCAAAATCAAAGAATATCTTTCCTTATTTTTTAAACTGTTTCAGCGCTACGATTTAGCAGTAGTCACACAACCGAGTGATCGCGCCTACCTTTATGGTTTAGTTGCAGCCCGCCAAAGAGTCGGTGTATTAGGTGGACACCCCCAAGGAAATACAAAGCAAGATAAACCGAAGACAAGTAAAAGCGATCGGCAGAATGCTTGGAAAAAAGCGATTAGCTTGTACACAGTGGATGTAGATTATTTTGCGCAACACGTCATTACTGAAAAACTGCGTCTGCTCGAGATGTTTTATCGACGGCCACAGGATTTATTTGATAAACCAATTGCTGTAACTGCTCCCGCTGGTGATCCGATCGCTCCTAGTATCGCCAGCCAACTGCAATCGTCTTATGTAGTGGTGCATCCCGGACCTTTAACGGCATATAAGCGTTGGCCTCTCACTTATTGGCAAACATTACTCACTTGGATTGTGAGACAAGGCTATCAAGTAGTGCTGAGTGCATCTCCAGCAAAACAAGATCTTCAACTCAATCACGACATCCTCTCTTTGCTCGATGACAGCACACGGCAGAAGGTTATTGATACCGCTGGACTTCTCACGATTCCACAAGCGGGGACTCTCATTCGGGGGGCACTAGCCTATGTCGGGGTAGATACCTCAATTACCCACCTAGCTGCTGCATGTAACACCCCAACGATTGCTTTATTTGGTCCGACACCACCCAGCAACTTTGGGCCATGGCCTAACGGCTTTATTGGCGCGCAGCCCTATCAACTCAGAGCGCGTTCGCAAACCGTAGGGAATGTCACGATCCTGCAAGGCCCTGGTGAATGCGTCCCCTGTCGTAAAGCCGGCTGTGAGGATCACGCAAGCAGTCGTAGCGAATGCTTGGACCAACTAGACCCTATACAAGTAATTGAAGCGCTGCAAAGTGCCATCAAAAAATAAAGGTCAACTTGCAAGCAGGTTTATTGGTACTGAACCTGAACAGTGTTGGATTGCCTAGCTGTCAAGATTTGATTTAGGCTATGCAGGCAAGCATCATCAGGATAAATGCGTAGCTCTTCCGGGAATTGCATTAAACAAGCGCCACCACTAGTGGTTACAGCAGCAGTCAGCATTAACCCCCTCATGCCTTCATTGCTACCTGGCATCGTTGCTGCTGCAGGCCCCAACTTTGGATCTCGCACGCGATTAGTCATCAGATAAGGACTAATTTGACTGCGTAAGGACTTGAGGTCGATTGCTGAATCAATATTGAGGTGGAGATTGCGCGCAAAACGCATTCTTGCGCCAGTGATATCCATCACCGCCTCAGACACAATGCGCATGCCGCCAGAAAACTTATCCGGAGTGACATTGACCTTAGCCACAAGTAACTCATCTTCTTTAAGCCAAGAGCGATTTGGTTCGTAAATTTCACTATAGAGGGTTACCTCAATTGCCGCAGAGCCATCATCAATAGTGGCAATCATCATGCGGCCACGCTGACCCGTCAGCATCCGAGCTGACGTGATAATGCCGGCGATGAGCTGATCTTTACCTTCAACCACCTTTGCTAGCGGTTGACGAATGAAGTGTGCTGCCTCGTCACGGTAGGCATCAAACATATGGCCGGTCAAACAAAGACCTAAGGCATTTTTTTCATCCTGCAGACGCTTCTTTTCAGACCACACTGGTTCACGCACTAACTCTGGCAAGTGGCGATCTTCCTCCCCTACTGCCTCAAACAAGCTCACCTGATTGATCGAGGCTTCAGCTTGTTCGGCCGCTTCGATTGCACGCGCAAGCGAGGCCAACAAAGTAGAGCGAATGTCGTAGAGATTTCCGCCAGCAGGAACAGAGTCTTTATACAAACTATCGAAGGCACCGGCACGCATCAAAGCCTCAATCGCGCGACGATTCACTTGCCTGCGATCAACCCGCGCGCAGAAATCAAATAAGTCCTTAAATGGGCCACCAGCCTCGCGCGCTTTCACAATCACTTCAATGGCTGCTTCGCCTGTACCCCTGACAGCGCCCAAACCATAACGAATGTGGCTAATGGGAGAATCTGGAGCGGCATCTGGAGCACGTAATGGCGTAAACACATAAACACCGGTATTGATATCAGGTGAAAACACCCGAATCTGATTGGCCAAACAATCGTCATACAAAATCTTCACCTTATCGGTGTCATCCATTGCGAGCGATAAGTTGGCCGCCATAAATTCAGCAGGGTAGTACGCTTTTAACCAGGCAGTTTGATATGCCAATAGTGCATATGCGGCAGCATGGGATTTATTAAATCCATAACCCGCAAAACGCTCCATCAGATCATAAATCTCATTGGCTTTGCCTTCAGTAATACCACCCGCTTTAGCACCGTCACTAAAAATCTTGCGATGCTGCGCCATCTCTTCTGGTTTTTTCTTACCCATTGCACGGCGCAACATATCGGCACCACCTAATGAATAGCCGCCGATCATCTGTGCCATCTGCATCACCTGCTCTTGATACACCATGATGCCGTAGGTTTCTTGTAGAACAGGCTCAATCCGCGGATCTGGGTACTCTACTTTTTGGCGACCATGCTTACGCTCAATAAAATCGGGGATCAAGTCCATTGGGCCTGGACGGTATAGCGCAACGAGCGCAATAATATCTTCAAAGCGGTCAGGCTTCGCCTCACGAAGCATGCCTTGCATGCCACGACTCTCCAGCTGGAAAACGGCAACGGTATTCGCGTTCTTTAAAACTTCAAAAGCTTTTTCATCATCGAGTGGGATTTCACCAATATTCCAATCCTTGCGATCGACATGCAGTGTCTTAATCCATTTCTCAGCAGCGGCCAAAATAGTGAGCGTCGTCAAGCCTAAGAAGTCGAACTTGACTAGGCCGATTGCCTCTACGTCATCTTTATCAAACTGACTAATGACTGAGCCGCTCTCCTGATCTTTAGAATCTTTTGCTTCTTGCGTATAGAGCGGACAAAAATCCGTTAAGCGGCCAGGGGCAATCAATACGCCGCCTGCGTGCATACCCACGTTACGAGTCATGCCTTCTAACTGCTGAGCTAAAGATAAAAGCTGGCGCACTTCATCTTCATTCTTTTCGCGCTCGCCCAACTGCTTTTCTTCCTTCTTAGCCATTTCAATGGTCATATATTGACCTGGCTTATTCGGAATCAATTTAGCGATACCGTCAACGAAGTTATAGCCCTGCTCAAGCACACGACCAACGTCACGAATCGCCGCTCTTGCAGCCATCGTTCCGAAAGTAGCAATCTGACTAACCGCATCTTTACCGTACTTATCTTTTACATACTGAATCACGCGATCGCGCCCATGTTGGCAGAAGTCAATATCAAAGTCCGGCATCGATACCCGCTCCGGATTTAAGAAGCGTTCGAAAAGTAAGTTGTAACGCAGAGGATCCAGATCGGTAATCCCCAATGAATAAGCCACTAAGGATCCCGCGCCAGATCCACGGCCCGGGCCCACAGGTACGCCATTGTTTTTAGCCCAATTAATGAAGTCCGCAACAATCAGGAAGTAGCCCGGGAAACCCATCTGAGAAATTGTCTTCACCTCAAAGATGAGACGTTCACGATAACGCGCCTCTTCTTTAGTGCGCACTTCTGGATCAGGGAAATTGCGCTCCATGTGGCGCTTCAAACCAATCTCTGACTGCTGCAATAAATAATCGTCTAGCGTAATTCCCGGCGGTGTCGGGAAATCTGGCAAACGCGGCTGACCTAAGGTAAGAGAGAGATTGCATCGTTTAGCAATCTCCACTGAATTGGCTAGGGCAACTGGTAAATCAGCGAAGCGCTTTTCCATCTCTTCTTGAGAGAGGAAATACTGCTCTTCATTGAATTTTTTAGTCCGACGAGGATTGCCTAAGAGCTCACCCTCGGCGATACAGACCCTTGCTTCATGGGCCGTGAAATCACTTCTTTGCATAAACTGTACGGGATGAGTAGCGACGATCGGCAAATCCATTTCGCTAGCCAGATGACAGGCTAATTGCAACTGCTGTTCATCTTGCGGGTGGCCGCCACGCTGCACCTCAATGTAAAAGGTGTTTGGAAATAATCTGATCCACTGCTTGGCAGCGTCTTTAGCTTGCTCTTCTTGGCCAGCTAAAAGCGCAACTCCAATATCCCCCCAGCGTCCGCCAGAGAGTGCGATCAAGCCATAGGTCAGTGTTCTTTTGACAGCTTTATCTTCCGCTTTAGAGGCTGGCTCACTAAACCACTTGAGATCGATTTCAGCACGACCACGCGACTGATTCTCTAGTGAAGCTTTGCTCAATAACTGACAGAGATTAAGGTAGCCAGAGTGATTTTGAACTAGAAGCAATAAACGATAGGGCTGATCTGGATCCTGAGGATTGCTGATCCAAACGTCTGCTCCAGCAATGGGCTTAATTCCGCCCGAGCGTGCAGCAGAATAAAAACGCACCAACCCAAACAAGTTACTTAAGTCGGTAAGTGCCAAAGCCCCCATGCCATCTTTTTCAGCTGCGGCAACCGCATCGTCAATACGAACGACGCCATCCGTAATTGAAAACTCGGAATGGACGCGTAGATGAACAAAACGGGGTGAAGCCATGAGATCATTTTAGCTGTGCCGAACCTGAAAAACCCCTCATCCCCATCCGACGGCTATCGCGGGCGATTTGCCCCCTCGCCCACTGGCCCGCTTCATGCGGGATCGCTGGTTGCCGCCTTAGGAAGCTGGTTGGATGCCCGTCAAAATCACGGTCAATGGCTCCTCAGAATTGAGGATGTAGACACCCCACGCTGTATCCCTGGGGCTGATCAAGAAATCATGCGCCAATTGCTGGCCTGCGGCCTCTCTTGGGACGAAGAGCCTATTTGGCAATCTGAGCATCAGGAGCGCTACAAAAGGGCTCTAGACCGCTTGAATGAACTAAAAGTCCTCTATACCTGTACCTGCTCCCGACAAACTATTGCAAGCGCCCTAGAGGCACAGGGGGTGATTACCCCCCGTAATCAAGAAATAATCTACCCAGGCACCTGCCGACCCCATGAAATAATTCCATACAAAGGGGGAAGTGAGCTCTTGGATGAAGTAGCCTTGAGACTCGCCCTCCCACCAAACCTCACGATTGAATTTGAGGACCTTGCTTTAGGCAAGCAGCGTCAAGACCTCAATCGAGACGTGGGGGATTTTGTTCTGCGTCGTCGGGATGATTTATTTACCTACCAACTTGCTGTAGTGGTGGATGATGCTGAGCAGAAGATTACCCACATTGTGCGTGGCGAAGATTTACTCAGCAACACGGCGCGGCAAATCCATCTCCAAAGAGTCTTGGGATATGCAACACCGAGTTACTTTCATCTACCTCTAGTGCTTGATGAACACGGTGAAAAACTCAGCAAGCAAACTCTAGCTACTGCCATTCATACTGAAACTGAACAACAGGCTTTAAATTCACTGCGGAATGCAGCAAGACATTTGGGGTTAAGCGATTTACCAGATGGCAATCGTGTTTCTATTGCTGAGTGGCTCTTAGCTGCCACTCAGGCTTGGAATAGAAGAATTACTTTTTCTTGAAGCCGCCGAGCAAGGCACCAATAGACGCTCTAGCAGGAGTGATGCCCACTTTTTTCTCTTCAGAATTAGTGGCAGGTGAGGCAGGCTGGGTTGTAGCACTCGGCTCATAAGGTTTATAGAAAAACGGATCTGACATTTTTGCTGGCGCATCCGATCTCGATGAAGTCCGACTTGGTGCAGAGCTAGGGATAGAACTACCCTCAGGCAATGGCTGAATATCCAGCTTACGCTTCATCAATTTTTCAATATCGTCCAGTAAGCGTTTCTCGCTAGCGTCCACCAATGCAATTGCATCACCCTTACTACCCGCACGACCAGTACGACCAATACGGTGAATAAAGTCTTCGGCATTAAATGGTAGCTCATGATTAATGACGCAAGGCATAGATGGAATATCTAAACCACGGGCAGCCACGTCGGTAGCTACTAATGCCTCAATCGCGCCAGACTTAAAGGCATCCAAAGTGAGAGTGCGTTCACCCTGACTCTTATCGCCATGAATTGCACCCGCTTTAATGCCATCACGCTCTAGTGCTCGAGAGAGTTTTGCGCAACCCAAACGGCTATTCGTAAAGATAATGCACTGACGGGATAAGCCCTGACGAGTTCGTGCCTCAAGTACTCGCACAATCGCCCGCTGCTTGTCAGCGCTGGCAACCATATGCACCACTTGCTTTACGGTATCCGCCGCCGCGTTTTGTCGCGCAACCTCTACCGTTACCGGTGTACGCAAATAACTTTGCGCTAATTTTTTGATTTCTGGTGAAAACGTTGCTGAGAACAATAATGTTTGTCGCTGCGCCGGAATCAAATCAATAATGCGTTGCAGGTCAGGTAAAAAACCCATGTCCAGCATGCGATCAGCTTCATCTAAGACCAGAATTTCTACCTGAGAAAGATTGGCTACTTTGGAACCAATGTGATCAAGCAAGCGACCTGGCGTAGCGATCAAAATCTCTACGCCGTTACGCAATGTGGCGACCTGTTCTTTCATATCCACGCCACCATAAACTACGGCAGCACGTAAATCAGTATGTTTGGAATAACTTGCGGCATTCTCAGCGACTTGAACCGCTAGCTCACGTGTCGGCGTTAACACTAAAGCGCGAATGGGGTGACGGGCAGGTGAAGCACTGCTGCTAGCGTGACGCAAAATCTTTTGAATAATTGGCAAAACAAAGGCAGCTGTCTTACCAGTACCCGTTTGTGCCGCGCCCATCAAATCGCTTCCAGCCAAGACGTGCGGAATAGCCTGCGCTTGAATTGGAGTCGGGGTGTTGTAGCCCTGCTCAGATACCGCTTTTTGAATCTTTGGGTCTAAACCAAAGTCAGCAAAGGTAATTATTGCTGGGGAGGCGCTAGTGTCAGTAGTGCTAGTAGAGGAATTTATTTCAGGAACAGTATTTATCAAAGTAACTTACAGAATGGCTGCAATGCCGGCTTTAGCAGTTTCGGCATCCTCAGTCGATTTAACGCCGGAAACGCCGACTGCGCCGATGGTAAACCCATTTACCTCGATATTGACGCCACCCTCCAACATGCCCGCAATATGTGGGGCAGATAAAAAGGAGATGCGTCCGTTATTAATAATCTCTTCATAAACACGGCTCTCGCGTTTGCCCATGGCAGCAGTGCGCGCTTTTTCTTGAGCGATGTAAGCGGAGACAGGGGCACAACCATCACGACGTGTTAAACCCAATATATGCCCACCATCATCACAAATGGCGATAGTCACTGCCCAATTATTTGCAGCGGCATGCTTATCCGCTGCGTTCAAAATCTTTTGAACATCAGCCTGGGTTAAGTAGGGTTTAGTAGCCAACATGATTCATCTCTCTGTCTCTAATGCTATTGATATATATGGTGAATTATAGGTTGAGTCTGGGGGCTGAGCCCTACTTTAGGTAGTCTTGAGCCGCAACCACGCCACTCGCCTTGGCTTTATAGCCCATCGCAGCCAAACTCATCTCTACTCCACTTAAGGCGGCCATGAGGCTTAGTTCATTGCAGTCACCAAGGTGCCCAATGCGAAAAACCTTGCCTTTTACCTTTCCTAAGCCGGTTCCCAGGGAAAGATTGAACTTTTCCAAGGCATGTTTACGGAGTGCATCCGCATCCATGCCCTCAGGAGCCACAATGGCAGTTAAGACTGGAGAGTAGGCGTTTGGATCTAAACATTCATTCTCAAGACCCCAAGCAGCTACTGCGCGACGGCAGGCTTCTGCCAAACGCTGATGGCGGGCAAAAATCGCATCCAAACCCTCGGCTTGGATCATGTCGATTGCTTCATGCAGGCCATACATCAAATTCGTACTGGGAGTAGTCGGCCAATAACCCGTTTTATTGGATTCCAGGATTTCATCCCAAGCCAAGTAGGCTTTTGGGATCGTGCTGCGCTTGCTAGCCTCAATTGCTTTTGGGGATATGGCGTTAAAACCAATACCAGGAGGCAACATCAAACCTTTTTGCGATCCAGATACCGTGACATCAACACCCCAAGCGTCATGGCAATAGTCCGCTGAACCGATGCCAGATACACTATCTACGAGCAATAAGGCGGGATGCTTTGCATTATCAATCGCCTTGCGAACCCCAGGGATATTGGACGTAATGCCAGAGGAAGTTTCGTTATGCACTACGCAAACTGCCTTAATTTCATGCTGAGTATCTTTACGTAAACGCTCTTCAATAACCGCTGCGTCTACACCCCAGCGCCAAGTATCTTGACCTGGCTTACCAACCACCTCAACCTCAATGCCAATCTTTTTGGCTAGGGTTCGCCATAGGTTTGCAAAGTGTCCAGTCTCGTAGAACAGGACCTTATCGCCAGGATTGAGTACATTAACTAAAGCACCTTCCCAAGAACCCGTTCCAGAAGCAGAGTAAATAATCACGGGTTGCTCAGTTTTAAAGAGTTTTTTAACCCCTCCTAAAACTTTCAGGCCAAATGCCCCGAATTCAGGACCGCGATGATCAATCGTTTGATAGCTGATTGCGCGCAGAATGCGCGATGGCACTGGACTTGGGCCGGGAATATGTAAGAAATGACGTCCTGAGAGGTGATTATCTAGTTTAAGCATGCTTAGTCTCGCTTGGTTTTTGTAATTAATCTTGCGGTTTAGTGTAAGGTACTTTGACGCAATTTACAATTTTGTATGCAAAATATTATTCTGTAAAACTAAAAATAAGCGTTTAACGGTGTTTTTTTGGCTTACTCATCGGTTATAGTAATTATGTATACAAAATTTAGGCTTCACCAATGATGCTCACAGCACTCCCAAACACCCAAAACTTACACGAAGCAACCTTCCTAAAGCTGAAAGCACTATTAGTAGAAGGTGCAATTAGTCCAGGCTGCAAGCTCAATGAACGCGCCCTAGCCGAACAACTCCATGTATCTCGTACGCCGATTCGGGAGGCCATCCGCCGCTTGGCTGCCGATGGCTTGGTAGAACTCATTGCAAATCGAGGCGCAATCGCCGTTCAGTTAAACCGCGAGGACATTATTCATACCTTTGACGTGATCGCCAATCTCGAGGGCTACTCTGGCGAGTTGGCAGCAAAAAATATTAGCGATCAAGCGCTCACAGAACTCGAAGCCCTTCAATACGAAATGATGGCTGCCTATGCGCGTAGAGATTTATCAAGCTACTACCGATTAAATCTCAATATTCATCAAGCTATTAATCAAGCTGCCAATAATCCCGTCTTAAGCCAACTATTTACGCAAGTCAATGCCCGCATTGAAGCACTGCGCTTTCGCTCCAATCAAGATGGCGTTAAATGGGAAAAAGCAGTAAGTGAACATCAAGAAATGCTGGAAGCATTAAAGGCCCGCGATAGTGAGCGCATGCGCAAAGTCATGATGCAGCATGTGATGAATAAGCGCGATGTCGTCATTCAATTACTTGACTCAGAATCTACACAGAAAGCTGCGGCATGAACAAGCCAATGGATTTACCGCTCCCAGATTTGATTGCTAATCAGGCAGAGTTAGGCAAACGCCTCAGAAAAGAAACTTCTGGCGAAGTCATGACGGATGCCGCTAGTCGTGGACGTTATGCAACGGATGCCTCTATTTATCAAGCTATGCCGCTTGCTGTCTTTGTACCTAAAACTGCTGAAGATATTGCAATAGCCATTCAGATTGCTGCAGACCTTGAGGTGCCAGTACTGCCTCGTGGCGGAGGTACTAGTCAGTGCGGCCAGACCACTGGTACAGCACTCGTCATCGACAACTCTAAATACTTCCGCAAGCTATTGCAGGCAGATCCAGAGAAGGCTACAGCAGTCGTTGAGCCTGGCATGGTTTTAGATCATCTCAACGCCGCACTAAAGCCGCATGGTCTTTGGTATCCGGTAGACGTTTCAACGAGTGGGCAGGCAACCATTGGTGGAATGGCTGCCAATAACTCCTGCGGCAGTCGCTCCATTGCCTATGGAAACATGGTGCATAACGTTCTAGGAATTGATGCGTGGTTAGCAAATGGCCAGGTAGCGAGTTTTGGAAATTACGCCGATAGCACTGGTACTGCCAAACAATTAGGTGATTTTGTGAAAGGCTTGGCAAACAAACTCCAACCTGAAATCGAAGCGCATTTCCCTAAGGTATTGCGCCGCGTCGCCGGTTACAACCTCGACATATTTCATCCACAAAGTGAGCTTCCATACACCCAAGATGGTAGCGTCAATTTAGCGCATCTCTTAGTAGGTAGCGAAGGCACCTTAGCGTATTTCAAATCACTAGAACTCAAGCTATCCCCACTGCCGCAACATAAAGTACTTGGAGTAGTCAACTTTGCCAGCTTCTTCAAGGCGATGGATAGTGCGCAGCATATCGTCAAGCTAGGGCCTACTGCTGTTGAATTAGTCGATCGCACCATGATTGATTTAGCACGCCATAACCCTAGCTTTAAGAAAACCATTGAGACTGCCTTAATTGATTCAGACGGTCAACCTCCTGAAGCGATTTTATTGGTGGAGTTTTCTGGTGAATCACATGCACCCCTCCTCGAGAAATTAAAGTCCTTGCAAAGCATGATGGCTGACTTAGGCCTTCCAGGCTCTGTCGTTGCAATGCCTGATGTGAGTATGCAAAAGAATTTATGGGAAGTGCGTAAGGCTGGCCTAAATATCATGATGAGCCTCAAGGGCGATGGTAAGCCAGTCAGTTTTATTGAAGACTGTGCAGTGCCATTAGAGAGTCTTGCTGAATACACGCAGGCATTGACGGATGTATTTTCTAAATATGGCTCACGCGGCACTTGGTATGCGCATGCTTCGGTTGGTACGCTGCATGTGCGCCCTATCCTAGACATGCGTCGTGATGGCGCACAGAAGATGCGTGCGGTTGCCCAAGAAGCATCGGAGCTTGTTCGCAAATACAAAGGCGCTTATAGCGGCGAGCATGGCGATGGACTCTGCCGAGGCGAGTGGATCTCTTGGCAATTTGGTCCTAAGATTACCGAAGCCCTTACAGAAATCAAACAGGTCTTTGATCCCACGGGATTATTCAATCCTGGCAAGATCATCAATCCACCCAAGATGGATGATGCGAGCAACTTCCGATTTTCGCCAAGTTATAAAGTGATTCCACTGCAACCCGCTTTAGATTGGTCAGCCTGGAACGTACAAAACAATCCCGTCACTGAAGAAATTAGCGCACCCGGAACTGGCGGAGATCCTGCAATGGGTTTAGCTAAAGCAGTGGAAATGTGTAACAACAATGGTCACTGTCGTAAGTTTGATGCGGAAGTGATGTGTCCCAGCTATCGCGTGACCCGTGATGAAAAGCACCTTACCCGTGGTCGAGCCAATACCTTGCGACTGGCACTCTCTAATCAGCTAGATCTTCAGAATGATGGGGCATCTGCATCTTCACCATTAGGAAGTGATGCCATCAAAGAGGTAATGGAACTCTGCGTCAGTTGTAAAGCTTGCCGCAGCGAATGCCCCACTGGCGTTGATATGGCCAAAATGAAGATTGAGTTTTTGTCGGCTTATAAAAAACGGGTTGGGCATACTATGCGCGACTTGGCAGTAGCTTATTTACCGAAGTACGCGCCCATCATTAGTAGCATTCCAGGGCTGCCTACATTACTGAATCTGCGTAATCACATTGCGCCTATTGCCAAGCTACAAGAGTGGCTCATGGGCATTTCTACACAAAGAAGTCTGCCAATCTGGAAAGCAAAGACATTCTGGAGTAATCCCCGTGCGCTGACACCATATCAATTTACGCCAGCAGAACTGAGCACTCCTGATGCGAATGGCAATAAGGGTGCAGTGCTACTAGCAGATACCTTTAATGCGTATTTCGAGGATGAGAACCTGCAAGCAGCCCTTCAAGTTTTGAAAGCGGCTGGCTATCGAGTGCATATTCCCCAAAAGAGACTAGATCAAAAGATTGCAAAAGCAAATTCAATGCCGCAATCACCAAATACCTGCTCTAAGGAGTTCTGTTGTGGTCGCACCTATCTAGCAGCAGGCATGGTGGATCAGGCCAAAGCCAGCTTAGATGAGTTAGTAAATCATCTGGCCCCTTTTGCAGAAAAAGAGATTCCGATTATTGGTCTAGAGCCCTCATGTCTATTTACCTTAAAAGATGAGGCATTAGTGATGGGCTTTGGAGATCGCGCGATTACGGTTAGCAAGCAAGCGCAACTACTAGAAGAGTTCTTAGCTAAGGAAGCGACATCTGGCAAGCTCACGCTTCCATTAAAACCGGCCTCGCGCCCGGTGTTATTTCATGGTCACTGCCATCAAAAATCATTTGCTGCTGTGACGCCGGCACTCGAGCTCTTAAAACTGATTCCTAATGCAGATCCAAAGTTAATTGAATCATCTTGCTGTGGCATGGCAGGGAGTTTTGGTTATGAGGCTGAGCATATTGAGGTATCCAAGCAAATGGCAGAGTTAAGTCTCTTGCCTGCGATTCGGAAAGCGCCAGATAGCTGGGTGGTTGCCGACGGCACTAGCTGTCGACATCAGATCGCCGATGGAACGCAAAGAGATGCGGTACATATTGCCAAAATCTTAGCGGCGCACCTGTAATGCGGGGCGTGATTACGAATTAACGAATCACGCCATATGCCACTATCAGCAAGGTTCCAGTCAATAAGGCAGGAACCAGACGGCGGGTTGGCTTGGATACCATCACGCCCAGACTGAGGATACAGATCAAGATTCGAATCCAAACGGGTACCGTATCCAATAGACCAATCGGCATCAAAATCATTCTGACAACTAGTGCCGCAACCATTGCATACGTTACGGCAGCCAGCCAGCGAAAGATTTCGCTATCTTGATTAATTTTTTTGGCAAGTAGAACGCCAATAGCACGACAAAAATAAGTACCCAGAGTCGCACCTGCTAAGGCAGCCCATAAACCCCATCCTTGAATAGCGGTATTCATTAACTCATCACCCCTGCTCTCTTACGCAGAATTTTGCGATCAATTAAATAAGCGATGGTGCCGGCCACCAAGCCAGTTGTAAGTAGACTAGTATCGCGATCCACAATAAAGAAGAATGGTCCAAGTGCAAAGCCTAAGCCAATGGCTATCCGGTTAATCCAGGGCCTTACCTCGGTAAACGTCAGCAAAAAGAATAAGGGGTTGATGAAAACTAGGCCAAGCGTGATGTACGGCGGCACTATACCCGCCAATAGATATCCCAGCATTGTGGCCGGAATAGAAACAAACCAGCACAGCAAACCAATCCCAATGAAATAACTCGAGCGATGCTTCGCCTCCATAGTCTGAAACTCACGCATGGAGATGGCCCAAGCAGTCATTGCCAAAAGATGAACAGAGGCGTAGAGCCCATGGTTACGGTCTTTTTGATGAAACTGCGGAAAGAGCGTTACTGTCATCGTGATGAAGCGTGTGGAAGTGAGAGTCACAGCAAGGGCGATAGCAAGAGCGGAAGACCCCGTGATTACCATCTCTAGCAAAACAACTTGTCCGGGCAATGCGAACATCAAGAAGCTACTAGCAGTCGTAAACCAAGCATCTATGCCATTGGTTTTACCCATCGCACCAAAACCCACCATACCGGCAAAGAGCACCATGGCAGGCGCACCCGACGCATCCCGAATACCAGACCAAAAAGCTTCACTACGATTTTTAAAGCGCTGTGCTGCCGAACCCTCTAGCGCAATTTCGCTCGGGTCGATGTAGGGTTGATCAGCTAATGACATGCTTTGATTGTAAGCTAGCGATAAACTTTGCTAAAAACTATTCAGTGCTCAGAGCCCACTCGATATGCTCAGCTACCAAGACATCTGCCGAGGGTAAGGCGCTAAGCAAAGCCTGGCGAAGTAAGTCTTTATCTCCCTCAGATGCCTCGCTAGCAGCTAAAGCATTCCCCATAGCTACTGCTAAGTTTCTTCGCCATCGAGAGTAGCCAATACGACGAATAGCACTGCCCTCATGGCGCTGATTAAATTCATCCTCAGTCCAAGACCAGAGTTGCAAGAGACTCGCCCTCCCAAGACCATGACGCTCTGCAAAATCGGGCAAGGCTGTACGCTGCGCAAATTTATTCCAAGGGCAAATGAGTTGACAGTCATCGCACCCGTAAACGCGATTACCCATCGCCCTGCGAAACTCTACCGGAATAGCATCTGGATTTTCGATCGTTAAGTAAGAGATGCAGCGACGTGCATCTAGCTGGTAAGGCGCAGTAATCGCTTGAGTGGGGCAAACCTCGATACAAGCTTGGCAAGTCCCACAATGCGACTCCTCTTCCTGATCTATAGGCAAGGGAACGTCCACCAAGATCTCGCCCAAAAAAAATGTCGAGCCAGACTGTTGATTGAGTAGCAAAGTATGCTTACCCCGCCAGCCTAAACCCGCCTTACGAGCCAACTCTACTTCCATCAATGGCGCTGAGTCCGTAAACACGCGGTAGCCAAATGATCCAATCTGCTGCTCAATCATCTGAGCAAACTCTTGCAAACGGTTACGCATCACCTTGTGATAGTCGCGTCCACGGGCATACATCGATACGACTGCTTGAGTGGGATTTGCTAAACGCGCCCACTCATCATCAAAATCAATAGCAGGGGGTAAGTAGTTCATGGTGACGCAAATCACCCTGACCGTACCTGGTACCAACAGAGCAGGATCTGAACGTAATTGAGCGTGCCTAGCCATGTACTCCATCTGACCATGCCGCCCCTCTGCGAGCCACTCATTTAGGCGCTCACTTGCTATACCAAGATGGGTATCGGTAATGCGTAAGTCATCAAAACCCAATTTGCGAGACTGCTCTCCCAGCCATTCACGGAGATTAGCCTGGTCAATGGAGACCTGATCAACAGAGTGAGGCGTTTTGGAAGAAGTCATTAGGAATACCGAATGTAGCTGAATAATTGAATAAACTAGGTAAATGACTCAGAATTCATTTACTCAACATTGTAGGCAAGAAGCAGAGACGACTGCTTTGGCGCAGCAGCTTGCCCATAGTCTGAGCCTTCTCTTTCAAAAAGATCCGGGCGCTCACCTCAATATCTCCCTAATAGGTGATCTTGGGGCAGGCAAAACGACCTTCGCTCGACATCTGATTCAAGGCTTAGGGTACGAAGGTAAGGTCAAGAGTCCAACCTATACCCTGTGTGAGCCCTATCCAATAAAAATCAGGACTAGCCGCCCAGATGAGAGTATCGCCATCACAGCCCATCACTTTGACCTCTATCGGATGCGCGATCCGCTGGAATGGCAAGAAGCTGGATTTGTAGAGCACTTTGATGTGCCTGGATTCTGCTTAGTAGAGTGGCCAGAAAAAGCGGAGGGCACTCTTCCTGCGTTTGATATTGAAATTCACCTAATCGCCGGCGTAGATGAATGCGAAAGACAGATAGAACTTAAAGCGATTTCTGATGCTGGAGTAGCCGTCTTAGAGGGTCTGCGGCCCCAATAGAGATGATGAAGGCCCCTATTAATTCCTCCAAAAGAAAATATCTCAAAACTTCGGCGAAGCTAATGGGCTTCATTCTCTTTTTTAGTGAAATAGATATTGCCTGGGGTGCCAAGATCTTAGGTGTTCGTATTTGGCCAGCCGAAGATTACACCCGCATTACGCTCGAGTCGGATAAAGCACTCCCTATTACACAGCAACTCCTCAGCAACCCAGATCGCTTGGTAGTCGATGTCCAAGGCATGGAACTCAATTCCACCCTCAAAGATCTGGTAGCTAAAGTAAAACCAAATGATCCTTATGTGTCACAAATTCGGGTAGGACAATTTCAGCCTGGCATGGTGCGCTTGGTATTCGACCTCAAGGAGCCCGTAAAGCCACAGCTTTTCACGCTTGAGCCTGTTGCGGAATACCAATACCGGATGGTGCTTGATCTCTACCCCGCGACGCCACCAGACCCCTTAATGGAACTAGTCAAGAGTAGCGCCCGCAAGGAAAGTGCCTTAGATAAAGCAAATGAAGAAATCGATCTAATTGCGCAGTTCGCAAGCAAAAAAGAAAAGGAGGCTCCTAAACCTCCCGTAGCTCAAGCAATTCCAGAGCCCAAAGAGTTGCCTGCTCAAGCAAAATACAAACGCCTTATTACCATTGCTATTGATGCAGGACATGGAGGTGAAGATCCCGGCGCTATCGGCACTATGGGCTCTAAAGAAAAGCATGTGGTTCTTTCTATTGCTAAGCGCTTACGCGACAAGATAGAGAATGATCCCTATATGCGCCCCTTCCTCACACGAGATGGCGACTACTTTGTACCCCTGCACACCAGAGTTCAAAAAGCACGTCGAGTTCAAGCTGATTTATTTGT
>CANGCM010000001.1 GCA_947452535.1 Burkholderiaceae bacterium | reverse complement strand
TTTCCTAGGCCTTCTGCCAATGCATCCAAGGCCTATACAAATCCAGATGGCTCCCACTTTGGCGCTTGCCAGTATTGTGGCTATTGCCAACGTTTTGGTTGTGAAGCCAACGCCAAAGGTGGTCCACAAATGACGGTGATTCCCATCGCCATGAGTAAGCCAAACTTTGAACTCAGAACTCAATCTTGGGTCACTAAAGTTCTAAAAGACGCCAGCGGTAAAAAAGCGACCGGTGTTTTGTACACCAATTTATTGACGGGTGAAGAGTATGAGCAGCCTGCCTCTATTGTCCTTTTATGTGCATTTGCTTTTAACAATGTGCACTTGATGTTGCTATCGGGCATTGGCAAACCTTACGACCCTATCAGCGGAAAAGGCATCATTGGTAAGAACTATGCTTACGACACAGGCGTAGGCAGCACACTATTTTTTGAGGGTAAAAGTTTTAATCCTTTTATTTCAGCGGGTGGAACAAATACGGTAATCGACGATTTTTATGGCAATTGGGATTTTGATCGATCCGGACCAGGTTTTGTAGGTGGGTATATTGTCTCTGCGGGTCATAATACGGCTCTGCCGATTGGTTATCGACCAACGCCACCTGGCACTCCTAGATGGGGCAAAGAGTGGAAAGCGTCTACAGCAAAGTGGTATCAAACCTCCATGTCAATTACAACGCGTTCAGGAGTTTTGCCACATCGCCATAACTTCTATGAGCTCGACAATGTTTATAAAAATGCGTTTGGTCAACCGTTAATGCGTCTCACATTTGACTTTAAAGAAAATGAATTAAAGATGGGGATGCATGGCGCAGATATAGTGAATCGCATGTCTCAACATTTAAATCCGACGCATCTCGTCAAAGCATCTGCAGAGAAAAGGTCGTGGAATGTGGTTCCCTATCAAAGTACTCACAGTACAGGCGGTACGATTATGGGCACTAGCCCGGCCAATAGCGCAGTAAATAAATATCAACAAAGTTGGGACTGCACGAATCTGTTTGTTGTTGGAGCCAATGTTTTTCCACACAATAGCGCATATCAGCCAACCGGTTTAGTCGGTGCTTTAGCCTACTGGACGGCTGACGCAATCAAAAATCGCTATATTAAAAACCCAGGATTATTAGTTTAGGTAAATCTTCTAATGCGCTATTTATACTCATTTTTTTCGGTCTTATTGTTTTGCTCCTTTTCTGCCTTTGCTCAAGATGCAACCATAGGCAAGCAAAAGTATCAGGATTGTGTGTCATGTCACAGCATCAAGCCAGGAGAAAATCTATTAGGCCCTAGTTTATTTGGTATTTATGGGCGTCAGGCTGGTGTTGCGGCGGGTTATCGATATTCAAACGCGCTGAAAAATAGTGGCATCACATGGAATGAAGATTCTTTAAATCGATACGTTGCAAATCCGCAGGGCTTAATTCCTGGAGGGCGTATGCCGTATTCGGGCATGCCGGATGCTAACGATAGAAAGGCGTTAATCGCCTATCTCATTACCCTCAAGTGAGCAAATAGTGAATCTAGCAAAGATTCAAAAACTAGGGTAATCCATTAATCCTGCACTTTTAGGTGTAGCGTTTTCCTATGTACAGTAGGTAAGCAAAATAGATTTTTATACATAAATAGACTTGGAGACGTCAATGACTATAGAGTTAATCGTAAATGACAAGCCCTTAAAGTTTGACGGGGATCCTTCTACACCATTGTTATATGTTCTTCGCAATGATGCGCAAATTAATTCTGCTAAATATGGCTGTGGCGCTGGGCAGTGTGGCGCTTGTGCGGTACTAGTCAATAATCGAGTGGTGCTATCTTGTATTACTCCTGCTAGTAGCGTGAAGGGTAAGATTAAAACTCTAGAATCCTACGAGCAAGACAAAGTTCTGGGCGCTCTTAACAAAGCATTTATTCATGAGCAGGCAGTGCAGTGCGGTTATTGCATATCCGGCATCATGATTCGAGCAAAATCCTTGCTAGACTCAAACAAGCGTCCTTCGGATCAACAAATTAAAGAGGCTCTCGATGGCCATCTTTGTCGTTGTGGTACTCATAACCGGATTGTTAAAGCAATTCGTCGCGCTTCTGAGGGCTTATCAGCATGAACCAGAACTCTAATATTGCACGCAGATACTTTTTAAAAAATAGCCTTGGACTGGCGATTGGTTTTGCATGGATGCCCAGCCTATTGGCGCAGACTACACCCTCACTACCAGGTAGCTTGGCTGGTAATCCACAGCTCGATAGTTGGTTGCATATTCGTCCCGATGGGAAGGTTGTGGTCTTAGCTGGGAAGGTAGAGTTTGGGCAGGGCATTACTACTGCTTTAATGCAAATTGTTGCTGATGAGCTTGATGTTGATCTATCTCGCTTAGAGATGATTCCTACTACCACCGGAATTTCTCCTAATGAGGGTGTGACCTCTGGAAGTCAGTCTATTGAATACGGCGGGATTGCTTTGCGCCATGCCTGTGCAGAAGCGCGCGCTATTTTCTTGGATCAAGCTTCCAGTTCACTGGGATTACCAGTCTCTGAATTGAGCGTTCGTAATGGCGAGATCATTGGTAAGGACGGTAAATCAACTTCCTACTGGAATCTAAGTAAAGAGGTTCTTCTCAAACGACCTGTAACAACTAAAGCTCCCTTAAAGGTCAATCACACTCTCATTGGTAAATCGATTGAGCGGGTAGACATTCCAGCAAAAGTATCTGGCAGGCCGGCGTATGTTCAGGATATGAAGATGCCTGGAATGCTGCATGCTCGTGTCGTCAGGCCACCAGCTCCTAGAGCCGCTCTATTGCAAATAGATGCTGCTAAGGTAGAGAAGATGCCTGGTGTAGTGGCTGTAGTTCGTAATGGTAGTTTCTTAGCCGTAGTAGCACAACGTGAAGAGCAAGCGATCGCCGCGCAAGAAGCTGTGAAACGGCTCGCTAAATGGAAGTTAGCTAAAGATCTACCTGCAACCCTGCCGTCTTGGTTTAATCAGATGAAGCAAAAGCCTTCAGTCGATACCGTGGTTGGAGTAAAGCAGGGTCCTGCAGGCGCACCAACTAAAACCTTGACTGCGCAATTTACGAAGCCTTTTACTGCCCATGGATCAATCGGGCCTTCTTGCGCTATTGCCCATATGCAAGATGGCGTAATGAAGGTATGGACGCATAGCCAAGGGATGTACCCTCTAAGAACTGACCTGGTTAAGGTTCTAGGCCTTCCTCCCGAGAAAGTGGTGTGTATTCATCAAGAAGGCTCGGGTATGTATGGTCAAAGCGGAGCAGACGATGTGGCTTTAGATGCCGCCTTGATTGCGAATGCATTACCAAGTAAGCCGATCCGTTTGCAGTGGATGCGCGAGGATGAGTTTAAATGGGAGCCATATGGCTCTGCCATGATTATTAACATTGATGCTTCCTTGGATTCCGCAGGAAAAATAGTGGATTGGAAGCATGAGCTATGGAGTAATACCCATAGCACCAGACCTGGCGAGGCTACAGGCGTTAACTTATCAACCGGCTGGTATTTAGAAAAACCTTTTGCAGCCTCACCAGTAAAAAATATTCCGCAACCTGCTGGAGGATCTGATCGAAACGCTGTACCGCTCTATGTCTTCCCTAATCAGAAGGTCATTAATCACCTCCTGACTGATATGCCATTAAGGGTCTCAGCATTACGAACCCTGGGAGCCTATGCCAATGTCTTTGCCATTGAATCGATGATGGATGATTTGGCTATAGCTGCTAATGTCGATCCAGTGCAATTTCGTCTGAATAATCTACAAGACACGCGCGCTAAGGATGTGATTACACGTGCAGCGGAAATGGCTAACTGGAATAAGCAATCTTCTGCTGTTAAGAAGGGTAGCAAATTAAGCGGTCGTGGCATGGCTTTTGCAAAATATAAAAATCTTTCCGCATATGTCGCTTGCGTTGCTGAAGTGGAAATCAACCCTAGTACTGGGAAAATTACCGTTACTAACATCTACGCTGCTGCAGATGGCGGATTGGCTATCAACCCAGATGGCTTTAAAAACCAAATCGAGGGCGGCTTAGTGCAAACTGCAAGCTGGACCCTATATGAGTCTGTGTCATTTAATCAGGACGGAATTCGGACAGCTTCGTGGGCTGAGTATCCAATCATGCGATTTGTTGATGTACCTAATGTCTTTGTAGATATTATCAATCGCGAAAATGAAAAATCACTGGGAGTGGGCGAGGGGTCACAAGGACCAGGTTGCGCTGCAATTGCGAACGCAGTAGCTCATGCGCTTGGTCAGCGGATTTATGATTTGCCACTCACGCCGGAAAGAGTCAAGGCGGCTTTAGCCTCAAAGAAAATGAGAGCGTAAATCAGCTGAACTGAGTTCTTGTGGGGAAATTTCTAGTCCTCCCGCCAAGTTAATTGGCGTGGGTAGTCTATTTTGTCTCCATAACTCATTGAATTTTATAGTGATTCCAGTGGGTGTGTTTTCTTCCAGTGCATAGATCTCACGTTTAGTCGCGCGGGCCAAGCCAAGCCCCCATCTTCCTTTTGCTCCCGTTGGAATGATGTTTAGCTAGATATACTATGGATTGATATATTGGCGTTTTTAGATAAGGGAAGAATCATGAAAAGTAAAAAAATGAGTGGCATTTGTCTAGTGGCGGCCACCTTGTTGTTGGGTACGCTCAATGCATATGCTGCAAGCCCGACGCTCGATAAAATAAAGTCCAGTGGTGCGGTGACTATGGGTGTTCGAGAGTCATCCATTCCAATGTCTTACACCACTGGCGATAGTCGATTTGATGGCTACCATGTTGAGGTTTGCCGGATGATTTTGGCAGATGTAAAAGATAAGCTTGGCTTGAGCACTTTGCGTATTAACTACCAGCCGGTCACCTCACAAAATCGTGTTCCACTAGTTCAAAATGGCACGGTAGATATTGAATGCGGTACTACCACGAATAATGCCGCGCGCGCTAAGGATGTTGGTTTTGCTAATACCCTCTATGTTGAAGAAGTGCGTATTGCTGTTAAGGCTAACTCAGGCATTAATTCGATCTCGCAATTGGTCGGTAAGAAGGTTGCTACAACTACTGGCACGACATCCGTGCAATTATTGCGTAAACATGAAAAAGCCAATGGCGTTAATTTTGATGAAGTGTTTGGTAAAGACCATGCCGACAGTTTTTTATTGCTTGAATCCGGTCGCGCAGATGCTTTTGTAATGGATGGCTCCATTTTGGCCGGCAATATTGCGAATTCTAAGAATCCCAAGGACTTTAAGATTGTAGGCGAGGTACTAGCAACCGAACCCATTGCCATCATGGTCCCAAAAAATGATCCAGAGTTTAAGGCGGCCGTGAATGCAGCAATTGCAAAAATTGTTGCGAATGGCAGGATGCCTGGACTATGGGATAAGTGGTTCTTGAAACCCATTCCACCGAAAAATATCGTTGTAGGTCTGGAGTTATCACCAGGGACTAAAAATGCTTGGGCGAACCTGAACGATAAACCTGCTGAGGATTACGCTAAGAAGTAAATCAAAGCCATTTAATAAAAACGAGTTCTTAAAATGTCTTTAGATTTAGGTGTTTTTTGTAAAAATACCTTAGACGGAGAAGTAGTTGAATACTGCTTCTCCGCTTTATTTGGTTTAGCCCAAAACAGTGATCCGAGTTATCTAGATTGGTTAATGAAGGCTTGGGGCTGGACCTTAGCTGTAGCAGGTCTGGGTTTGAGTATTGCCTTGATTTTGGGAATAGCGATGGGCACTTTGCGTACCTTACCCAATTCCGGCACTTTAAATAAACTCTTGATTCGGCTATCGACATCATGGGTGGAGTTATTTAGAAACATCCCCATCCTGGTTCAAGTATTTCTTTGGTATCACGTCATTCCTTCATTTGTATTGCCCTTAAAGTCATTACCATCCTATTGGTTGGTGAGTATTGCCTTGGGATTTTTTACCTCAGCTCGAATTGCGGAGCAGGTAAGGGCGGGCATCCAGGCTCTACCTAGTGGGCAAGCTGCCGCTGCAACTGCGCTTGGGCTCACTACTGCGCAAAGCTATCGTTACGTGATCTTGCCAATGGCACTGCGAATTGTGATTCCGCCTCTCACTTCAGAGAGTATGAATCTCGTTAAAAACTCTTCGGTGGCATTCGCAGTCTCTGTACCCGAGCTCACCTTATTTGCCATGCAGGCTCAGGAAGAAACCTCTAAAGGTATAGAAATTTATTTAGCGGTAACACTCTTATATGCGCTCTCTGCATTTGCAGTAAATCGCGTGATGGCTCAAATTGAAAAACGGACTCGTGTTCCGGGTTTTATTGCATCCCATGATGCAAGCTTAGTGCACTAAGTGTTCAAAAGGCCGATGATATGTTGAGCTTAGATCTAAGTTTTTATAATTGGGACCTATTTACCAATTACATCTTAAAAGGTTTGCTATTTAGCGTTCAGTTGACTGTTTTGGCTACAGTGGGCGGTATTTTATTTGGAACATTCTTAGCCTTAATGAGATTATCTGGTCGCCCTAGCTTGGTTTACCCAGCCACCTTTTATGTAAATACCATGCGGTCTATTCCGCTGGTGATGGTAATTCTCTGGTTTTTCTTGCTCATTCCAATATTGATTGGCAGACCCATTGGGGCCGACTTATCAGCCACAATTACCTTTATTGCATTTGAGGCTGCTTTCTTTTCCGAGATCGTGCGCGCTGGTATTCAGTCTGTTCCTCAAGGGCAAACCTATGCAGGAGAGGCTTTGGGTATGACTTATGGTCAAAATATGCGACTAGTGGTGTTGCCTCAGGCCTTTAGAAATATGATTCCTGTATTCATGACCCAGACAATTGTCTTATTTCAGGATACTTCCTTGGTTTATGCCATCGGCGCGTATGACTTACTGAAAGGTTTTTCGATTGCCGGAAAAAATTACGGCCGTCCAATCGAAACCTATACCTTGGCTGCAGTAACTTACTTTGTGATTTGTTTTTCCCTTTCCAAGATAGTGCGCAAGATTCAAACTCGTATCGCTATCATTCGTTAATTCATTACAGAACACATCAATAGATCAATATGATTGAACTTCAGCATGTCTCAAAGTGGTATGGATCGTTTCAGGTTCTAAGCGATTGCTCCACGTCGATTCAAAAAGGGGAAGTCGTGGTTATTTGCGGACCTTCTGGTTCGGGTAAATCCACCCTAATTAAAACGATTAATGCGCTTGAGCCATTTCAGGCTGGTGAGATTACGGTTGATGGAATTGCACTGCATGATCCTAATACCAATTTACCCAAGCTAAGGTCACGCGTTGGGATGGTATTTCAACACTTTGAACTTTTTCCTCACTTAAGCGTTACTGAAAACCTCACCCTAGCTCAAATGAAGGTGTTGGGTAGGTCAGCAGATGAGGCACAGGCACATGGGTTGAAGTATCTAGAGCGGGTTGGGTTAATGGCGCAAAAAGATAAATTCCCGGGTCAGCTATCAGGTGGGCAGCAACAACGGGTTGCGATTGCACGTGCCTTGAGCATGGATCCAATCGTCATGTTATTTGATGAGCCAACCTCTGCACTTGACCCAGAGATGGTTGGTGAGGTTTTGGATGTCATGGTGAAGCTAGCGAATGAAGGGATGACAATGTGCTGCGTGACCCATGAGATGGGATTTGCCCGCAAGGTAAGTCATCGCGTGATTTTTATGGATCAAGGAAAAATTATTGAGAATTGCAGCACGAATGAGTTTTTTGCTAATCCCGAAGCCAGGTCTCCGAGGGCTAAAGATTTTCTCTCAAAAATATTAGATCATTGATTTAACCTCGCACTTATACAAAAAGATCTACCTAAATATGACTCCCCGCTTACGCTTTATCACTCTTCTTTATTCCATATCTTTGCTAGTTGCATGTAGTGTGGATAAGATGGAGGCGAGACTTCAGGCAGATCCTCAATGCAAGTCTGTCATGAACGTTAAAACGGGGGTCTTGATGCCTTGTCCTGGAACTGATAAAGAATTCTATAAATCGATTCCTGCTTTAAATTCAAATACAGCAAAAACTCTCGAAGCTGGTGCGGTGCAAGTGAGTGCACCAGCAGAATGTAAGCCACAACTGCATCAAAAATCTGGAAGTTTAATGCCCTGTCCCGCCCCATAAGTCATCATTGTATTTTGGTCAAAATTATTGGAGCTCGAGATGACATATGTAATTGAAGGTTTTAAAGAATCCACCATTACAGTCGTCACTGAAGGTGTGCCGATTGATATTTCTTATCAAACCGCTGGCTCTGGACCCCCCATACTATTACTGCATGGCTTTCCTCAAACGAAAGCAATTTGGCGGCATATTGCTCCCAAATTAGCAAAGCAATTTACGGTTGTTTTAACGGATCTTCGGGGTTACGGCGCTTCATCTAAACCCGCGGGAAAGCTTGATCATTCGACTTATTCCAAAAGATCTATGGCGGCTGATCAGCATGCAGTAATGCAGTCCCTCGGGCATCAAAAATTCTTTCTCTTGGGCCATGACCGGGGTGGTCGCGTAGCGCATCGTTTAGCTATGGATTATCCGGAAAGTGTCGAGCGCTTAATGGTATTGGATATCTCCCCGACACTAACGATGTATGAGAATGCCAATATGGAGTTTGCTAAAGGTTATTGGCATTGGTTCTTCTTAATACAAGCACATCCTATTCCTGAAACGCTGATTGGAGCTAATCCTGAGTTTTGGCTGAGAAACCATATGGGTAGGCATGCCGGCACTGGTATTTTTGATTCACAATCTTGGGCAGAGTATCTTGCTGGAGCAAGTAATCCAGAGTCGATGCATGCCATGTGCGAGGACTATCGCGCTGCAGCCTCTATTGATCTAATCCACGATCGAGCTGATAGGGATGCTGGCAAGAAATTAGCAATGCCGCTGCGAGTGTTGTGGGGTAATCATGGCTTAGTGGCTAAATGTTTTTCACCTACCGAGGATTGGGGTAGGGTAGCTATTGATGTCACTGGAAAGGGTCTTTCCTGTGGCCATTACATTCCGGAGGAATTGCCGGATGAGCTACTTATCGAGGCAGAGTTATTTTTTTCTGAGTGATAAGGTGGGTTGCTTGGTGATGACAAGTCCTTATGCAGCATCACTATCATGATCTACGCTAGCTTACTTTGCTAGCTTGGGTAATTGCTTAGAATCAGTAGGCCATGTCAATACGATGCTGGGGTCAATCTTCAATAGTTTTTTATTCTTCCCTGGGTAATCAATTCGGGATAATAAATCGGCAATGAGATTGAGGTGAGCAACTTTTTTATCATTTGCTCTAATTGCCGTCCAAGGCGCATGGGTTGAGCTGGTGTTCTTGAGCATTTTATTGCGGGCATCCGAATACACATCCCACATCTTCTGCACTTTTCGGTCAATCGGGCTAATTTTCCATTGCTTTAATGGATCATTAACACGATCCTTTAGTCGATTCGCTTGCTCCTCTTTGGTGATATCTAAGTAATACTTCATCAGATAAATACCAGATTCCACGAGCAGGAATTCAATTTCATTGACGGAGCCCATGAACTGCTTATATTGCGTATCGGTACAAAACCCCATAACTTTTTCAACACCGGCGCGGTTGTACCAACTTCGGTTAAACAATACGATTTCACCGGCAGTAGGGAGTTGAGTAATATATCTTTGAAAGTACCATTCACCTTCTTCTCGAGGAGAAGGTTTATGCAGAACAACAACTCTTCTATTTTTAGGGTTTAAATTTTCAATGATGCTTTTGATCGTGCCATCTTTGCCTGCAGCATCTCGCCCCTCCATGATGACTAAAAGAGGTATGCCTTTATCAATGAGGTGATGCTGAAGTTTGACTAATTCAATCTGTAGCAGTCTTAAGTCTGCCTCGTAAGTATTTTCTGGGATGACTGATTTACTCACGGGCAGATCCTGCTGATCATTGCTTTGTTATTGCGCAATGGTTATTGGAACTACTTTTTTAGCTGGGGCTCTCTTAGCCACTGCTTTTTTAGTAGGTACTTTCTTGGCTGCAATCTTCTTAACGACTACTTTTTTAGCAGGCACTTTTTTCGAAGTCACTTTCTTGGCCGCTCCCTTTTTAGCAGCCACCTTCTTTGCTGGCGTAGTTTTCTCCAGCTTATCTAAGGCCTTAGCAAGCTTGTCAATCAACTTCTCTCTTTCGGCTTCCAACTTGTCTAATTTTTTTAAAAGTTGTTTTACTAATTTTTTCTGGCTCATGATATGTTCCTTTAAAGAAGGGGCTATTAGCAGATACTTGGTAAAAGGCTGACGCCTGTTAATCAATCCTACGGTTTATTGGGGTGACTTTCAAGCATTTATGACACTTAGGCATATATTTAATTTGGTGCTACATTGAAGTGATATGTTGAAAAATTTGCAATCCCTACCACGCACGGTTTGGTTGATTGGCTTAATCAGCTTCGTTAATGACGCAGCGAGTGAAATGCTGTACCCATTGATGCCTTTGTATCTTGCAACTGTGCTCATGGCTGGCCCAAAGACTTTGGGTCTGATTGAGGGGATTGCTGAGGCTAGTTCTAGTATCTTTAAGTTGGTTTCTGGCGTCATTGTTGACCGAACCAAAAAGACTAAGCCTTGGATTGTGATTGGTTACTTTTTAGCTGGTATTGGTAGGCCGCTCATCGCTTTTGCTAATTCTTGGACATGGGTATTGTGTATTCGCTTTACAGATCGTATTGGTAAGGGGTTAAGAAGCTCCCCACGAGATGCATTGCTGGCAGAAAGTGTTGCGCCGAATCACCGTGGTCTGACGTTTGGTTTACATCGTTCGATGGATAACGCTGGCGCTGTCTTTGGACCTTTAATTGCAGCCTTTTTACTATCCTTACATATTCCACTGAGAGATATCTTTTTTTGGGCGATAGTGCCTGGCATTATTGCTGTTGGTTTAGCCCTCTTTCTTAAAGAGCCGCCTCGGGAGCAGGTAGTAGTTCAATCGTTTTCCTGGTCTCTCGAAGGCCTTCCTCCGCAGTTCAAGCGCTATATTCTGGTCGCTGGTATTTTTGCCTTAGCTAATTCATCAGACATGTTTTTATTGTTGAGGGCTAGAGAGCTTGGTGTTCCGCAGGAGCAGATTCCTTTGCTCTGGGCAGCCGTCTCCTTAATCACCACAGTATTTGGGACACCACTATCAGCACTCTCAGACCAATTTAGCCGTAAGAACTTGATTCTGATTGCATGGTTTGCTTTTGCATTCTTTTATGTAGCGATGAGCTTTGCTGGTATCACCATTTGGATGCTCTGCGGGCTGTTTGCAATCTATGGATTATTTAAAGCCGCTACTGAGGGGGTGGAGAAAGCGCTGGTAGCCGACTTGGCTCCTCCGGGAATGGCAGGTACCGCCTTTGGCTGGTTCAACCTGATTACCGGGCTGATGCTGTTACCGGCCTCTCTGATATTTGGTTGGCTTTATGAATCCTTTAATCCCCAATATGCCTTCCTGTTCTCTGGCTCTTGTGCCGCGCTGGCATTTCTATTGCTCGCATTTTGGGTCTTTCATATAATAGAAGAAGATCGAGTTACTATCTAAGTCTGATCTAACTTTTCTCAGAAAGCGTCTCTATGCAGCATTTCATTAAATATTTCCTATCAGTCAGCTTATTGTTGATTAGCTCTTTGGCGCAGGCACAGAAAAATGACACCATTATTCAGACAGAGCAAATGCAGCAAGCACTTGCACGTGGCGCAATCATTTGGGATGTCCGTGATGAAAAGAGTTATCTAGAAGGGCATATTCCTGGTGCGATTAATATTGGCGAGGCCGGTAGCGTACTCAGAGATCCAAATAAAGAGGATTACATTGCTACTGAGAAGATTCAGGCTCTTTTTAATCGGGTCGGCCTAGATGTCAATCGAGATATTGTGGTGTATGGCTCACGAGGTAATCCTTATGTTTATTTTGGTCTTTACACCATCAACTATTTTGGTGGTAAGCAGGCTCAAATCTATCATGATGGAATTGATGCATGGAAATCGGCTGGCCTACCCCTGCAAAAAGAGCGCGCTAACTTACCCCCTGTCTCCGTGCTACTAATGCCTCAACCTCAGCTGCTGGTGAGCAATGAAGAAATGCTCAAAATGGCTCAATCTAAATCTGTCCAAATTATTGATGCCAGAACCCCTGATGAGTTTTCCGGGAGAGATGTGCGTGCGATTCGTGGTGGTCATATTCCCAATGCGATCAATATTCCCTTTGAGAGTAATTGGCAGGATCCTGATACTGCTATGAAGCTTAGCAAGAAGCAGGTTTCGGATAACTCGGGCATGACACTTAAAAGTCAGGAAGACTTGAAAAAGCTGTACTCAAACTTAGACCCAAATCAGGATACGGTTGTCTACTGCCAGAGTGGTGTGCGTGCAGCAGAAACAGCCACGGTGTTAAAAAATCTGGGGTTTAAGAAAGTCAAAGTGTATGACTCATCCTGGTTGGGATGGGGAAATAACCTCAAAGCACAGGTTGCCGATGAAACCTTCTTAAATGTAGGCGCACTGAATGCAAAAATGACAGCAATGCAAAACAAGATTAATCAGTTGGAGGAGGCCTTAAAAGCCAAAAACAACTAAATGGACGCCGCCTGCCCTTAATTAAAAAACCCCAGATAAGTACCTCATCTGGGGCGATTTTGAGCTAGTAGCTCTGTAGAATTACTCTGGATGGAAATTGTTGCTCGCCATGAAACTAATGGTGCGCTCAAAGCCAAGGATACGAATATAGCGCCAAGCGATATCGCGATATTTGCTATCCAGGTAGCCAATAGCAACCTCAGGCGTCCTGTTAGAAAGGTCGATTTGTTGAATAGAACGGGCCCAGCGTTTGAGTCTTGTTGACATATTTGTCACCTCCATGAGCATACAACGCATGGAAAAGTCGCTGAGATGACAAGAAATACAGAATTTTTTAATAAATTCTCTAAAAAGAGCTTATTTACAGGTTTTTGCTTATTAAACCTGGATTTGCCCAGCTTCACGCTCTTTTTTGGCCGCTTTGGCGCGTGCTTTGATGGGTTTCAGGAAGATGAGCAAACAAACAAAGGCAATGCTTCCTAGGGTAGTTTCTAAGGCAGCCATCCAGAAATTGGCTCCTGTTTCCAGAATTCGGACTAAGCCCTCGGTGATATAGAGCAAAATCAGCATCGATGCCCATTGCATGGTGTAAACCTTGCCTTTCCAGAGGCCTGGAATAGCAAATAGCAGGGGGATACCCTTGAGGATGAGCCAGGAGCCACCCGGTCTCAGTGGGGAGATGAACCATTCCCAAGAAACGCACAGAATAAATAAATCAACAAAGGCTGCGGTTGCTATCAGTTGGTAGGGGTTTTTATTGCACCAGTCCTTGAGCATAAATTGCCTTTAAATGAGCTTGAGTGCTGTCAGCGCAAGGCGTTTGCCTTGTGCAATAGCCAGGCGCTGTTCTTCAGGGCTAATGGACGCTCTGCCATCAGCATGTGCAAGGTGGGTAACGCCATAAGGGCTGCCACCGGTTGAGGTGCTCATGAGATCAGATTCGTTATATGGAATGCCCATCATGATCATGCCGTGGTGAAGCAGGGGAATCATCATGGTGAGTAGCGTGCTTTCCTGACCACCATGAAGGCTACCACTGCTGGTAAAGACGCAAGCCGGTTTGCCTATGAGGGCTCCATTGAGCCACTCTGAGGAGCTACCATCCCAGAAGTATTTCATGGGGGCGGCCATATTGCCAAAACGGGTAGGTGAGCCAAGGGCCAGACCAATACATTCTTGCAGATCTAAATACTCTACGTAAGGAGCGCCATCAGAAGGAACAGCTGCTTCGGTACTCTCACATACCGTTGAGATAGCAGGTACGGTGCGCAGTCTGGCATTAACCCCAGGGATACTTTCGATTCCCTCGGCAATGAGGCGTGCCAAGTCCCGAGTTGCGCCATAACGGGAGTAGTACAAAACTAGAATATCGGATTGGCTCATGTTCTTCTCTTATGATATGGGCGATGCAACTCATTCGGAATCCTCAATTATGGCTCTCTCTTGGAAAAGAGATATGGGAGCGTAACCGCGGTCAAAATTTGAAGCAGGTGGCAGCTAGCCTTGCGTTTACAACTACCTTGGCACTAGTCCCGATGCTGACCATTGCTTCTATTTTAATTGGTTACTTGCCTAGCGTGGTACGGATTAAGTATGCTTTTCAGGGATGGCTACTGGATACATACATGCCGGGCGGATTAAATCAGCAGGTCTTTAATTACCTAGATCAATTCTCGGCCCAGGCCAAGGGTTTGACCCTCGTTGGTTTAGTTGGTCTTGTGATCACCACAATCATGACAATGGCGGTGATTGAGAGCGCCTTTAATCAGATCTTTCGCGTGACTAAAAAACGACCTATCTTGAAGAAAGTGGCAATTTATTCTGCTGCAACGATATTGGGCCCCATATTGCTGGGTATCGGCACCTACTTGAGCGGCCTCTTATTTAGTGCGGCAGAAGGCTGGACCGAGGCGCTGAGTTTTGGCTTAGGTTTTATTGCTACCGTCGTTCCTGTACTTCTAGCTATGTCTGTATTTTCAGTAGCCTACAAAATTCTCCCTTACGCACAAATTCAGTGGCGTGATGCACTGCTTGGCGCTTTCTTTGCTGCACTGACTTTTGAGCTCATGAAATTTGGCTTTGGACTATTTCTAACGAATGTCGCCTTCTACAACACCGTTTATGGCGCCTTTGCCATATTCCCTTTGGCGCTCATCTGGATTTACCTAACGTGGTGGATTACCTTGGTCGGGGCAGTCCTAGTTGCAAATCTTCCCAGTATCCGAAGTGGGCTTCTTAGGGTTGTTCGCTACTAAATGCTGTATTGATCCTTGATTCTATGAGGACTTGAGAATATATTGGTCTGATAAGAACTTTTTGTAGGGGGGCAAGATGAAAGTTTGCGACATATTGCGCGTTAAGGGCAGCACCCTTTTTACAGTTTCTCCAGAAACTGCCTTGCAAACAGCGGTTCTAGTCATGAGCGAGCATGATATTGGCTCATTGGTAGTCATGGAGTATGACAAATTAGTGGGTATTTTGACCTTCCGTGAAGTCATTGCAGCTTTAGCTAAACATCATGGCAAGCTCGATGATCTGAAGGTTCAGGGTGTGATGAACGCCAAGCCGCTGACGTGCAATATGGAAACCGAAATCGATGAAGTTCGCCGCATGATGCTGGTAGAGCACGCGCGCTATTTGCCGGTGATGGATGAAAAGCTACTTATGGGTGTGATTTCTTTCTACGATGTGGCTAAATCCGTTGTTGAGGCTCAGGATTTTGAAAACACCATGCTCAAGGCTTATATCCGCGACTGGCCTGAAGAGGCTGAAAAGGCTGTTCCATAGCCTTGGCCCCTGACAGATGACATAATGTCGTTATGTCAGGAAATACTTTAGGCCTTCTTTTTACTGTCACCACTTTTGGTGAATCCCATGGTCCTGCGATTGGCGCCGTTGTTGATGGTTGCCCTCCAGGGATGTCATTGTGCGAAGCAGATTTGCAGATGGATTTAGATCGTCGCAAACCGGGTACTTCCCGGCATGTGACGCAGCGTCAAGAAGCCGATAAAGTGGAGATTTTGTCCGGAGTTTACGAGGGTAAAACCACTGGCACGCCGATTGGCCTATTGATTCGGAATACCGATCAACGTAGTCAAGATTATGGCAATATCTTACAAACATTTAGACCTGGCCATGCTGATTACACTTATCACCATAAGTATGGTTTGCGTGATCCCCGCGGTGGCGGCCGTTCCTCGGCAAGATTAACTGCACCTGTTGTTGCTGCAGCGGCCATTGCGAAGAAGTGGCTCAAAGAACAGTATGGCACTGAGTTCTATGGCTATATGAGTCAGCTCGGTGAAATTGAAATTCCCTTTAAAGATGCGGCGCTCATTGGGAGCAATCCTTTCTTTGCTGCAAATGCCGAGATCGTGCCTCAGTTAGAGGCTTATATGGATGCTCTGCGCAAAGCAGGAGATTCTTGTGGTGCCAGGATTGAGGTGCGGGCACGTAATGTTCCAGTGGGATTGGGTGAGCCTTTATTTGATAAGTTAGATGCCGACATTGCCCATGCCATGATGGGGATCAATGCTGTTAAAGGTGTTGAGATTGGTGCGGGCTTTCAGTCGGTAGCGCAACGCGGTAGCGAACATGGTGATGAACTTCATCCTGATGGCTTCGCCAGCAATAATGCCGGAGGTACTCTCGGAGGTATTAGTACTGGTCAAGATTTGCGTGTATCTATTGCAATTAAGCCAACGTCTAGTATCTTAAGTCCCAAAGAATCGATTGATTTAGATGGCAAGCCCATCACAGTCCAAACTAAAGGTCGTCATGATCCTTGCGTAGGGATTCGGGCAACACCGATTGCAGAGGCAATGCTGGCACTGGTGTTGATGGATCATGCCTTGTGCCATCGCGCTCAATGTGGTGATGTTAAACACGCCGTTTCACCAATTCCAGCAGCTCGTCCTGGTTCTGCGACCGACTAATTTTTACCTAAGAAAAAGAAAAAAAGAAAATGACACCCTCTGTGCGCTGGGCCTTCGGGTCCTTTTTCTTTTTATATTTTGCTTATGTTGGCTTGGTTTCTCCATTCGCCAGCCTCTTTTTTCTGGATCGAGGCTTTACCGTTATTGAGATTGCAGTCTTGATGTCAATGCTACAAATCACCCGGATTGTGGGACCATTCTCATGGGGTTGGTTATCAGACTATCTCTCTAATCGCATTGGCATCATTCGTTTCTGCGCTTGCTTAGCCGCGATCATTTTTATGATGATCTTTGTACTGCAAAGTTATGCGGCATTTTTTGTTTGGATGTTTGTGTTGCATACGATCTTGAGTAGCCTGATGCCACTAGGTGAGTCGGCCACCGTTCATGCTTTGTTTAAAGACAATTCTTTTGATAAGCGATATGGTCGTTTGCGCTTGTGGGGTTCTATTGGATTTATTGTCATGGTACTTTTTGCGGGAGAGTTTTTTCAACGCAAAGGGATTGAGCTTTACCCCATCGTGGGCGCGGTGATCCTTACCCTCTTGGCAGTGCTTACTTTTCGATTGCGTGAACCCAAGATGGAGCGTCGCAAGATGGTGAAGGGCGAGCTCTTAGTTGTCTTATTTAATCCTGATGTCCGCTGGTTTTTGCTCTCGGGATTCTTCATGATCTTTGCACATGCGGCTTTGTATGTTTTTTACTCGCTTTACTTGGCAGATTTAGGTTACGATAAATTTCAAATCGGTTTGTTCTGGGCGCTAGGCGTTGCTGCTGAAGTCATCTTTTTTTACTTTCAAAGCAAGGTGCTTAGTCGTCTTGATGCTGAAGTGATCCTGCAAATTGCCTTTGGGATTGGTGTATTTCGATTTATCTTGATCGCTTTTTTCCCATTGACTTGGGTTCTGATTCTTGCTCAGCTAATGCATGCTGGTACCTTTGGAGCCCACCATAGTGCCGCCACCAAGTTATTACAGCGCTGGTTTACAGGTCCATTACAAGCTCGTGGCCAAGCATTAATGGCAACGGTATCGTATGGCTTGGGTGGAACGCTTGGTGGTTTAGTTGCTGGGTGGTTATGGGATGCAACTCAGCCACGCAATGTCTTTGTAATGGCTGCTTTAGCTTGTGGTCTAGCGGGTATGGCGATTCAGAAGCTACGTCCTCTTCAAGATCCCGCTTGATGCCGTGCTGAATTTAGCGCCAAGATAAGCTACATCGAGGTGTAGTTTGGTCCGCCACCACCCTCGGGTGTAACCCAAACAATATTCTGGCTTGGATCTTTGATATCACAGGTTTTGCAATGCACGCAATTTTGTGAATTAATTTGTAGATGTGAACTACCTTCCTTTTCTACATACTCATAAACACCGGCAGGGCAGTAACGTTGCTCTGGACCTGCATAGGTTTTGAGATTGAGATTTACTGGCACCGATGCATCTTTGAGGGTGAGATGAATTGGTTGGTTCTCAGCGTGATTGGTATTAGAGATAAATACAGATGAAAGGCGATCAAAAGTAATCTTGCCATCGGGTTTTGGATAGTCTATCGGCTGGTGCTGCGCAGCTGGCTCGAGGCACTCATGATCTGCATGTTTTAAGTGAATGGTCCAAGGCATATTTCCGCCCAAGAGTTTTTGCTCTAGACCAACCATCAAGGTACCAAGGTAAAGTCCTTTGGACATCCATGGTTTGAAGTTACGCGCTTGACTTAACTCTGTATACAGCCAGCTATTTTTGAAGGCGCTTGGGTAGGCAGACAGCACGTCGGCAGAACGATTTTCAGTAATTGCAGACACTGCTGCTTCAGCCGCTAGCATGCCTGTTTTGATTGCCGCATGACTGCCTTTGATGCGCGAGGCATTTAAGAAGCCTGCATCACAACCAATCAAGGCACCACCTGGGAATACCGTTTTAGGAAGACTATTTAAGCCACCGGCTGTGAGCGCGCGAGCGCCGTAAGCCAGGCGCTTACCACCCTCAAAGGTTTCTCGAATTTTTGGATGCAATTTATAGCGTTGAAATTCTTCAAAGGGAGAGAGATAGGGATTCTTGTAAGAGAGGCCAACTACCAAACCAACAGCAACTTTATTGTCGCCTAAGTGATACAAGAATGAACCACCATAGGTATCGCTCGCTAGTGGCCAACCAGCGGTGTGTACTACTAGGCCAGGCTTGCTCTTGGATGGCTCCACTTCCCAAAGCTCTTTAATACCAATGCCGTAGCTCTGGGGATCTGAGTCTTGATCTAAGCCAAATTGAGAGATCAGTAGCTTGCCCAAGTGACCTCGTGAGCCTTCGGCAAATAAGGTGTACTTAGCACGCAACTCCATACCCAGTTGGAATTGATCCGTAGCTTGACCTTCTTTGTCTAATCCCATTGAGCCCGTGATGACACCGCAAACTGCACCTTGTTCGTTAAAGAGAATTTCTGCAGCAGGAAAGCCAGGAAAAATGTCTACACCCAGATTTTCAGCCTGCTGACCAAGCCAGCGACTGACGTTAGCGAGGCTAACAATATAGTTGCCTTCATTTTTAAAGCAGTGGGGTAGCATCCAATTGGGAACTTGAAATGAACTCTCTTTTGTCAGAAATAAAAACTGATCTTGAGTCACTTCGGTACCAAGAGGCGCGCCGAGCTCTTTCCAGTTAGGGAAGAGCTCTGCTAGTGCTTTGGGGTCCATCACTGCGCCAGACAAAATATGCGCTCCGATTTCTGATCCTTTTTCTAGAACACAGACGCTAATCTCTTTATTTGCCTCATTGGCAAGTTGCTTTGCCTTAATTGCCGCAGAAAGACCGGCAGGGCCACCCCCCACAATCACCAAGTCATAGTCCATGGATTCTCTAGGTCCAAACTGTTCGAGCAAGTCCTGGGCGGTCATTTCATTTCTCCGACATTACTTAAAAAATAGGGCGCTGGGCTGATTTTGGGCATTTATGCCTTTTAGTTGACCCTAAAATATACCTATAGTTTAGTTCTAAGCTGGAAAAACCAGTTTGCAGCCTATTGGCAATAGGATGGATGAGCTAAAGCGTTATGATTGCTTTCTTACCTTTTTTTGGCAATTTTTAGGACGAATTTATGAATAAAACTTACCCATCGGCTGTGGATGCCCTGCGGGATATTTTGAAGGATGGTCAGAAGCTTGCTGTAGGCGGTTTTGGCTTGTGCGGGATTCCAGAGGCTTTGATTGCCGCAGTAAAGGATCTTGGCGCACAAAATCTGACAGCAATTGCCAATAACGCTGGAGTTGATGGCTTTGGTTTGGGTTTGTTGCTGAACTCAAGACAAGTAAAGAAAATGGTAGCTTCCTATGTTGGCGAGAACAAAGAATTTGAGCGTCAATTTTTAGCTGGTGAGCTCGAGTTGGAATTTACTCCGCAAGGTACCTTGGCTGAAAAGCTGCGTGCCGGTGGTTGCGGTATTCCTGCTTTCTATACCAAAACGGGTGTAGGTACTTTAGTTGCAGAGGGTAAAGAAGAAAAAGAATTTGATGGTGAGCGATACATCATGGAGCGCTCCATCATTGCTGACATCTCTCTAGTAAAAGCATGGAAAGCGGATAAGTCGGGCAATTTGATTTATCGCTATACAGCACGTAACTTTAATCCTATGGTCGCCATGGCTGGCAAGATTACGGTTGCTGAAGTGGAAGAAATTGTGGAGAACGGTGAGTTAGATCCTGATCAAATTCATACGCCAGGCATTTATGTTCACCGTTTAGTACTTAACACCACGCCTGAGAAGCGTATCGAGCAGCGTACGTTGTCTGCAGCTTAATACCCACATACACAATATAAAAACAGTAGAGAATATTTAGGAAGATCGATATGCCTTGGAATAGAGATGAAATGGCAGCACGTGCTGCTAAAGAGTTGAAAGATGGTTACTACGTTAACTTGGGCATTGGTATGCCAACCTTGGTGGCCAATCACGTGCCAGAAGGAATGGAAGTGTGGCTGCAATCAGAAAATGGTTTACTGGGTATTGGTCCATTTCCAACCGAAGCAACCATTGATGCTGATTTAATCAATGCAGGCAAACAAACGATTACGACTTTGCCAGGTTCCTCCATCTTTTCTTCCGCAGATTCATTTGGAATGATTCGTGGTGGAAAAATTAACATTGCGATTTTAGGTGCTATGCAGGTGAGCGAATATGGTGACCTCGCTAACTGGATGATTCCCGGCAAGATGGTTAAGGGTATGGGTGGCGCTATGGACCTCGTAGCTGGCGTGAAGCATGTGGTTGTTTTGATGGAGCACGTTGCCAAGAAAAAAGATGGCACTGAAGAAATCAAGATCTTGCCTAAATGTACTTTACCCCTGACGGGTGTAGGCGTAATCAGCCGCATCATTACTGATCTCTGCGTTCTAGATATTACGCCTAAGGGCTTAAAGTTAGTGGAGTTGGCTCCCGGAGTGGCTAAGGAAGAAGTCTTATCTAAAACGGGTGCCCCTGTAGATGCAAGCGGTTTCTAACCAAGGTTACTGGTTAGTGAAATAATGGGGTCTTAGTGACCCCATTTCTTTTTTCAGGGACTTCCTCATGAATGCATCAGATCATTCACTTCATGCTCACAAGCAGGGCGATGCTAAGCATTCTCATAGCAAAGAAGTATCCAACCAAAATCTACTGCTAATAGCCTTAGTGCTCACACTCGGTTTTTCGGGTGTTGAGGGTGCCGCTGCCTATTTTGCCAATTCTTTAGCCTTGATTTCGGATGCCGGCCACATGGTGACGGATGCAGCTGCCCTAGGTTTGGCATTGTTGGCTCAAATTATTTCTCGTCGTCCGCCATCTGCAAAACATTCCTTTGGGTTTGGAAGAGCCGAGGCCTTGGCAGCTTTTGTGAATAGCATCGCGATGCTAGCCTTGGTTGTGTGGATCATGTTTGAGGCGATTAGTCGATTCTATGATCCGCATAAGGTGGATGGCTTAACAGTCACAGTGGTAGCTGCCATCGGCTTGGTGATGAACATTGTGGTGGCATGGGTACTGTCGCGCGATAAGAAGAGTGTTAATACGCGCGCCGCATTAGTTCATGTCATCGGTGACTTATTAGGCTCTGTAGCCGCCCTCATTGCAGGTATTGTGATTCAGATCACTGGATGGATGCCGATTGATGCTATTTTATCCATCTTAGTGTCCCTCTTAATTCTGAAGTCGACCATTTCCATTCTTAAAGAGTCTTATCACTTCTTGATGGAGGGGGTGCCTTTACACATTGATTATTTACAGGTTGGTAAAGATTTAAAAAAGGTGCCAGGCGTCTTGGCGGTACATGATTTACATGTTTGGGAAATGACCCCCAGCTTTCCTGCATTGATTGGCCATATTGAAATTGCCCAGATGTCTGAATGGCCAGCAATCATGGGGCGTATTAATACAATGTTACTAAATCAACATGGTATTGATCATGTCACCTTGCAGCCTGAAGTGGAAAGCATGCTGGACGGACATACCCACCATGAGTCATCAAAAGATGATCCTAAAAGTTCCACTACCATTCATCAAGGCGACACTTTCTACGTCACTTGCGCCAGCGCTGATGGCCCTCATCGTATGGCTTACCACGCCTGGGGTAATCCCAGCAATTCCAAGGTATTGATTTGTGTCCATGGTTTGACTCGCAGGGGGAGTGACTTTAAAACCCTGGCAGAAGCCATGAGTCATGAATATTACGTTGTTTGCCCTGATGTCGTGGGACGGGGTGACTCCGATCGCCTCAAGAATCCAATGCTTTATGCGGTCCCTCAGTATGTTGCAGACATGACAAGTCTGATCAAACAATTGGGTGTTGCTCAGGTGGATTGGTTTGGAACTTCTATGGGCGGTCTGATAGGGATGGTTTATGCCTCTATGCCGAATAGCCCCATCCGTCACATGCTGATTAATGATGTTGGCCCACGTATTGAGCCCGAGGCCATTGAGCGTTTAGGCTCTTACGTTGGGCAGCCTTTTTCTTTTGCTAATCGTGTCGATGCGTTGCAGCGTCTCAATGAGATCTGCGCTAGCTTCGGCCCTCACACCCCCCAAGAGTGGGAAATTTATAACGGCCCTATGCTAGTGCAAAAAGAGGGTTTTTGGGTCATGCACTACGACCCAAATATTTCTGTGCCATTTGCATCGGTAAACCCAATCATGGCAAAAGCAGGTGAAATGGCAATGTGGCATGCCTTCAAACAAATTCATATTCCGATGCTGATTGTACGAGGCGGCGATTCTGATTTGCTTTCTGCGCAAACAGTAGCTGAGATGTGTAAGGCTAATCCTTATATACGCAGTATTGAGATTCCAGGAGTGGGGCATGCGCCTGCTTTTGTGAAGCCAGAGCAAGTCGCTTTAGCAAAAGAATTTTTCAGTTAAGGATTACGTTGCCCAATGTCAAATGCTGAAAATGCATCTGAGAGTATCACCATAGTTGATGGTTGGTACGGTGAGCCATCTGAAGATCATGCTGTTGGCGTACTGAGTATTCTCAAATTGCTTCATCTGGATGAGGCAACGCTAATAGCTGCTACTAATATTGCCCGTACTCATGGTAAAGAATCACTAATGAAGTTAATTGGTGAGGAGCCGGCCAAGCTATTGATTGGCTATCGAGGGCTTAGACAAGCTCAAGCAAAGCTTGTTCGTAATGATGGTGGCCTGAGTATTTCTGGGCAAGAAGAAATACTAAGAAAGATGCTGCTCGCGTTTGGTGATGACTTGCGCGTAGTGCTCATTTATTTAGCCTCTCGCTTGCAAACGCTGCGCTGGATTACTCAAGAAAATATCGAAATGCCTAAGCCTTGGGCGCAAGAGATTCTGAATATTGATGCAAGTTTGGCAAATCGTTTGGGTATCTGGCAGATGAAGTGGGAGATGGAGGATTTAGCATTTCGAATTCTTTCTCCGCTGGTATATCGAGATATTGCTAAGATGCTTGATAGCAAGCGTATTGAGCGTGAAGCTTTTATCGAGCAGATTGTGAGTAGGCTCAAGCAAGAGTTAGTTGTTGCTCAGATTGATGGTGAGGTTCAAGGACGCCCAAAGCATATTTATAGCATTTGGAAAAAGATGCAAGGCAAGTCCCTAGACTTTGCCAACCTCTATGACGTGAGGGCATTCAGAGTTTTAGTTGATGATGTCAAATCCTGTTACGCCACCTTAGGTTTGGTGCATAACGTTTGGCAACCCGTGCCACGAGAGTTTGATGACTACATCGCAAGACCAAAGCCTAACGGCTATCAATCACTCCATACCGTAGTGATGGATGAGCATGACACCGCCTTTGAGATTCAAGTGCGTACTCATGAAATGCATCGTCAGGCTGAGTATGGCCTAGCTGCGCACTGGCGCTATAAAGAGGGTGCTTATGTTGGCATGTCTTCCCCGCCCAACACAGTAAAGACTAATAAGCCTAGTGCGAATCATCAACAAGGCACTCATAGCGCAGCTGTAGCTTATGAGCGCCAGATTGCTTGGGCAAGACAGTTGATCTCTTGGAAAGAGGATGCTTGGGAGCAACTGAAACATCATGAGATTGATGATCATATTTATGTTCTTACTCCTTTGGGGAAAGTGATTTCATTAGAGCGGGGTTCATCACCGATTGATTTTGCTTATGCGGTGCATACCGATCTTGGTCATCGCTGTCGGGGCGCTCGTGTTGATGGGGCTATGGTGCCCTTAGATACGCCCCTACAGAATGGTCAAACGATTGAAATCATTGCAGTGAAGCATGGCGGGCCATCGCGAGATTGGATCAGCCCAAGTCATAATTACTTGCGCTCACAGCGCGCTCGAACTCGAGTGAGAGCCTGGTTTAACGCCCTAGATGATGAGGAGACGGGAGTAAAGTCGGCTGAAGTTAAAGCAGAGCACAAGCCGGAAACGAAGGTCAGTGCACCAGCCCCTGAAATCATTCTGAAACAAAGTGCTCGTAAGCAAGGCCATGCGGGCGATGTGTTGGTAGTTGGGGTGGATTCGCTACTGACTCAGTTGGCACGCTGCTGCAGGCCGGTGCCACCCGATGTGATTGCGGGTTTTGTTACCCAAGGTCGTGGCGTTTCTATTCATCGTCGCTCGTGCAAAACCTTTAGAGGGCTTTTGGAGAGAGCTCCCGAGCGCGTCATTCAGACTGCTTGGAATGAATCCTCTGCAGAAATTCCGCTGACTGGAGATGCAAAACGGGTGTTTCCTGCGGATTTAGCCATTACTGGTCTAGACCGTCCAGAGTTAATGCGTGAGTTGTTTGAAATTCTGACAAGGCAGGGTGTGCATGTGATTGATTTACGTAAATCTGCTAAACGTGGCCTGGCTCAGATACTGCTAACAGTGGAAATCAAAGACTCGGAAGCCCTTCGAATCGTTCAAAACAGTCTAGAAGAAGTGAAAGGCGTGACCCAAGTACGCCGCCGGTGATAAACTCTATGGCTATATAGGCTCGTAGCTCAGCTGGTTAGAGCACCACCTTGACATGGTGGGGGTCGTTGGTTCGAGTCCAATCGAGCCTACCAACGAAGATGTAAGTCATTGTTTTAACTTTATAAATACTCGCTGCCAAGCGATCAGGTTGCCCCTAAAAAGGCGTTGATCTCAAGAGTGTTTAGGAGTGAAAAATGACAGTGAATTTTGATGTTTTATGTGCTGGGTATATCGCCAAAAAGTCGATTCTCAAAGATGGATCTGAGAATTTGCGCATTGGTGAAGTCCAAAATCGGCTCTTATTCTGGAGCCAGCAATTTGGTTGCACACCAATTGATCAAATCACAGCCGATATGGTTGATGATGCCCTGGTCGCACTAAGCAACAGGGGCAAGATGCAGCCAATCCGAAATAAAGGCTCTGTGGGCCTTTCTAAGCCTTTATCAAGCGCAACCATTGCCAGATACTTCTCAGAGCTTGCAGGCTGCTTTAAATACGCCAAAAAGCAAAAATTGATCACCAGGAATTGGATTCCGCCTACCAGGGGCGCAGATCTTCCTGAGCAAGATGATCCAGATACCCGTTACTTTGATGGCGCCCAGGTGGCCAACCTGGTCAAGATCGCCAGGATGCTCGATATTCATTGGGGCCGGATGACTGCGCTCATTGAGGTGGCCTTTTGCACTGGTCTGCGCTCTGGCAATCTCAAGGATCTTGATTGGTGCCAGGTTGATTTGGAGCAGGGAGTGGTCACTGTGGATCGCACTAAGAATGGCGATCCCATCCTGGCGCCACTATCTTCCACTGCCAAGGCTGAGCTGGAAAAGCTACCAGGTAAGCAGGGCCTAGTCTTTGCCGGCAAAACAGGGAAGGCTTATCACTGGCGCAAGCTGTGGGACAGAATCACAGCGGAGGCAGGCTTTGCTGGATATAACTTTCATCTGCTGCGCCATTCCTGTGGCTCAGCAATGGCCAAGGCCGGCGTCTCTCAAGCCAATATCATGTCGATCATGGGCCATCGCAGTTTGCAGGCCTCCAGGCGCTACATGCATTTAAATGTGGCTGGTAAACAAGATGTCGTGGCGAGGGTGTTCGGATGAAACCAGAAGATCTAGCGGTTTATGTAACTTTCTTTGAGGAGTGGAGCAAAGAAGAATTTGTCCAGTGCATCCATGATTTGATTGGCAAGAATGTCGAGCTGCAAAAGCGCATTGATTATCTTTATAAACATGCCAGAGAAAATGTCAGGGACATTGATCCCAATCGCAACGAGGATATTCGCTCCTGGGTTGAGTTTGGCGCAAGTGATCACCGCATCGCCACTGATTTAGTCGATGACATTACACCCAAGATAGTCGAGAAAATTCGCTTAGAGATGGGTATCAAAAAACCTAAAGGCAGACCAAAGAAGTCATAAAACAACACGCAATAAAAAATATTTAAATCCCCCTGTATCGGGGGATTTTTTTTGTCTATGTAATTGCCCTTAATCGCTTGGCAGCGAGCATTTAAAAAGGAGAATTACATGGATCAAACAAAATTATCTGAAATAAAGCCAGTAGTGTCATGGCTCAAAGATGAAGGATGTGTTTTCTTTGCAACCCAATCATCTTGGGAATGGTTTAAGCGCCGCAACGCAGTAGAGCTCGCTGAATCTGGCGCCCTGATTTTAGGCAAGGGCAGGGCATCTGACAAAGTCACCCCACATATCTCACAAGTAGTCCTGAGCATCCTCAAGCGCAATTCAATTGAGTCTGCAAAGCGCCTGGAGCAAAAGGCTTTCCAGGAATGAATCTTGATGACATCGATGTGAAGCAGCTGCGGCGCAAAGATCTTTGGTGGAAAGAAAACGAGCAGATCTATGGCTCATTTTTTCCTAAAGGATTTAAGAGCTTTAGCAACTTTTGCACGATCTATCGAAATGACCTCAAAGCTGATGGAGTGATTGTGCCCACTGGATTTGGATCTTTGATCCATTCAGATCGCATGCATGTCGCTATCAAGCAAAAGATTTGCGGGCTGGCATATGTCGGCCATTACACGAATAAGGAATAAAGATGCAACGAAATAATCCTCCAAAACCAAAAGCGCAGCATCCCCTCTTAAATTACCGCAATCGCCACACGATGATCCAACTGCGATCACCAGTGAGGATTGATGGCGTAGTCAAAGAAACATCTGGCAACTTTGTGCGCCTAGAAGATTGCACGATCACTGGCACAGCCAATGATCACTCTGCTGCTGAGGTGTGGATCGACTTAGGAACAATCCAGCACTGGCATTTAGTCTGAGGCTGACATGATCATCACTCAATTCGATGATGTTTTTGCTGAATCACTCAAGTCTTTTGATGCCTCATGGGATGAGCTAGTCACAAAGATCAGTGCTCCAAATGTGTTTTATAAAAAATCATCAATGCCACTCATCAAGCTGGCTAAGTTTGGAGATTTAAAAACCGATAAGGGCTCACTGCGTCATGATTCCAATGTTTTGGAGGTGCATGGCTTAGAGGGTGACTATGACGGGGAAGAAATATCCATTGAGGAAGGCGCATCTCGATTAAAACGGCATGGCATTACAGCTGCGCTTTATACATCGCCGTCACACTCAACAGAAAAGCCCAGATGGCGTGTCTTAGCGCCTTTCTCAAGCTGTAAAGAGCCAGAGGAAAGGCATTACCTCATGGGAATGCTCAACGCTGCTCTAGGTGGCATATTGGCCAGTGAAAGCTTTACGCTGAGCCAGTCATATTACTTTGGCAAATCGTCAAATGAATATGCAGCTATCAATATTGAAGGCGAACCAATTGACTTCAAAGATGGGCAATGGGATCCAATCTTTCCATCAGCAAAAACATCCAAGGCACTGAGCGTTACACCTGGATCGAAAGCGCCGATGGCAGAGAGAATTGAAGATGCCATCAAGCAGATTTATTCAAATGAGGCGTATTACCAGCCGGCATTGAGTTTGACGGCGATGTATTTCAATTCTGGAATGTCTAGGGATGCAGCCAAAGCCACTGTGAAATCTATCCTGGAGGCGCATCCGAATCCGAATGCTGATATTGATCAATACATCAAGCATGTGGACAGCTTCCTGGCTGATGGGTTTGCAGACTCAAACAAGCCTGGCGCAGTGAAGTCTGATCCAGGGCGCAGCCTAGAGTATTTCAGCGGCGATGAGCTGCCTGATCTTGATGAATTAGAGGTTTTGCATGATGAGCTCATTGAGCGCACTTTGCAGACATCTGGAATCGCCATGATCTTTGGAGAATCCAACTCTGGCAAAACCTTCATGGCCATTCATATGTGCATGTGTGTAGCCACAGGCATGCAGTTTTTGGGCAGGAATGTCACGCAGACAGCTGTGCTTTATGTAGCAGCTGAATCCCCTGCTGGGGTAAGGATGCGAGCCAGGGCCTGGCAAAAGCAGCAAGGCATGAAATCAGGCAATTTTTTTGTCTGTCCAGATCAAGTCAATCTCTATGAGAATGAATTTGACTCTGACGCCATCATTCGCTTGATAAAGAAGATTGAGGCCACGCATGGCGTCAATATTGGCTTAGTCGTGTTTGACACTCTGGCAAGAATCAGTGCTGGGGCCAATGAAAACAGCAATGACATGGGCAAAGTCATGGTGAGGTGTGATGCTATCGGCTCATCCATTGGAGCGCTTATCGGCGTTATCCATCACTCTGGCAAAGATTCACTCAAGGGTGCCAGGGGCTGGAGTGGCATGCGTGCCCATATCGACACTGAGATTGAGGTTAGCCAATCAAATGGCATCAGCGTGGCCGAAGTCACTAAGCAAAGGGAGATCGAAGGCAAAGGAGATCGCCTTGCTTTTAGCTTAGAGCCTGTCCAGATTGGAATGAATAAATGGGGAAATATTCGCAGCACTTGCTGGGTGAATTCTGCTGATTTACCTCCAAAAACCTTGCTGCTGCCACCGACTGAATTGGCAATTTTGAAGTTTATGAATAGGTCAAATTTTGGGGTAACTAGGGCAGAAATCAGTGCCGGCATAAACAAGGACAAATCCAACTCAAACAAGGCAGTCAAAAAATTATTGGATGATGAGCTCATTTATGAGCAGATGGGAAAACTCTATATAAAACATGAGGATAGGAGCGAAAAAAATGTTTGAGGTGAGTGAGGTGACCTTGAGGTTTTACCCCTACCTCACCCCCAGGTAATTTTGAGGTGAGGTGAGGTGACTACTCTAAGGAGTCACCTCACTCACCTCTAAACCTCAAAAAGTTAATTTTGGGGATTTGAGATGAATCGATTTTTAAAAAATAGTGAGAGAAAAAATGCAGACATTCATTTTTAGGACTGACACCTTTGAATCACGAAAAGAGGAGATTGATGCCTCTATCGTTTCCGGTTTATTGCTCTTTTATGAAATGGGCGCCAAACCAGGGATGCCAAAGGCATGGAAACAGCGTGTCAAAAACAAGATGCTGGAGATGTATCCAACGATTACGCATGAGGCGCTTGAGCGTGTGATCCTCATTGGCGAATCAATGAGCACGCATCTGATCAAAGAGCGCTATCGGGGGCTTGAGAACACTGTGGGTGTTTATGAGGCGCTGATGCACAGGATGCAGCAATTAGATGAAATCAAGAATGAGATCCATGAAGAAAGAAAGCCCCATGAGTAGCCTCACACCAGATGAATTTAAACGAGCCACAGAAGTCGCAGGGCTGCTGCTGATGTATGAGATCGGCTGGCATCCAGGAGCGCCAGTGCTATGGATGAGCAGACTCAAGGACAAACTCATGGAGATGTATCCAGCGATCACTGAGGAGGATCTTGACACTGTGGTGTATCAGGCAGAGCTCTACACCAACACAGTGATCAAAGAGGCTGTGAACATGGCTAAAGAAGCCAAAGAGCGATCAGATGAGATCTTGCTTAACTTATCCAAGAGGAAGAAGAAGAAATGAATCAAACAATGAATGAATCGCAATTGCCACAGCTGCATCCAGAGACTGCTCAATTGTTTGCGGCCATCTTCCTCATTGGCGTCAAGATGGGAATGAATGGCAATCCAATCAGATCGCCTCAAGATGTTGATGTGACCATACCTGACTCAATGGCCATTGGCTTGATGGCGATGTGGCCAGATGCTGGCAAAGAGGCACATGAGCGTGTGATGAAGATGGCTCGCATTGTGTATGAGTCATCCATTGAGCCATTCTTGCCTGGCATGACTATCCCTGGTGATCTCCACTGATGGGTAGGGGGCAAAACTTCCCAAAGCCTCACATGGCCGCACCGCTCTGTGGACAGCAATTTCAACCCAAACCCGTAAAGAGACACCCATGACTCAAAGCACTAGAAAACCACGCTGCGATTCTGTCACCGGACAGATCGCAATTCATCAAAACCTGGATAAAGGATTGCCAACACCGGCTATGGACAAAGCGGCAAAGCCCTTTTTCGATTCCCTGGTGCTCAGCAAGGCTCATCACGAATGGACACCGGCGCAGCTTAACCTGGCTGCCCAGGTGGCAGCTGATTCTGTGGTGATCAATCGCATGCGCAAGCTCATCGCCAAAGATGGTGATGTGATTGCAAACTCCAGGGGCGAATTAGTGCCACATCCTGCCCACAAGCTCTTAGACATGGCGATCAAGCGTGTGGGCTCCAACATGCGGCTGCTGCAACTTGGAGCGATCAAAGATGTCAGAGATTTATTGCCAGGCCGCAGAGCAGAAGATGAAGCTCGCAAACTGATTGGCGATGATGAGTCACTTTTAGCTTGATGAAAAAAGTCAGGTGACGCAACTTCATTTGACTTGATTCATCTTCATTCATCTTCAAAGCTAAATTTGCAAAATGTGGATGAAATCTCTTAAAAGATTTCGATGACACTGCTATTTTGCAGGTATGAATAATTTTCAAGCTGAAATCACAAAATCAGAATCTGGTTTTTCTTTTATTGCATCGACACCATCAATTGATCGTGTTGGTGATTCTGTCTCTCAGGATTTCAATCTTGAAAAATATATGCAGAATCCTGTGGTGCTCTTTGGTCATGATCACTCTGCGCCCATCGGGAAGTGCACATCAGCCAGATATGAAAACGGCAATCTCATTGCTGACATAGAGCTGGCGCCAACGGCTAAAGGCCAAGAAATTAAAACCCTTATCGATCATGGCACCTTGCGTGCTGTGTCAATTGGCTTTGCCCCTGGGCAGGCCCAAGAGAATTCAAAAGGTGGCATGGACTTGTCATCGAATGAATTACTGGAGATCAGCATTGTTGCTGTCCCAGCAAACCCAGATGCATTGCGTATTAAATCCAACGGAGTCGAGCCAGCTGCGCCGCTTGATTGTGGCCCTCAAACGGCTCAGCTCGACTCCACCAATCAACTTCCTAATTCGGAGAATCAAATGGAAACTTTAGAGATCGCCACAATCATTGGTGAACAAAAATCAAAATCAGTCTTTGCACAAGTTCAAGAAAACTTAGCAATGATCAAATCCGGTCAAAACTTCACAGCTACTGTGAAAGCATTGTCTGGCACAAACACTGATGCAACCACTGGCGCTCAATTGGGCTTGCCTGCTCAGTTTGTCGGCAACATTGGCATCAATCGTCAAACACCTAACCTCCTGCGCAGCTTGGTGAGCTCTTATGCCGCCCAAGGCCAGGCAGTTTCATTTGCTCGCATTGGTATCACTAGCGCAGCTGCTAAGGTGAAAGAGCTCGGCTTAAAGCCTGAGAGCGCACCAACAGCTCAGCTGATCACCAAAAACATTGACACATTCGCTCACTGGATCGAATGCTCAAAGCAGATTCTCGATGATGATGCCGGTTTGCAAGCATTGCTCTCAAGCCAAATGATTTTTGGGTTGGCTGCAAAAATTGAAGAAGCTCTCTGGGCTGAAATCAATACAAACTCAACAGCATTCGTGCCAACGGCTCTTACAGCTGGCGATGCAATTGCAGAGGCTGGCTTTGCATTGACCACAGCAGGCGCTAATGGCGTTGTTGTTGCGGTTAATCCATCTGACTACTTCACAGTAATGACTAGCAAAGCAAAAGGATCTGGCGAATACTTGGGCTTGCCTTCATTGCCTTACACAGCTGTGCCTGTCGCAGCTGTTCCGGCTGGCAAGATCTTGGCATTTGAGCCTGCATCTGTTGCCTTCTTTGATCGCCAGGTTGAATCAGTAATGCTCGGCTATCAAGGTCAGCAGTTTGTCAAAAATGCTTTAACTGTGCTTGCTGAAAGTCGTGGCGCTGCTGGTGTTCTCAATCCAAACATGGTTTTGATTGGCGATATGCCTGGCGTTAGCCCACTTAAATAATGGCGCTTAGCATTCGATCAGTCATCTCTGGATGGCTTGGAGGGAATCAACCGGTTTATTTCGGCCCAGATCTCTCCACGCCAACAGCAGTGATCAACATTAGCCCAGAGCAAGCAGTCAAGCTGCCTGCCCTGGAGCGTGTGCGCTCCCTGTATGCCAGCCAGATGGCTGCAGCATTCCCCAGGGTTTACTCTGGAGATTCAACATCAAAGCCGCTGGAGAATCATCCAGCGCAAAAGATTCTTAGGACTCTCTCTGCAGCCGATAAGGCCGCATTCGGATCCGATTTAGTTTTATATGGCAACGGCTATCTGCGCATGGTGGGCACATCGCTCACTCATTTGCCGGCAAGCTTAGTGACCAAATTAAGAATGAGCGATGGCTCGATTGCTTACCAGGTAGCAGCTTCCGTGATCCTGGGCACGCAATTCATGACACTGCGAGATTCAGAAGTCATCCACACACCATTTTGGCCTGCTCAAAATGCATTGACTGGTGAGAGCCCGATTCAAAAGCTTTCGCAGACGATCAATCTGGGCTTACAGATTCAGCGTGCTGAATTATCTGTTTTCGCCAATGTGGCAGCGCCTAGCGTTGTGATGGAGACTGAGAAAGCATTGACGCCAGAAGTGGCGCAGCGCTTGCGTGAGCGATTCACAGCCGGATTCTCTGGCACATCCCTGGGCAAAGCCCTGGTGCTCGATAACGGCCTCAAGCTCAACACAATCGACATTCCCAATCTTTTAAATCTTCAACTGACAGCGCTGAAAAGCGCAGTCAATTTAGATATAGCCAGAGCGTATGGCGTACCGGCTTCGCTGGTTGGCGAGATGGCTGACATCAATCGATCAACAGCACAAGCTGAGCGCTTATCCTGGCTGCAATCATCTTTGTCCGGCCTATTGGTTTTAATTGCCGATTCCATCGCAGCCAAGATGCTCTCCAATGGTGAGCGATCAAGCGGCGTATTCATTGGCTTTGACACCTCTGATGCGCAGCGTGGCAGTGGTGCGGAATTAGCGGCATTCATTAGCTCTGTGATGCTCTCAGGCACTGTGACGGCTAATGAAGCCAGAGCATGGCTTGGGCTAGAAAATATTTCTGGTGGCGATACCTTGCGCCATCCATTAAACATGACAGCGGAAGATCAAAAGTCTGCCGCTGTGGTGTGATTTAGCTTTACTTCCTTATAGTCTGCCAGGGTGATTCCTGGCTTTTTTTTACCTAGCCACCAAGGGTCTTTTGAATAAAAAGGAGGAGCCCTTGGTTTTATTTATTCTTGCCGGGAGCTGCTGGGCTCCTGGTTTTATTTCAGCGGCTAAAGCTATATCGCTTTAAGCACAGCTCAGCCCGTCTATCCCTATCTTTCTCAACGCCCTCGGCAACCAGTCTAGGTAATGAGCATGTGGCTTCCTGTTTGGCTTGCTTGCACTGGAATGCCCAATCAGTTTGGTAATTCTTTGTTGCGTTTTCAAGGCATCCATCGAGATCACTCTCTCGGCTGAAATAGATGCCAACAACAAGGATGCTCAAGGCAACGAAAAACAACTTAAACCAGTTAGCGGCAAAGAAGCCTTTTGATTGTTCACTCATGATTATTTCCTCTTTTTATAAATCACATAAGCAATGATGCAGGCGCCAATGACGATTGCCTTTGGCGTAGAGAGATTATCTAAACCCTCAAAGATGTTGAAAACAAAGTAAAGGCCTAGAAGAGCCAGGGCTATCTCAAAAGCGATCAATCCGCCGAGGATCATTCCGCCCCATCCGGCAATAGTGAGAATTGGCTTATCTCCATTCACTAGAATCGCCCAACCAACACCAAACACAACTAAGCCATTCAAGCATCTAAACCAGCGCTTCTCAAACATCTGGCCATACCAAATCTCAAATTTGCCTGGTGGCGGAGGTGGTGGTGGAGGGGGGTTTATTTCTTCAACATACAAAAGCGGATCATCTTTACTTTGCACATAGGCTTGCGCTTCGGCCTGAGTATCAAACTCCGCCACTAGACCGCCTTTGTGATTGTGGACTTCGTATGTAGCCATTGTTTAATTCACCCACTGATGTGAGGCTTGTGTTCCAAAATAGACCAAACAAAATCCAAACACCACAGCCAAAAGGCCAATGACAATGTAAGCCCTGGTTAGATACATCCAAAATTTATTGGAGGTATTTGGAGCACATCTCCAAAGTGAAACAAAAATGAATACAAGATAAAACGGCATGAAACATGAATAGATCAATGCCGGAAACGGAGATTGGAAAATTGAGACAAGTGCCATTGAGATCAGCGCAAGGGCGGCAGAGACGCCCACCTTGCCAATCCAAAAGACCTGCCAGAGCTTCAGATCCCCACGCCAGGCGAGCTTAATAAATAAGAGAATGGTTTTCACTTAATTTTTCCCAATACTGAAAGCAATATATACATGGCAACAGCGCCATAAAAGAATGGCTGCCAGTATCTTGCCTTGGCCTCCTGACTCTCCAGGTAGGCATCCGTTATCTGCTCTCGCTTAAATGGCTCTGTGGTGTAGATATTTACGCCAGCCTTGTCATCCTCAGTAGATTCAAGCTTTCCATCTGGGTGCTTATACATACCGAAGAAAAAAAGGCACCATCTGCGCTTGAGCTTCTGGCCGGGAGTTAGATTTGGATAATCCATTACTTACACTGAATAACTAATCCATTCGCAGGGGCCATCATCATGGTACCTTGATTCATGAAGCCAACTGTCCCGGATGGGCGATCAACTATGTTGTAACCACTTGGGCAAACTTCACCGGCTTTTTGGTAGCAGGCATCCAAAGATCTGCCCATTCCGCTGCATTTCATGGAATAAGCCTGTTTTCCGTCTGGGCCTCTGAATGGCACTGGATCGATTGACATGCAGCCGGCTAATGCAGCAACACCAACGATGGCGAGTAGATATTTCATTTTGAGCCCCTAAATTCGTTCTAATCTTTATAGATTACCCCAACCGGGTGACAAGTCACTAGGTTCAACACCTTAGCAACAGCCTAAAACACATAAAAACACCTATATAATTAGCCTCAGTATCGTGTTGTAGCGTGTTTTTAATAAGGTTGAAACCTTGACATGGTGGGGGTCGTTGGTTCGAGTCCAATCGAGCCTACCAACGAATAAAGACCCAAAAGAGCGCGGTTGCCGAAATGCTGCCGCGCTTTCTTTTTTGTAAGTAAATGTGATGGAGTTGTCATGCTTGTAGTTACTCTGCCAGACGGATCTAAACGTGAGTTTGAGGCTCCCGTTCGCGTCATTGATGTTGCCCAAAGCATTGGTAGTGGTCTTGCTAAGGCTGCCTTAGGCGGTATTGTTGATGGCCAGATGGTGGACGCCAGCTTTGTAATCGATCAAGACAGTCAACTTGCCATCATTACGGACAAAAGCCCAGAGGCTCTAGAGATCGTGCGCCACTCCACGGCTCACTTACTTGCTTATGCAGTTAAAGAATTATTTCCAGAGGCACAAGTCACTATCGGCCCTGTGATCGAAAATGGTTTTTATTACGACTTCTCATTTCATCGCGCATTTACTCCCGATGATTTAGTTGCTTTAGAGAAGAAAATGGCTGAGCTCGCCAAGAAGGATGAGCCAGTAATTCGCACAGTGATGCCTCGTGACGAGGCAGTCCAATTCTTTAAAGCGCAAGGCGAAAACTACAAGGCAGAAATCATTGCTGGCATTCCCCAAGGCGAGGATGTTTCTTTATATGCTGAAGGAAAGTTTACTGACTTATGTCGTGGACCCCATGTGCCATCCACTGGCAAGCTTAAGGTATTTAAGCTTCTGAGCGTTGCTGGGGCTTACTGGCGTGGCGATAGTAAGAATGAAATGCTGCAACGGATCTACGGCACCGCTTGGTTGAAAAAAGAAGATCAAGATGCCCATCTTCATATGCTTGAAGAGGCTGAGAAGCGTGACCACCGTCGCCTTGGTAAGTTTCTTGATTTATTCCATTTTCAGCCTGAAGCCCCAGGCCTTATTTTTTGGCACCCTAAGGGCTGGTCGATCTGGCAAGAGGTTGAGCAGTACATGCGTCGCGTTTATCAGCGAGAAGGCTACCAAGAAGTAAAGGCACCACAAATTCTGGACCGCGGTCTTTGGGAAAAGTCTGGTCACTGGGATAACTACAAAGAAAACATGTTTACAACTGAGTCAGAGAATCGTGCTTATGCATTAAAGCCGATGAACTGCCCTGGACATATTCAAATCTTTAATTCAGGATTGCATAGTTATCGTGAGTTGCCATTGCGTTACGGTGAGTTTGGCCAATGCCATCGCAATGAACCGTCGGGCGCTTTACATGGATTAATGCGTGTGCGCGGTTTTACCCAAGATGATGGGCATATTTTCTGTACAGAAGATCAGATTCAGTCAGAAGTGGCTTCTTTCGATAAAGCGGTGCGCGAGGTCTATCAAGATTTTGGGTTTACAGAAGTTGCGGTCAAGTTAGCTTTGCGTCCAGCTAAGCGGGTTGGGGATGACGCCATTTGGGATAAAGCAGAAGCTGCATTGCGTGGCGCTTTGACTGCTTCCGGCCAAGAATGGGAAGAATTGCTCGGTGAGGGTGCTTTTTATGGTCCGAAGATCGAATATCACCTTAAAGACTCGATTGGTCGCACCTGGCAGTGCGGCACGATTCAGGTGGATTTCTCGATGCCAGCCCGTTTAGGTGCGGAATACGTCACATTAGAGAACACACGTAAGGCTCCAGTCATGCTTCATAGGGCAATTGTGGGCTCTTTAGAGCGTTTTATTGGTATTTTGATCGAAAACCACGCTGGAAATATGCCGGTTTGGCTTGCTCCTACCCAGGCTGTAGTCCTCAATATCTCAGATAATTCTGCTGCTTACGCTCACAAAGTTCAGCAATCTCTGAAAAAACAAGGGTTTAGAGTCGAATCCGATTTGCGAAATGAGAAAATAACGTATAAAATACGCGAGCACGCATTACAGAAGCTCCCATTTTTGTTAGTTGTAGGGGATAAAGAAGCTGAAAGTAATTCGGTGGCCGTTCGTGCCCGTGGCGGAGTGGATTTAGGCGTAATGCCTCTTGATGCCTTCGTTGCCCGACTCCAGCAGGATATTTCTCAGAAAGTCGGACCCGAGCTTAGCTAGGGGTGGAATGGTTTTGATTGTTTTTTTAAAGGAATTAAGAAGATCGCTACTGATAAATCGCAGCGCATAAATCGGGAGATTACTGCTCCTGAAGTGCGTCTGATTGGACTGGATGGGGAACCCATCGGTGTAGTTAAATTGAGTGAAGCCTTGGCTTTGGCAGAAGAGAAAGAGACCGATTTGGTTGAAATTGCTCCGACGGCTGTGCCACCTGTAGTCCGGATTATGGACTACGGCAAATTCAAGTACCAAGAAGCCAAACGTTTGCATGAAGCTAAGCTCAAGCAAAAAGTGATTCAGGTGAAGGAAGTCAAATTCCGTCCCGGCACAGATGATGGTGACTATGGTGTGAAACTACGCAATCTAATCCGCTTTTTGGAAGATGGCGATAAGACAAAGATTACGCTGCGGTTTCGGGGTCGTGAAATGGCCCACCAAGAAATCGGAGTCAGAATGTTGGAGCGTTTGAAGTTGGACCTAGTTGAACATGGCCAAGTCGAACAGTTTCCAAAAATGGAAGGTCGCCAGATGGTGATGGTTTTGGCCCCCATTCGTAAGGCTAAGTAATTTAAAGGTCGCAAGACATTTAGGTTCTTAAGTAGGGAGGGGTTCCTAGTGAATTACTAAGGATCCCGGTAGTGAGAAGTGCTTCGAGGTACAGGAAGCGTAACCGTCGGTTACCACCTCAGTGGCACAAGTAAAAGAAGGGGTGCTTTATGCCCAAGATGAAGAGCAAGAGTAGCGCTAAAAAGCGCTTCACGGTTCGCGCAGGCGGAACGATTAAACGAGGCCAGGCTTTCAAACGCCATATCCTTACTAAAAAAACCACAAAGAATAAGCGTCACCTACGTGGTACCACTGAAGTTGCGAAGGCAGACGTTAAGTCAATTCGCTCCATGCTTCCATACGCTTAACCTCAGACTAGATTAGGAGAAATAAATGCCAAGAGTCAAACGTGGGGTTACAGCAAGAGCCCGTCATAAGAAAATCACCGATGCCGCAACAGGTTATCGTGGACGTCGTAAAAACGTATTCCGTATTGCTAAGCAAGCAGTTATGCGTGCTGGTCAATATGCCTATCGTGACCGTCGTAATAAGAAACGCGTATTCCGTGCTTTATGGATTGCTCGTATCAATGCGGCAGTTCGTCAGCATGACATGACTTATAGCGTATTCATGAATGGCATGAAGAAAGCGGCAATCGAGCTCGATCGCAAAGTACTTTCTGATATGGCCATTGCTGACAAAGCAGCTTTTGCTGCTTTGGTTACTCGGATCAAGTCCGTAGTAAACGCTGCAGCTTAATTCTTAGTTCATTTAAAACTAAGCTGCAATGGTTTCTCTCGACCACATTGTCGAGGATGCTAAACGTGATTTCCTCGGAGCTGCCGATGCGGCAGCTCTGGAGGACGCGAAAGCCAAGTATCTCGGTAAGTCAGGTGTCCTCACCGAGCGTTTAAAAGCGCTTGGTGGAATGTCGCCGGATGAACGCAAGAGTGCTGGCGCCCAAATTAACCAAATCAAAACCCAAGTCGAAGCTGCATTACAAGAGCGTCGCCATGCATTGGCTGATGCAGTATTGCAGCAACGCCTTGCGGCCGAATCTATCGATGTTTCCTTGCCTGGCCGTGGTCAAGCTGTAGGTAGTTTGCATCCCGTGATGCGCACCTGGGAACGTGTTGAAGAAATTTTCCGCTCAATTGGTTTTGATGTGGCTGATGGCCCTGAAATTGAAACTGATTGGTTCAATTTCACCGCCTTAAATAGCCCTGAAAATCATCCTGCACGTTCAATGCAAGATACCTTTTATATCGATGGCAAAGATTCCGATGGGAAGCCTTTGCTATTACGTACGCATACGAGTCCTATCCAGGTGCGTTATGCGAGCGAGCATGTTAAGAAATATGCCAACGCAGATGTGATGCCGCCAATCAAAGTGATTGCACCGGGCAGAACCTATCGCGTAGATAGTGATGCGACTCACTCGCCGATGTTCCATCAGGTTGAAGGCTTATGGATTGCTGAGAGCGTCTCTTTTGCTGACCTTAAGGGTGTCTATACCGATTTCTTGAGAACCTTTTTTGAGACGAATGAATTGCAAGTTCGTTTCCGTCCATCCTACTTCCCATTTACTGAGCCTTCCGCAGAAATTGATATGGCCTTTGCTAGCGGTAAGCTAGCTGGACGTTGGTTAGAGATTTCTGGAGCAGGGCAGGTGCATCCCAATGTATTACGTAATATGGGTATTGATCCTGAGCGTTACACCGGCTTTGCTTTTGGCTCTGGCTTGGAGCGCTTAACGATGTTGCGTTATGGCATTGATGATTTACGGCTCTTCTTTGAAAACGACCTTCGTTTCTTAGCCCAGTTTCCGGCTTAAGAAGCTAGCAACGAGATACCCAAATAACGCTATGCAATTTTCTGAATCTTGGTTACGTCAATATGTGAACCCCTCGCTTGATAGCGATGCTTTAGGTCATGCAATGACCATGGCTGGTCTTGAGGTGGAAGAGCAGCATTCAGTTGCCCCAGCTTTTACCAACATTGTGATTGCGCAAATTTTGTCAGCGGAGCAACATCCTGATGCCGATCGTTTGCGCGTTTGCAAGGTGGATGCTGGTACTGGCCAAGAACTACAAATTGTTTGCGGTGCGCCGAATGCGCGTGCTGGTATCAAAATTCCTTGCGCCTTGGTTGGCGCAGAATTGCCTTCAGCAGAAGCAGGCGGCAAGCCATTCCTGATTAAGGTCGGAAAACTCCGTGGCGTAGAAAGTCAGGGCATGCTGTGCTCTGGTCGTGAGCTTGGTTTGGGTGATGATCATGAAGGCATCTTAGAGTTACCTGGTGATGCACCTGTTGGCCAAGATATCCGCCAATATTTAGATTTAGATGATCAGATCTTTGTGATTAAGCTCACACCAAATAAAGCGGATTGTTTATCTCTGATGGGTATCGCACGCGAGGTGTCAGCAATTACTGGCGCTGCATTGTGTGCACCCAAATGGACTATTGCTCAGACCTCCATTCAAGATAAGCTAAGCGTTACCGTTGAAGACACCGACCTTTGTGGACGTTTTGCTGGTCGCGTGATTCGTGGAGTGAATCCCCGGGCAAAAACACCGGAATGGATTGTGAAGAGGTTGGCGCGTGCGGGGCAGAGAAGTATTTCGGCACTGGTGGATCTTTCAAACTATCTCATGCTAGAAATGGGTCAGCCTACCCATGTATTTGATATTGATAAATTATCAGGTGATCTGACAGTACGTTGGGCAAAGCCTAGCGAGAGTCTTGAGCTTTTGAACGGTCAAACAGTGACCTTGCAGGGCCCCGATTCTGCAGGCAAGATGCAGGATGCTGGCGTAGTTGCCGATCAAGCTGGCCCAGTTGCCTTAGCGGGAATTATGGGCGGCAATCATTGTGCTGTCACTGATGACACCAAGAGTATTTATGTAGAGGCAGCATATTGGCAGCCTTCAGCAATCCAGGGCCGTGCCCGTCGCTTTAACTTCAGCACGGATGCTGCACATCGTTTTGAGCGCGGTGTTGATCCGCAAAATACTGTTCATTGTCTAGAGTACTTAACTTCCTTGATCGTTGAAGTTTGTGGTGGGCAAGTTGGCCCAATTAATGATCAGGTATTAGCAATTCCGGAGCGTAAGCCGGTGAGCATGCGTTTGGCTCGCGCTATGAAAGTGATCGGCATCCCACTGACCACGGAGATTATTGGCGATGTATTTAAGCGCCTTGGTTTTGAATTTATACAAGCAGCAAATGATGTATTTGTTGTGACGCCACCAAGCTATCGCTTTGATATTGAAATCGAAGAGGATTTGATTGAAGAGGTCGCACGCATGTACGGCTTTGAAAATATTCCTGATGTACCGCCTGTTGCTTCATTAAAAATGAGCGCTAGGGCTGAGGCAAAGCGTGGAGTGCATTTATTGCGCCAACGTCTGGCACTTCAAGGCTATCAAGAGGCGGTGAATTTTGGTTTTACGGATTTGGAGAGCGAGCGGCGTTTAGCTGCAGCCACTGAAAAAGATCTGATTGCTGTTCTTAATCCAATCGCGAATCAGTATGGTGTGATGCGGAGCACTCTGTGGGGCGGCTTACTGGCCAACCTAAAGTCTAATCTCAATCGTGGTGCTGGCCGTGTCCGTTTATTCGAGACCGGTCGCGTATTTAAGCGTGATGCTAGCGTGCAAGAAGAGTCTGGCAAAGTTGCAGGATTTCATCAGCCTCAGCATCTTGGTGGCTTAGCCTATGGCTCATTTGTAGCAGAGCAGTGGGCAAGCGCTGATCGTGCAGTTGATTTCTTTGACGTGAAGGGTGATTTGGAGCGTGTGCTCGATCCACTGCATTTCACGACTGAGGCGGCGGTTCATCCTGCACTGCATCCTGGGCGTTCTGCGCAGATCCAATTATTAACCCCAGCTGGTAAGAAAAATATTGGCTGGATTGGTGAATTGCATCCACGATTACAGCAGGCATACGAGTTGCCTCAGGCGCCAGTCTTATTCGAATTCGATTTGGATTCGATTCGGGAGCTTGGTTTACCGATCCCTGAAGAATTAAGTAAGTTTCCTGCAGTTCAGCGAGATTTGGCGGTAGTGGTTAAGCATGGCGTGTCTGCTCAATCTTTATTCGATGTCATGGCGGCTAGCAAGCAAAATTTTGTCCGCTCAATTGTGCTTTTTGACGAGTTCAAGCCTAAGGCTGGATCAAGCAGTATGGCGGATGATGAAAAGAGTTTGGCTTTCCGCATCACCCTGTTAAACCCTAATGAAACCTTGCAAGATCCCCAAATTGATGCAGTAATGGCATCTTTATTGGGCGCATTAGAAAAAAAGTGCGCAGCCCGTCTGCGCTAGGTTTAGTATTAGGAAAATATTAAAAAAGCTACAGAAGAGACCAGCAATGAGCGAAATAGTGAGCAACGATACTGTTACCAAAAATGAGCTATCAGAAGCTCTTTTTGATCAGGTGGGTCTAAACAAACGTGAGGCCAAAGATATGATTGACGCTTTCTTTGATCGTATTGGTAAGTCACTCGAGACTGGGGTAGAAGTCAAAATCTCAGGGTTTGGTAATTTTCAACTACGTAACAAATCGGCTCGTCCGGGTAGAAATCCAAAAACAGGTCAAATGATTCCGATTGCAGCTCGCCGTGTAGTTACTTTTCACGCTAGCCAAAAACTCAAGGACGTAGTTGAGTCGCATGCTCGAGAAAACAGCATTTGATCCTGGGTCGGCGCTGCTCAGTTCGCAGCTCCCCCCAATTCCTGCTAAGCGTTATTTCACTATTGGCGAGGTTGCTGATCTTTGTGGTGTTCGTTCCCACGTGTTGCGCTATTGGGAGCAGGAGTTTGCCCAGTTAAGCCCACAAAAGCGTCGAGGTAATCGCCGTTACTATCAACATCATGAGGTTGTCCTCATTCGTAAGATTAGGGCGCTTTTATATGAAGAAGGCTTCACCATCAGTGGCGCTAGAAATCGCCTGGATGAGGCTCGCGGTGAGCTTCGCTTGCGCGATGAATTGCAGGCCGTGCTGCATATTCTTTCAAAATAGTTACTGATACAATTTTAGTTTCCGTCGGGGCGTAGCGCAGCCTGGTAGCGTACATGCATGGGGTGCATGTGGTCGGAGGTTCAAATCCTCTCGCCCCGACCATCGAACTCTAAATCCATTCCAAAACACACCTCTTTTCTCGACACTACTTTCTATGACAACCAGCTCTAACGACACTACCTTTTTTGGCTTAACGATCCCTTTTTTGGCTCACTTGGGCGTAGTGCCTGAATACGCCGAAGGTGGTAAATCCCGGATCAGTTTGCTGATCAAGCCGGAGTTTGAGAATAGCTTTCAAATTGCCCATGGTGGTGTGGTGATGACTTTGTTGGACTTTGCTATGGGAGCAGCCGCCCGGAGCACCACCGAACAAGTGCTAGGCGCAATGACAATTGATATGAACGTCAGCTTCTTACGTCCTAGCGTTGGCAAAATCGTGGTGGAGGGCACAGTCCTTAAGCCTGGTAAAACGCTTAACTACTGTGAGGCGGTTGTATTAAATGAGGCCGGTGAGATTACTGCTAAATCTAGCGGTACATTTATCCTTAGAAGATAAGAATCTACGTGCACTAATTATATTATTTATAATGATTATGTTATTTTTTAATATATAAATAATGAATTGAATAGAAAGTCCCTAAAATTTAATGTGAAATAATCCGGAATATATGGGTATTTATCATTATCTGTTTATAATAAGCATTCAGAGATAACTTATTCCTAGTTATTTCAAATAATGAATATTCGGAGAAATTAATATATGTCTTCTTATAAAGAGCTTTTAGCCCAACGTGAACAGTTGGATAAACAAATTAAAGAGGCGGTTCTACGCGAGAAGGCTGATGGCATTGCCAAAGCGAGGCTTATCATTGAGCAATATGATTTAACGGCCTCAGACTTATTTAGCCGTAAGGCCGGCTCAAGGAGCCCCAGTGGCAAGGTAGCCCCTAAGTACCGCAATCCATCGACTGGTGATACATGGACTGGCCGCGGAAAAGCGCCTAAGTGGATAGAAGGTAGAGATCGCACTAACTTCTTGATCTAAGCAATTGATTTAAATAGAATTTAATAATTAAAGGCCACACAATTTAGATTGAGTGGCCTTTTTTCCTATTTGGAATGCTTAAGCCTTAGGCGCACTTTCTATTGAGTGCCTGTATGAAAATAGGCTCTAAAAGTTCATGCCGATTTTTATTCCCTAATGCGGTTTCTAGCTCTGGATTTGTAGCTGGATAGCCAATAATTAAGGTATTTTGGTCAATTAAGCCATTTTCAAGTTCCTCTTGAAGAATCTCAGGGTATCTGTGCCTGACTCCGACAGTATTTTCATCCGCTAAGCCCATCACTCCGGGATGAAGTCGTATAAACCCTTCATCTACCAAAATAGGAATGCGCTGGGTATCCTTGTTTTTACTCAGATAATGAATGAGATGTACTTGTTCAACTGGCGGAATCAGTGCGTCAAGGAATATTAAATCTGGCGCAATGGAAACTGCCTTCATGAGTCCTTCCAGGCTATCTACGGAGACCTCCAGATCAACCTTTAATTGCCAGCACTGGATAGATTCGATTAATTCATGGCTATTTTCAACCCTCCTAAATATACCCATGGCAATGCAATTTTGAGTCGTTTTTTGCCTCATCGCTCTTTTACGTCTGGCAAGCTGCTGATCTAATGAGCTGGCAAGGATACGACGGTGGCCGCCACGGGTCTTCCAGGCAATTAACTCGCCCAATTCAACCATTTTCTGCACGGTGCCAAGAGATACTTGCAATACCTTTGCGCTTTGCCGTGTACTTAAATACTCCATTTCGGGGGTAATTGCTTTCATATGTCCTTAATCTCATTAATTCATTTGAAGATTTAGAGAATACGAATCAAATCAAGGAGAATCTGTCGGCAGAGGTTTAAAGCTGAGTAGGAAAATTCTTATTTAGCGTTCAAATAAATGCCTATTCAACCGAAATAATTGCTTAAAGCCCTTTATGAATAACAGGTAATCGTGTTAAATTAGCATCTTGTGACATTCATTGCACAGATCAATTCGTAAAGCGGTTAAGCCGCAGATCGAATGGTTATAACCACAGTTTTTATTCGGGATACCCGATGAAAGGTGAGCATCATGATGCAGAATCAAAGAGATAGCTCCTATCTCTTCGGCGGAAACGCACCCTATGTAGAGGAACTCTACGAATCTTATTTGCACGATCCGTCTTCCGTGGCGGATCATTGGCGAGATTATTTCGATGGCGTGAAGCAGGTGCCTGCGGCCGATGGTTCCTCTAGGGCAGATATCGCTCACGCGCCGATTGTTGCGTCTTTTGCCGAGCGGGCCAAGCAAGGTCCCATCCGGACAGTATCGGATTCGGCTGATTCTGAGATGGGCCGTAAACGTGTTGCCGTTCAGCAGCTTATTGCTGCCTATCGTAACGTCGGTAATCGCTGGGCTGACATTGATCCCCTGAAGCGTTCAGAGCGTAAAGATATTCCCGAGTTAGACCCGGTCTTTTATGGTTTTACTGATGGCGATATGGATATCGTCTTCAATACTAGCAATACCTTCTTTGGTAGGAACGAAATGACCTTGCGAGATTTATTGCAAGCTTTGCGTCAAACCTACTGCGGCACTTTGGGTGCCGAATATATGTTTATTGCCGACCAGACGATTAAAAAATGGTGGCAAGAAAAATTAGAATCTATTCGCTCAACACCTAGCTTTAATGTGGACGAGAAACGCCAAATTTTGGATCGCGTTACTGCTGCAGAAGGCTTAGAGCGCTACCTACAAGCAAAGTATGTAGGTCAAAAACGGTTTTCGCTTGAGGGTGGTGAAAGTTTCATTGCCTGCATGGATGAGTTGATACGTGAGTCTGGTGCCAAGGGCGCTCAGGAGATTGTGATTGGAATGGCTCACCGTGGCCGTCTCAATGTCTTGGTCAATATTTTGGGTAAGATGCCATCAGATCTTTTTGCTGAGTTTGAGCATAAGGGCCCAGAAACATTGCCTGCGGGTGATGTGAAATATCACCAAGGCTTCTCAAGCGATATTTCTACGCCAACTGGTCCCGTCCATCTATCGCTTGCATTTAATCCCTCCCATCTAGAAATCGTGAACCCAGTAGTAGAGGGCTCTGCACGCGCTCGTATGGAGCGTCGTGGTGATATGTTGGGTGATCAAGTGTTGCCAGTATTAGTTCATGGAGATGCTGCTATTGCAGGGCAAGGTGTGATGCAAGAAACTCTGGCAATGGCAGAGGTGCGCGGCTACCATACTGGCGGCACGATCCATATCGTTATTAATAACCAGATTGGCTTCACTACATCCGATCCTCGTGACTTGCGTTCCAGCTTGTATTGCACGGACATCATGAAGATGATTGATGCGCCTGTATTGCATGTCAACGGCGATGATCCGGAAGCAGTTGTGTTGGCAACTAAGTTGGCGGTAGAGTTCCGCACTCGGTTCCATAAAGATGTCGCAATTGATATTGTTTGCTTCAGAAAGCTCGGTCACAACGAGCAAGATACTCCTGCAATGACTCAGCCATTGATGTATAAAATCATCGCGGCTCATCCTGGCACGCGCAAGTTGTATGCGGATAAATTAGAAACTCAGGGTGTATTGCCTGCCGGTACCGGTGACTTAATGGTGAAAGAGTATCGCGCCGCTATGGACGCCGGTAAACAGACCTCTGATCCTGTTCTTAGTAATTTCAAAGGGAAGTTCGCAGTAGATTGGTCACCATTCCTGAATAAACGTTGGACTGATGAGGCAGATACGGCCATCCCCTTGACTGAGTGGAAACGTCTAGCAGAGCGTGTCTCTTCTGTGCGAGAAGGATTTAAGGTTCATCCATTGGTTGAAAAGGTTTTGAAAGACCGCGCAGCAATGGGTCGTGGAGAAACGAATATTGACTGGGGTATGGGCGAGCACATGGCTTTCGCATCCTTGGTTGCGAGTGGTTATCCAGTTCGCTTATCAGGCGAAGATAGCGGTCGCGGTACCTTCACCCATCGCCATGCCGTTCTACATAATCAAAATCGTGAGAAATGGGATACCGGCGTCTACATTCCTCTGCGTCACATTGCCAAAGATCAAGCCCCATTTTTAGTGATTGACTCGATCTTGTCAGAAGAGGCTGTGCTTGGTTTTGAATATGGCTATGCTGCCGCTGAGCCAAATACATTGACGATTTGGGAGGCTCAGTTCGGTGACTTTGCGAATGGTGCCCAAGTGGTGATTGACCAATTTATTGCCTCTGGTGAAGTGAAGTGGGGTCGTGTAAACGGCCTGGTCATGATGTTGCCGCACGGCTATGAAGGTCAGGGCCCGGAACATTCATCCGCACGTTTGGAGCGCTTTATGCAGCTATGTGCTGATACCAATATGCAGGTGATTCAGCCTACAACAGCATCGCAGATCTTCCATGTATTACGCCGTCAAATGATTCGTCAGTTCCGTAAACCGCTGATCTTGATGACGCCAAAATCATTGCTACGTAATAAAGAAGCTGCCTCGCCATTAATTGAATTCACAAAAGGGGGTTTCCAAACCATTCTTCCTGAGCGTGAAGAGACTATTGATAAGTCAAAGGTCACTCGTTTAGTGATGTGCTCTGGTAAGGTCTACTATGACCTAGCTAAATTGCGTACTGAGAAAAAATTAGATGATGTTGCGATTATTCGCTTAGAGCAACTCTATCCATTCCCACACAAAGCATTAACTGGAGAGTTGAAGAAATATCCTAACCTTGCTGAGATAGTGTGGTGTCAGGATGAGCCGCAAAATCAGGGTGCCTGGTTCTTTGTTCAGCATAATATTTTGGAGAACATGTCCGAAGGAATGAAGTTGGCCTATGCAGGTAGAGCAGCATCAGCCTCACCAGCCTGTGGGTACGCACATCTTCATCAAGAGCAACAGAAGTCGCTACTTACCGCAGCCTTCGCAAAATTAAAGGGTTATGTCATTACGAAGTAATCGTAGATATCGCTCCATATATAAACAATTAATAGGATTAATCATGGCTATTTTTGAAGTTAAAGTCCCCCAGCTCTCTGAGTCTGTAGCTGAAGCTACCTTGTTGCAATGGAAAAAGAAGGTCGGCGATGCTGTTAGTCAAGATGAAATTCTGATTGAAATTGAAACAGACAAAGTGGTTTTGGAAGTTCCTGCCCCATCTGCTGGTGTTATTACCGAGATTGTTGTTGCTGACGGCGGCACTGTTCTTGCTGAGCAGTTGATTGCAAAAATTGATAGCACCGCTGTTGCTGCTGCCACCCCTGTAGCCGCCGCTCCAGCAAAGGCAGCCACTCCAGTCAGCGCCCCTGCAAAAGTAGCCACAGCTACTGTTGCCGCTCCTTCAGCCACAAAGATTCTTGCTGAAAATAATATGAGTGCTAGCCAAGTCTCCGGTTCCGGTCGTGATGGGCGTATTACCAAAGGAGATGCGCTGAATGCAGTTGCTGGCGGAGCAAAATCTGCTGCATTGCCAAGCGCAGCAATTCCGATGGGCGAGCGTCCAGAAGAGCGTGTACCGATGAGTCGTTTACGTGCTCGTATTGCTGAGCGCCTGCTAGAGTCTCAAGCAAATAATGCGATCTTAACCACCTTCAATGAAGTCAATATGGCCCCAGTAATCGCCATGCGTAATAAGTACAAAGATCAATTTGAAAAAGTCCATGGCGTTAAGTTAGGCTTTATGTCCTTCTTCGTGAAAGCGGCAACGCATGCACTTAAACAGTTTCCCTTGCTGAATGCTTCCGTTGACGGCAATGACATCGTCTACCACGGTTACTTTGATATCGGTATTGCTGTGAGTTCACCACGTGGATTGGTAGTGCCTATTCTGCGTGACGTTGATCAAATGAACTTAGCGGATATCGAGAAAAAGATTGCTGAATTTGGCGCTAAAGCTCGTGAAGGGAAGTTGTCTTTGGAGGACTTAACCGGCGGCACATTCTCCATCTCTAACGGTGGTGTATTTGGATCCATGCTTTCTACTCCAATTATTAACCCTCCTCAATCTGCCATTTTGGGTATTCATGCGACCAAAGAGCGTGCTGTAGTCGAGGATGGGCAAATCGTCATACGTCCAATTAACTACTTAGCCTTGTCTTACGATCATCGAATTATTGATGGTCGTGAAGCAGTTCTTGGTTTGGTCGCAATGAAGGATGTTTTAGAAGATCCTTCACGCCTCCTACTTGATTTGTAAGAGAGAAGACCATGAGTCAATCATTTGACGTATTAGTTATCGGCGCTGGACCTGGTGGCTATATTGCTGCTATTCGTGCAGCGCAACTTGGTTTTAAAGTCGCCTGCGCTGAATCGAATGCTTACGACGATCCAAAGGGTGATCCACGCTTAGGTGGTACCTGCCTTAACGTCGGCTGTATTCCTTCAAAGGCTTTACTTGCATCTTCCGAAGAATTTGAGAAGATTAGTCATCATGTTGCAGACCACGGCATTACCGTCGGCTCCGTCAAGTTAGATTCTGCCAAAATGATCGCTCGTAAGGATGCGATTGTGACAAAGATGACTTCAGGAATCCAGTTCTTATTTCGTAAGAATAAAATCACTGTACTCAAAGGCCACGCCTCATTTGAAGGTAAGAGTGCTGAGGGCTACCAAATCAAGATCGACGGCAAAGACCAGGAAGTGGTAACTGCTAAGAATGTCATCATTGCTACTGGATCTAAGGCACGTCATTTACCAAACATTCCAGTTGATAACGTACTCATTAGCGATAACGTAGGTGGGCTCAAGTTTGACTCCATTCCGAAGAAGCTGGGCGTCATTGGTGCTGGTGTGATCGGCTTAGAGTTGGGCTCGGTATGGCGTCGCGTTGGTTCTGATGTCACTATTCTTGAGGCATTACCATCTTTCTTGGGCGCTTGCGATCAAGGTATTGCTAAAGAGGCGCAAAAGATTTTCACTAAGCAGGGCCTTAAAATCAACATGGGCGTCAAGATCGGTGAAGTCAAGGCCGATAAAAAAGGTGTTGTTGTTAACTACACCGATAGCGAAGGCAAATCACAGAAACTAGAGTGCGATCGCTTAATTGTTTCTGTTGGCCGCGTGCCTAATACTGAGAAATTAGGCCTTGATCAAATTGGTCTGAAGGTAGATGAGCGTGGCTTTATTCCAATTGACGACCATACCTGTGCTACTGCAGCGCCTGGCGTTTATGCGGTAGGCGACGTGGTGCGTGGACCAATGCTAGCCCATAAAGCTGAAGACGAAGGTGTGCTCGTTGCTGAAACCATCGCAGGTCAAAAGCCACACATCGATTACAACTGCATTCCTTGGGTTATTTATACCGATCCTGAAATTGCTTGGGTTGGAAAAACTGAAGAGCAATTAAAGCAAGCTGGTATCACTTACAAGGCTGGTCAGTTCCCATTTGCTGCTAATGGACGTGCGTTGGGGATGGGTAATATCGATGGCTTTGTTAAGATATTGGCCGATGAAAAAACAGATGAAATTTTAGGCGTTCATATTATTGGTCCGAATGCTTCTGATCTCATTGCTGAAGCAGCTACAGCCATGGAATTTAAAGCGGCAGCCGAAGATATCGCTCGTATCTGCCATCCACATCCAAGCTTATCTGAGGTGGTTCGCGAGGCAGCATTAGCGGTAGATAAGCGCGCATTAAATATGTAATTGAAAGTAATAGAATATTACGATCAAGAGCTAAAGGCGCGCGGGTATCAAGGTGATCCCGCGCAGCTTGCTGCCATTGAGCGTTTGCAACGCTGCGAAGATGAGTGGGTTGCTTATAAAGAGATCCGCAGTAATAGCTTAAAAAAGAAATTCTTTAAACCGGATTTACCTCGTGGAGTCTATCTCTGGGGTGGTGTAGGTCGGGGTAAATCCTTCCTCATGGATTGTTTCTTTGCGGCATCTCCTTTAGAAAAAAAGCTTCGAATTCATTTTCATGAGTTCATGCGAGAGGTGCATCATGAGCTTCATGAGCTTTCTGGAATGTCTGATCCACTAGATGAACTTTCCAAAAGAATTGCTAAACGCTATCGCCTGATTTGTTTTGATGAGTTTCATATCAATGACATTGCTGATGCTATGATTTTGTATCGTCTCCTGAGCGCACTCTTCGAAGATCGTGTCCAGTTTGTGATGACGTCAAACTATCAACCCAGCCAGCTATATCCCAATGGTCTACATCGCGATCGTTTGCTCCCTGCCATCAAACTCTTAGAAGATCAGCTTGATGTGATGAATGTCGATGCAGGTAACGACTATCGATGCGTACAAATGGCCCAGGTTGATGCTTATCTCACACCAGTGAATGCGGGTACCCAGTCAATCTTGATGCAAATGTTTCAGACCCTGATTGGCAATCAAAAGGAGGCAGTACGTCCTGTTCTGCGGATTGAGGCCCGAGAGTTGAGGCCTCTTCACATGGCCGAAGGGGTAGTGTGGTTTGATTTTCAAACTCTGTGTTGTGGCCCGCGGTCTCAAAATGATTATTTGGAGATTGCTAACCAGTTTCATACGGTACTTCTGTCGGGAGTCCCCTATATGCCCCCTAGGATGACTAATGAAGCAAGACGCTTTATTTGGCTAATTGATGTCCTCTATGACCATAAAATCAAGTTAATCCTCTCTGCAGAGGTCCCTGCAGCTGATTTGTATACCGAGGGTCAAATCACCGGTGAGTTCTCTAGAACGGTTTCTCGCTTGATTGAGATGCAATCTCGCGCTTATTTGGATGCACCTCGTCGGGTAATTGACACCAGCTTGACCTAAAATAGGGTCATGATTAGCAATTCCAGCCTAAATGCAGATTTACATTGCCACTCTGTAGTTTCAGACGGAACTTTGACGCCTGAGCAACTAGCAGAGCGTGCCCATGCCAACGGCGTTCATCTATGGGCCCTTACTGATCACGATGAGTTGGGAGGTCAGGACAGAGCTCGCGTTGCTGCTAGCTCTCTGGGTATGGATTACCTCTCTGGTGTCGAAATCTCGGTGACTTGGATGGGACAGACTATTCACATCGTTGGACTTGGAATTGATGCTGCCCACGCTGGAATTTTAGAGGGCTTGCGTCGTACCCGCGAAGGTCGTGGCAATCGTGCAAAGCAGATGGCAGAGCAATTACTGAAGGCGGGGATACCGAACGCCTATGAGGGTGCTCTTCATTTTGCCGGCAATCATGAATTGATTTCTCGTACCCACTTTGCGCGCTTTCTGGTCGACCAGGGTATTTGTCGTGATACTGATCATGTGTTTAAAAACTATTTGATTGAGGATAAACCGGGCTACGTTCCACACCTCTGGGCTAGCTTAGATGATGCAGTAGCCTGGATCATGGCTGCTGGTGGTGCTGCCGTTATCGCTCATCCTGGCCGATACAAGCTTAGCGCCATGCAGATGGATGAGCTCTACAAGCATTTCAAGGAAATCGGTGGCATAGCAATCGAGGTAATCACCGGAAGTCATAGCCCTCATCAATATCAAACCTATGGCAAGATTGCCCAGCACTATGGCTTTTTGGCTTCTCGTGGATCTGATTTCCACGATCCAGCAGAGAGCAATATGGATCTTGGTACCTTACCGCATTTGCCTGATTATTTAACCCCAGTATGGACGCTGTTTCATTGAGCAATTATTTATACTGAATCCGTTTTATTTACCCTTAAAGAATAAAGATCAAGATGTTTGCAGAACGCGTTCTCTCTGGCATGCGACCAACTGGTAGCTTGCACCTCGGCCACTATCATGGCGTTTTAAAGAATTGGGTTCGCTTGCAGTCTGAGTATCCCTGCTACTTTTTTGTAGCAGACTGGCATGCCTTAACAACCCACTATGAAACCCCTGATGTGATTGAAAAATCAGTTTGGGATATGGTGATTGACTGGCTTGCCTGTGGTGTTGATCCAAACCAGGCGACTTTATTTATTCAGAGCAAAGTGCCTGAGCATGCTGAACTGTTTTTGTTGCTATCGATGGGTACTCCCTTAGGTTGGCTCGAAAGGGTTCCTACCTATAAGGACCAAATTGAAAAGCTCAAAGAAAAGGATCTCCAGACTTATGGTTTCTTGGGCTATCCCTTACTTCAAGCAGCCGATATTCTGATGTATCGAGCCCAATTTGTTCCGGTTGGTGAAGATCAGGTTCCCCATGTGGAGATGACGCGCGAAGTTGCGCGCCGTTTTAATAATCTCTATGGTCGCGAGCCTGGTTTTGAAGAGAAAGCGCTTGAGGCGGTCAAAAAATTGGGTAGTAAACGTGCCAAGATGTACGCTGAACTCCGCGTGGCTTTTCAGGAGCGTGGCGATGATCAAGCCTTAGAGCAAGCCAAAGCATTGCTTCAAGAGGCTCAAAGTCTTTCTATGGCAGATCGTGAGAGATTATTTGGTTTCTTGGAGGGCTCTCGCAAAATTATTCTGCCCGAGCCACAAGCTTTACTCACTTCTGCTTCACGCATGCCTGGTATCGATGGGCAGAAGATGTCCAAGTCTTATGGGAATACGATTGGTATTCGCGAAAAACCAGAAGAGGTAATTCGTTCTATTCGCACTATGCCGACTGATCCAGCTCGCGTTCGCAGAACTGATCCGGGTGATCCTGCGCGTTGTCCGGTTTGGCAGTTACATACTGTCTATTCCAATGAAGAGACTAAAACTTGGGTTCAAAAAGAATGTAAATCAGCGGGGATTGGCTGTTTAGAGTGTAAGCAACCCGTAATTGATGCGATTCTTGCTGAACAGCAGCCGATGTTTGAGCGCGCGCAGAAGTATCTAGATGATCCAAGCTTGCTTCGTTCTATCATCGCTGATGGTTGTGATCAGGCTCGCAAAGTTGCTCAAGAAACCATGCGTGAGGTCCGCGAGTCTATGGGGCTAGCATACGACTGAGGCGAGCTTTGGATTCAGCGCACCAATTGATTGCAGATGTCTCGATATGGGTGAGGCGCTATGCGCCACTAATTCCGAATGAGGGCTCTGTATTGGATATGGCTTGTGGTACTGGCAGACACTCTCTGTTGATGGCCTCTTTGGGCTATACCGTTTTAGCTGTTGACCAAGACATTAAGGCTATCGAAGGATTGCAAAATCTCAAAATTCAAGCTCAAGAGATGAACCTTGAAGGCGATCTTTGGCCTCTTTCAGGCCGCCTGTTCTCTGGGATTGTGGTCACCAATTACCTCTATCGACCATTTTTGGACCAACTACCCCAAATGCTGAATGAGGGGGGTGTTTTGATCTACGAAACCTTTGCAGAAGGGAATGCCGCATTTGGTAAGCCCTCAAACCCCAATTTCTTGCTAAAAACAGGCGAATTGCTTGCTTTGGCACAGCGTACAGCGCTAAAAGTCATTGCCTATGAGGATATTTACATAGATAACCCTAAACCAGCAATGGTTCAGCGGATTTGTGCCGTAAAAGGGCATTTAAACGGCCTCATTCCGTTACAATTTGTTGGTTAAAACCAGATGATTCAGACCCATTCAGTGACCAATACAAGCCAATCGCACGTCAGTAAAAAGCCTATCGCTGGCAGTATGCCTGCTATTGTGACGCCGATGCTTGAGGATGGTAGTTTGGATTTTCTTGCTCTACGTTCATTACTCGATTGGCATGTTGCTGAGGGTTCAGATGGTATTGTGATTGTTGGTACTAGCGGTGAATCCCCAACGGTTTCAGTTCAAGAGCACTGTGAGCTGATTAAGGTCACTGTTGATCACATTGCAGGACGGATTCCAGTCATTGCTGGCACTGGTGGCAACTCAACTACTGAGGCAATTGAGCTAACCCAGTTTGCTAAATCAGTCGGCGCTGATGCTAGTTTGCAGGTTGTCCCTTATTACAACAAGCCAACTCAAGAGGGCATGTATGCCCACTTCAAGAAAATAGCAGAGTCAGTTGATTTACCTGTCATTCTCTATAACGTCCCCGGCAGAACAGTTGCTGATCTTGCTGGTGAGACTACGGTTCGTCTTGCAGCAGTTCCTGGCATTATCGGTATTAAAGATGCTACTGGTAGCATCGAGCGTGGCACTTTATTGCTGGCCGATTTGAAACGCGCGGGGCATCATGATTTCTCTGTATTTTCTGGAGACGACCTGAGCGCTGCAATGCTCATGCTCATGGGTGGTAAGGGAAATATTTCTGTTACTGCCAACATCGCTCCACGTTTAATGCACGACTTATGTAAGGCAGCCATGTCTGATGATGTTGTTAAAACACGTGCTATTCAATATCAATTACTGGCTGTTCATAAAGCCATGTTTACCGAGGCAAATCCGATTCCTGTGAAATGGGCCTTGCATGAAATGGGCAAAGTCACAGCTGGAATTCGTTTGCCTTTAACCCCTCTGAGTGTTGCCTTGCGTGAACCCTTGAAGACTGCAATGAAACAGGCCGGCTTACTATGATGAATTTAATGCAACTTTTGCGCCCGCATTGCGCCGTTTTAATTCTTTCAGTCGCATCCCTTGGATTAGCGGGATGTAAATCGGTTACAACGAATGACACTGTTGACTACAAGTCTGCTGGCGCAGTGCGTGGACCGAATTTATCGTATCCCCCAGACTTGATTACCGCCCAAGCGGATCGTCGCTATATTGTTCAAGATGGCTCTGCGACTATGTCTGAGTACAACGCTGCGGTGAATAAATCAGTGCAGATGCGCAAGAACGTGATGACGGGAATTCCCGGTATGCGGATCGCGCGCGATGGCGAGCGCCGTTGGTTGGTAGTAGACAAGCCAGCTCCAGAGCTATATCCGCAAGTAAAAGATTTTTGGCAGGAGAACGGTTTCTTATTGACCATCGACTCACCATCGACTGGCATTATGGAAACTGACTGGGCCGAGAATCGCTCCAAGATTCCTCAAGACTTCATTCGTTCGTTTCTAGGTAGCGTGCTAGATTCTATTTACGATACTGGTGAGCGTGATAAATATAAAACCCGTCTCGAGGTCAGCAAGCCAGATGAGACTGAGATTTATATTACTCAGCGTGGCGCGATTGAAAAATGTACATCGGATGGCTCTGGTACCTGTATTTCAACAATTTGGTCTCCACGGCCAAATGATCCCGAGCTCGAAGCAGTCTTTCTAGCGCGTTTGATGGAGCGTCTGGGCATGACTCAGGAGCAGGCCAAAGCGCAGGTTGCTGTGCCTTTAGGTCCTAAGACGCCTAAAGCAAAGCTGATTCAAGAAGGTGTGAACACCGCCTATATTGCAATCGCAGCAGGTTTTGATCGTGCTTGGCGCGATACTGGGCTTGCCTTAGATCGCTCAAACTTTACTGTTGAAGATCGTAATCGTGCTAACGGTATTTACTATGTTCGTTACGTTAATCCAAAAGATTTAGGAGATACGAAAGGGTTTTTCTCTAATTTATTTAGTAGTAAGGATGATTCCAGTCTAAAAGCAAAGAAGTATCGCGTGGTTGTTAAATCGACAAGTGATAACGCTTCAAGCGTGTATGTTCAAGACGCTGATGGTAAACCTGAAAATACTGCAGCTGGATTTCAGCTCTTAACTCTATTAACTGAACAGTTGTCTAGATAGGTCATTGAAACTGGCAGTTTTGCCAATAAAAAAGCCGCTTTTCAGCGGCTTTTTTTCTTCGAGAAGAAGATTACTTCTTAGCGTCAGCAGCAGGAGCAGCAGCTGGAGCAGCTGGAGCAGCAGGAGCGTCAGCAGCTGGAGCAGCAGCAGGAGCAGCAGGAGCAGCTTCTACAGGTTTTGCTTCTTCTTTCTTACCGCAAGCGGCCAAAGCGATTGCCAACATTGCTACGAGTGCTAGTGACTTCTTCATTTGTAATTTCCTCTTAAAAATTAATCATTAATAACCGGTTATTGATGCTAGGAATGCACAGGGTTTGCCCTTAAATACTTTCCATGGGACATTATAGCCATGTCTTAATTAAGCATTAAAAAACCAGCCATCCAGCTTTAAAGGCTTCAAAAAGGCTATTCTGTCGATCGATTTTCCCAGTCGCACCCTTGAATTTTTTCTTAGCAGCAAGCGAGCGCCAAGCCTTTTGTGTTTGGGTGTTCTGACCCTCAGTCATATTTTCGCCATTGCAGTAAATCGTCTTGCCTAGTGCAAGTAAGCGCGTTTGAGGGTGTGGCGCCAACATTTTTTTTGCCAGCAAACTCTGAAATTCCTCAGGCGAGTATTTATTGAGGGATTCAGAAAAGTAGGCCTGAGGCTTGGGTTCACTTAAATAGGACGCAATTCCAGGAAGGAATGTTTCCAAGCGATCTAGCTTTAAACCTTTTAATTTCTGTGCCACTTGGGCAATCAGCTCATGTGGGAGCTGTTCTGCTGAAGTGGTCGCGAGTTGCCTTGGATCTGCAAAGCGTTTTTCTAAACCCGGAATGCTTTCCAGGGATTCAGCGAGGCGCCATAAGCCCTCTTGAATCATTTCTTTATAGCTTTGCGCCCTAAATCCTACCGACCAAGTTTGGCAGCCCGGATCCAATGCAATTCCGTCATGAGCAATCTGTGGAGGAAGATACAGCATATCGCCTGGCTCCAAGTCCCATTCTTGCTCGATCTGAAAGCGTTGCAAAATCTTTAAAGGAAGATTGCTATTTAAAGTTAAATCTTTTTGCTTTGAGATGCGCCAACGCCTGCGACCTGACATTTGAATTAAAAAAACGTCATAGGAGTCAAAATGGGGTCCAACGCCACCACCAGGACCGGCAATGCTAATCATCAGATCATCTAATCTCGCGTCTGGAATAAAGCGAAACCAAGAGAGTACTTTTGCTGCCGCTGGATGCACGGCTTCCATGCCTTGCAACAAGAGTGTCCAATCCGGTGTGTCGAGGGAGGGGATATTTTTTTTCTGAAAAGGCCCATCCTTCAAACTCCAGGGCTTGGCTCTAATCAACCTGGATTCAAGGACGTCGTTGCCTGCAATCTTAAACAGCTCTTCCGCGGAAATTGCGCTACCAAGGGACTCGCCTACTTTTTTCGCAAGCCCAAAGGCAGGGATGGCACCGCGAACTAATAGTGGTTTTTTATGCCAGTAGGATTTCATGAACTTTTGGGGGCTGATACCCCCAAGAAGGGCCCAAGGATGATCTAAAGGAAGGTTTTCAGGTGCCTGCGGTGGATCGTAGGGCTTGCTCAAGTAAAATGAGGTCATATAAGTAAGAAGCTGTTTAAAACATAATGTTGAATGAATTACGCATGAAGATCGAAAAAAACACTGTTGTATCACTACGCTACAAATTAACCGATGCGCAAAATAATATTATCGAGGAACCTGATTCTCCGATGGTATACCTGCATGGTGGATATGAGGGTACTTTTCCGAAGATTGAAACCTTACTAGACGGCCAAGACTTGGGTTATGAGACTAGCATTCAGCTTGAGCCTAGTGAGGCTTTTGGTGAATACGATCCAGAGCTACTAAAGATTGAGCCACGCACCCGTTTTCCGGAGCCATTGGAAGTGGGCATGCAGTTCGAGGGGGTTCCAGACGCTGAGGAGGGTGGTGATTCCGATGAAGTTGATGAAGAGCCCTTGATCTACACCGTTACTGATGTGGCCGATAGTCAAGTGGTACTAGATGGTAACCACCCGCTAGCGGGAATGGCCCTGCGATTTTGGGTTCAGGTTGAAGATATTCGAGCTGCTACCGAAGAAGAGATTGAAAATCGCTACCCTGAAGGTGGTGAAACATTTGCGTTTGGAATGCCGGATGATGAATCGGATGATGCAGATGATGAGCTGACTGATAGCGTTTCAAGCTCGGGTGGTTCGTCACCAACCCTACATTAATTTACTCTTTAAGCCATTCTTTTAAAGCGCCAAGATCACGTTTTGTATCGCTGGACTCATTAGTGTTCGATGCCGGCACATTACCAAGTTTTGCCAGTGCTTTCTCCAGTGCGGCAATTTTGGACTCTTGCTCTAGAGTGGCATCAATCAAGCCCTTCAAAGCCATCGAGACTGGATCATCTACATTAGGCGTAACGCCATAAGCAGAGAAATACTCTTTTGCTTTGCTATCTGGCGTGCTCGCCTGAGGTAAATCAGGGTGCAAGATACGTGCAGGTATCCCTACTGCAGTGGCCCCAGCTGGAATTTCTTTCAACACTACTGCGTTTGACCCGACACGCGCACCATCACCTACCGTAAAGCCACCAAGAACTTTAGCACCAGCGCTAATCACTACGCCTTTACCTAGAGTGGGATGACGCTTTACACCTTTATATAAAGAAGTACCGCCCAAGGTAACGCCTTGGTAAATAGTGCAGTCATCACCAATTTCTGTAGTTTCTCCAATGACGATGCCAAGGCCGTGATCTAAAAATACGCGCCGCCCAATTTTGGCTCCGGGATGGATTTCAATGCCGGTAATCCAGCGGGACACCATTGACAGCAGTCTGGCAATCCACTTAAAGCCTAATGTCCATAGGCCATGAGATGCTCGATGCATCCACACGGCATGCAAACCTGGGTAGCAGGTAATCACCTCCAGGCGATTTCTGGCAGCTGGATCACGAACAATGATGGAGTCGACTTGGTCGAAAAGAGAATTAAACATATGTTGATTTTAACGGGTAAAGGCTAGACTTATTTTTTCAAGAGCATCTGTTTGGCAATTCCGCGTAGCAGATCAATTTCTTCTTTATGGAGACGGGTCCTTGCAAACAGGGCTTGCAAGCGAGGCATGAGCTTCTTTGGGTTTGCGGGGTCTAGATAACCAATCGCTTCCAGCCCTTCGCGCCAGTGATCGAGCATTGCGGCTACAGCTGCAGGATCAGCATATTCCAGTAGCTCAGATGCATCTTGAGCTGTACCTAAGGTCATCGATTCTGAATCCTTGCCCAAAGCTTCTCTGAGGGTAAATGCGCACACCATGATGGCTTGGGCAAGGTTTAGAGAGGGGTAGAGCGGATTAGCATCTAGCCATACCCGATGCGTGCAAAGTGAGAGATGGTGGTTATCTAGGCCAGTTCGTTCTGGGCCAAATAGCAGTGCAACTTGCTGCTTGCCTCCAATGGCTGCCTGAACGAGCGGGCGAGCATCTTCCCAATTTAATGCTGGCGGCCCAAATTCGCGGTCGCGGCTAGTGAGGCCTAAAACAAGCGCACAGCCTTCAACAGCAGACTCAAGGGATGGAGATTCATGGCTGGATTCCAAAATATCGACTGCACCACTCGCTAGGGCTAGAGCCTCGGGCATCTTAGCAACCCCGGGGTGCTTAGGATTTATCAGCCTCAAATCCTCAAAACCCATTGTTTTCAGTGCACGCGCTGCCGAGCCCACATTTCCAGGGTGGCTAGTTTCGACTAAAACCCAGCGCAATAACTGTGCTTGAGCGGTATTCATCAAGATAGGGAATCTCTATTGTCTTGGGTGTTTACGGGGCAATCGTTTAGAATCATCATGTTAGCTCCTTATTGTCATGCAGTTTGCAATTTGCTGAGCTTGTTCTTATTTAATTTGTCCATCAACACTATGCATCCCATGTTAAATGTGGCCGTCAAGGCTGCTCGTCGTGCCGGAACCGTGATTAATCGAGCCTCTCTCAATTTAGAGCGTCTTCAGGTCGACCGTAAACAACATAATGATTTTGTAACCGAGGTGGACAGACAAGCCGAAACCGCCATTATTGAAACCCTTAGCGAGGCCTACCCATCTCACGGGTTTTTGGCCGAAGAAACTGGCGCTCAAAATATTGATGCAGAAAATGTCTGGATCATTGATCCCCTGGATGGCACTACGAATTTCATTCATGGCTTTCCGCAATACGCAGTTTCTATTGCATTGGCTGTCAATGGCGTTACTCAGCAAGCAGTGGTGTATGACCCAACGCGCGATGAACTTTTTACTGCTACACGTGGTGCTGGTGCGTATTTAGACCGCCGGCGTTTGCGTGTTGCAACTCAAGATCGCCTGGCAAATTGCCTTCTAGGCACAGGCTTTCCTTACCGCGAAGATCAGGATTTAGATAAATATCTAAAAATCTTTGCAGATATGTCGCGTCAATGTGCTGGCTTACGTCGCCCTGGAGCTGCCTCCTTAGATTTGGCTTACGTTGCAGCTGGTCGCTACGATGGATTCTTTGAGAGTGATCTCAAGCCATGGGATATGGCTGCAGGTGCTTTACTGATTACTGAGTCCGGTGGCTTAATCGGAAATTACCGCGGTGAAGAAGGATTCTTACAAAGCGGCGAAGTCATGTGCGCGAATCCACGCATCTTTGCTCAGATGGTGCAGTGCTTATCCAAGTATTCCAACTGCTGATTTACAGGCAATACTAAAACGCAATAGGTCAAACGTAATCAGTGGCCATATTAAGCTTTGATCAAATCGGTATAACTGACGCCGCGTTGATCAATCAGCAGCGCGCTTGCCCGGGGCTTTACGCCTTGAGGGTGATCCAAATCCCAGTCTGATAAAACCCAGCGTTGCCATACCTGATCCTGAAGGCTCTCATGATGATGGGCGGGCAGGTGCGTATGCCCATGAATGAGTTGATTGCCAGCTTGGTTTCTCAACACCGCGGCACATGCTGCCAAAGTGACATCTGTTTTAGCCTGCGCCCCTTCGACAGTCGATTTAATTGCGCGTTGGTACTGGATGCCACTATTAGTGCGCAGATGATTTGCAATCGAGCGACGCCAGTGCAGCGGCAATTTTAGAAATAATTTTTGAACCCAAGGTTTGCGAACCCAACTTCGAAATATTTGATAACCAACATCAGCTGTACAGAGTGAGTCCCCATGGCATAGAACGTATTCATTGCCTGCAATCGCAATCTTGCTAGGATCAGTCATGACGGTCATACCAGTTTTGCTTAAGAAACGGGGCCCGATTAAAAAGTCGCGATTGCCATGTAAATAATAGGTTTTTACTTTGGTGGAGAGGGTCGCTAAGGCTCCCTTTACCTCTTGCTGGAATGGGGAGTGTAGTGCCGCATCATCGCCTACCCAATACTCAAAAAGATCTCCAAGAATAAATACAGCCTCGACCTTAGGAGCATCTTTTTCACAAAAATCAAAGAATCTTTGCGCCGTCAACGGCATTGACGGCGTCAGATGTAAATCAGAAATGAGCAGGGCGCTCGCGTATTGCGGAATCATTCCTCGAGGACGGTTGCCTTTTCAATGACGACATCTTCAGCAGGCACATCTTGATGAAAGCCAGCATTGCCTGTTTTGACTTTGCGAATGATGTCAACCACATCTAGGCCATCGGTGACTTTCCCGAAAACAGCGTAGCCCCAGCCCTGAGCATTGGGTGCTGTATGGTTTAAGAAATCATTGTCATTCACGTTAATGAAAAATTGCGCTGTTGCAGAGTGTGGATCACTGGTGCGAGCCATGGCCACTGTGCCGCGTTCATTTTTAAGACCATTATTTGCTTCATTCTCAATTTGAGCGCCAGAAGATTTTTCTTTCAGACCGGCAGTCATTCCACCGCCTTGAATCATGAAGTTATCAATGACGCGATGAAAAATGGTGCCATCGTAGTGGCCACTCTTAACGTATTGTAAAAAATTAGCAACAGTCTTAGGTGCCTTAGCATTATCGAGTGTGAGGGTGATGTCGCCCTTATTGGTTTTGAGGAGAACTTGAGCCATGATGAATTAACTTTCTGATGAGTTAGTAGATAAAAGGGGTAAAAAATTATTTTGCGTTAGTCGGTGTTGGTGGCATGGGTACGACTTGTGTTGCCGGCGAGACTAATTTTTTAGGGGGTTTCAGTATTTCTATTAAAGCTTTGGCGCGAGTCGCATACTGGCGTTGATTAAGCGCGGCATCTTTAGCTGCATTGTCATAGGCTTGAGCGCCCAAGCGAATATAGACTTCACCTAAATTAGCTGAAGCTACTGCATAGGTAGGGCGTAACTTCAGAGCGAGCTCTAAATAGTCTCTTGCCTCAATCCACTTTTCTTGGTTTGCTGCAAGGGCCGCTAAGTTGTTATAAGGCTCTGGCAACTCTGGAAATTGCTGGGTAATTTCAATTAAAGTCTTTTTGGCGGCCTCCCACTGACGCATTTCAATCTGCACACGGGCTTTTACGTAACGCAATTGCACGTTACCAGGCGTTTTCTTCAGACGCTCATGAATGAGGTCGATCGCATCAGGATATTTCTTGGCTTTTACCAACTTCTCAATATCAGACGGAATCCCGTTTTTTGTCACAGGGTCTGGCTCAATGATCAAAAATGATAAAAAAGGAACGGCTATAGAGTCGGCTAGCTCAGCATTAAATTGGCCATTTCCCGCATCATTTCCCGTAAGTCTTGGTGGGTCATTTGGACCGAAAGACCCTAAATAAGGTGTTTGTGGGTTTTTTGAGGCGCCCGAAGTGGCGGCATTGACGGCTTTAATTTCAGCTTCAGCAAGCTGTTGTCCTGGGGTACTGCATCCACCTAGGAGAAAAATTGAAAAAATGGCGCTCAAACCACCCAATAGGGCTGGACGAAGAAAAAAAGAGTTAGCAGGCATAGGGGGTGGGGTGAAAAACTGGCTCATTCGATATACTCAGCGCTCAGTCTAACAAATTGGCGCTACTTGCCCCCCTTTATAGCCCCTATGCTGCAAATCTATAACACTCTGAGTCGTTCCAAGCAGGCATTTAAACCTATCGAGCCGGGTAAGGCGAAGATTTATGTCTGCGGTATGACCGTTTATGACTTCTGCCACATAGGCCATGCCCGAGTCATGATTGTCTTTGATATGGTGGTTCGCTGGTTGAGGGCCAGTGCTTATGAGGTAGTTTATGTCCGCAATATCACCGATATAGATGACAAGATCATTCAGCGGGCTATTGAGAATGGCGAGCCCATAGCTACTTTGACGCAGCGTTTCATTAATGCCATGCATGCTGACTCAGATGAGTTGGGATTAATACATCCTGATCACGAGCCTCGTGCAACTGATTACATTGCGCAAATGCAAGGCATGATTAGTCGCTTAATTGAAAAAGAATTAGCCTATCAAGGCGATGATGGCGATGTGAACTTTGCCGTGCGCCTGTTTCCAGGATACGGCCATCTTTCTGGAAAATCACTGGACGAGTTAAATGCTGGTGAGCGTGTGTCTATTGGCGGTGGAAAGCGTGATCCTTTAGATTTTGTCTTATGGAAAAGTGCCAAAGCAGAAGAGCCAGCAGATACGCGTTGGAAGTCTCCTTGGGGCGAAGGTCGTCCGGGATGGCATATTGAATGCTCGGCAATGTCTTGCGACTTATTGGGCAATCATTTTGATATTCATGGCGGTGGCGCTGATTTGCAGTTCCCTCATCATGAGAATGAGATTGCTCAAAGTGAGGGGGCCTTATACGGCAAAGAGCGCAAAGCGATTGATCAGCCTTTTGTAAATTACTGGATGCATAACGGCCATATTCGGGTGAATGAAGAAAAGATGTCCAAGTCACTTGGCAATTTTTTCTTAATCCGTGATGTTTTAAAGAATTTTGATCCCGAGGTACTGCGCTTCTTTATGTTGCGCGCCCACTATCGCAGTCCGATTAACTATAGTGATGCACAGCTTGAGGAAGCCCGCTCTGGATTGGTTCGCCTCTACACTGCTCTAGCTCATATACCTTTGGGTAATGGATCTGTTGGTCCAGACTCTGAATGGGTCAATCGCTTTACTGATGCCATGAATGATGACTTCAATACCCCTGAGGCGATTGCAGTATTGTTCGAATTAGCAAGCGAAGTCAATCGTGCGCAGGGTGAGAAACAGGTGCAATTGGCAGCCACCTTAAAAGAGCTTGCTGGAGCCTTAAACTTTTTACAGCGTGACCCAACCTTATTTTTACAGGCAGGCTCTCGGAGTAGTGAGGTGGGTATGTCTGCAGAGCAAATTGAGGAGCAGATTAGGGCGCGTGTGGCGGCTAAGCAGGCAAAAGACTTTACTAAAGCGGACTTAATTCGCAAGGCATTGTTGGAGCAGGGCGTAGTATTGGAAGATAAGCCAGGTGGTATTACGGAATGGCGCAGAACTTAGATCGATTGGTGCAGTCTAGAAACTAATTGATAAAGAAGATAAAGTGATTGAGAATGTATTTTGAGTAAAGCAACAGAGCAATCGATTCTTGAAGAAGTGGCCCCAGAGTATTGGGGCAGAGCTTGTACTGAGCTCATGAAACAGGACCGCATTCTGAAGAAAATCATTCCGAAATTTGGATCTGGTTTCTTAATGACGCGAGGTGATGCATTTACAACCTTGGCAAGATCGATCGTTGGGCAACAAATCTCTGTTGCTGCCGCGCAGTCGGTTTGGAATAAAGTGCTTCTGGCTCTCAAAAAGAAGGTCAGCCCTAAAAATATTCTTGCATTAACAGCAGAAGAATTGCGAGCAGCCGGCTTATCGAGTCGTAAGGTGGAATATATTCGAGATCTAGCTGAGCATTTTGACTCAGGTCGTTTGCATGCCAATCAATGGAAAGGTATGGAAGATGAGGCCATCATCAAGGAATTGTGTGCAATTAGAGGGATTGGAAGGTGGACTGCAGAAATGTTCCTGATATTCAATATGGTGAGGCCCGATATTCTCCCATTGGATGATGTGGGCCTGATTAAGGCTATTTCTCTCAATTACTTCAGCGGAGAGCCAGTCAGTAGGCATGAAGCCCGTGAGGTAGCCGCTAATTGGGCCCCTTGGCGGACGGTGGCAACCTGGTATATGTGGAGAAGTATCGACCCCGTCCCCGTTGAATATTAAAATCAGGCTATGAAAACGACTTTCCTGGATTTTGAGCAGTCAATCGCTGAACTAGAGTCAAAGATTGAGGAGCTGCAATTTGTACAAGATGAATCATCGGTAGATATCTCCGATGAGATCAAAACGCTGACTGAAAAAAGTCAGCAGCTGACCAAGGACGTTTATGCCAATCTAAGTCCTTGGCAGGTTTCGCAAGTGGCGCGTCATCCTCAACGTCCCTATACATTAGATTACGTGAGCGCCTTATTTACCGACTTTCATGAGCTCCATGGCGATCGTAATTTTGCTGATGATCAATCTATCATTGCAGGTTTAGCACGTTTTGATAATCAACCTTGTATGGTTATTGGCCATCAAAAAGGTCGAGATACAAAAGAGCGTGCCTTAAGAAACTTCGGCATGAGTCGTCCAGAGGGATACCGCAAGGCTATGCGTCTAATGCGTTTAGCAGAGAAATTTAAATTACCGGTCTTTACTTTTGTTGACACTCCAGGCGCATTCCCAGGTATCGATGCGGAGGAGCGTAATCAATCCGAAGCGATTGGTCGTAACTTATATGTGCAAGCAGAATTAGAAGTTCCTATCATCGCCACCATTATTGGTGAAGGCGGATCTGGTGGTGCTTTAGCAATTGCCATGGGAGACGTCGTATTGATGTTACAAAACTCTACCTATTCCGTCATTTCACCGGAAGGCTGTGCGTCGATTCTATGGAAAACTGCTGAGAAGGCGCCTGAAGCTGCTGAGCAATTAGGCCTTACCGCACAACGCTTAAAAACATTGGGCTTGATAGATAAGATTGTTGCTGAGCCTACTGGTGGAGCCCATCGTGATTACGATGCCATGATGACGAATATGCGCAAAGCTTTAGCTGAATCTCTTAAGATCTTCGACGGCATGAAAGTAGATGCGCTACTTGAGCGTCGCTATAAACGCTTGATGAGCTATGGTAAGTTCAAGGAAATCGAAGCCAAGCCTTAAGGCAGATCTGCAGGCGACCAATCGAATTGCGCTTGCCTTAAGTGGTGGTCTCGATTCGGTTGTATTGCTCGATACTGTTTGTAAATCAGTACAGGCTAGCAATACTTCAAAGCAATCTACCGAAGTTTGGGTCTTTCATATTCACCATGGATTGCAAAAGCAGGCTGATCAATGGCTTGTATTCTGTGAGAAGCTAGCCAAAAAATACCATGCCCATTTTGACTTTCGCCTTTTGCACTTTGCTGATAAAGCGCAGGGAAACATTGAAGCTAGAGCAAGGGTAGAGCGCTATGAGGCCCTGACCGAACTATGTATTGAGCATGGTGTTGAAGATTTGCTGCTGGCACATCATCAAAATGACCAAGCGGAAACTATTCTGTTGCAACTCCTTCGGGGATCCGGCGTGGCGGGCCTCTCTAGCATGCCACTGCGTCGCTCTAATTCAAAAGAAGGCCACTCGATTTCTCTCTGGCGTCCATTGCTTAACCAAAGCAAGGTGGAACTAGAAGCCTATGCTAAAAAATACAAACTCAATTGGATTGAAGATCCTAGCAATCAAAATACGCGTTATCGTCGCAATGCTATTCGTAAACAAATCATCCCGAACTTAGAAAAGATTCAACCAGGAGCCATCGCTAATTTAGCCCGTAGCGCAGACTTGCTCGCTCAATCCCAAGTATTGCTTGATCGTTTGGCAAAACAAGATGGAAAAAATATCCTGCGGGGTAAGACCTTAGTATTGACTCCGCTCTTGGCGCTCACTAAAGCAGATAAACCCGCCGCAAATAACTTGATCCGATATTGGCTAAGGTTAAATGAGTTGGCAATGCCATCCCAGGAGCGTCTTGAGTCTTGGTGGAAGGATCTGGTAGCGGTCAAGCAGGACTCCTGTTTGGAATGGCAGCATGACGAACATTGCATTCGTCTTTGGCGTGGCGTCTTACAAGTAGCTCTTCCTCAAACTGGTCGGTGGATTTTCAAGGAAATTTCACCGCGTAGTCAGTTGCTTGGCTTGCCTTCAGCTTGGGTCAGCGAGGCGGAGCAGCGGGGTCTAATCGAGCAAAGAGAGCGTCAGGGCGCGGAAAAGATTCAAATTAAACCTCGCGGCCCTCGTAAGACTCTGAAGAACCTATTTCAGGAGTCGGGAACGCCACCTTGGGAGCGTCTGGCAACTCTGCTCTATATCAATGATGAGCTCATTGCAGTAGCGGGTGTGGGGGTCAGTTATCCGCATTTAGTCTCCACCGGTAAGCGAGTACTTCCCCAGTGGGCTGACGAGCCATAGTGCTGGCATAAAACCCTGTAAAATAAGCCCCTTTTAGACCCTAGGGAATGAAATTCCCTATAAATAGACAATACAACGGTTTTTATGGCTCTCATCGTTCATAAGTATGGTGGCACCTCAATGGGCTCGGTTGAGCGCATTCAGAATGTCGCTAAACGCGTTGCTAAGTGGATGCGCGCTGGTCACCAAGTTGTGGTGGTACCTTCAGCAATGTCAGGCGAGACCAATCGTTTGCTCGGCTTGGCAAAAGATGTTAATCCCAATGCGAGTCTTCGCGAGCTGGATCAAATCGCTTCTACTGGCGAGCAAGTGAGCTCTGGTCTATTAGCCTTGGCATTACTCCGCGAGGGTGTTGACGCTGTGAGTTACGCTGGCTGGCAAGTAACAGTTCATACGGATTCTTCATTTACTAAGGCGCGCATCAAGAGTATTGATGATCAGAAAATCCTTGCCGATCTTAACGCGGGACGAGCTGTAGTAGTCACTGGTTTTCAAGGCGTTGATCCTAATGGCAACATTACTACTTTAGGCCGTGGCGGCTCTGATACATCGGCAGTTGCAGTTGCAGCAGCGCTCAAAGCAGATGAATGTCTTATCTACACCGACGTTGATGGCGTTTATACGACCGATCCTCGCGTTTGTGAAGATGCGCGTCGACTAGACAAGATTACCTTTGAAGAAATGCTTGAGATGGCTAGTCTTGGATCGAAGGTATTGCAGATTCGTTCAGTTGAATTTGCTGGTAAGTACAGAGTTAAAACCCGTGTTCTGTCATCGCTGACAGATCCGTTGATGCCCCTTGATCAAGAAATGAAGTCGGGCACCTTGATTACATTTGAAGAGGACAGCACTATGGAAGCCGCAGTTATTTCCGGCATCGCCTTTGCGCGTGATGAAGCAAAAATTACCGTTCTGGGCGTCCCTGATCGACCAGGTATCGCCTACCAAATTTTGGGCCCAATTGCGGATGCCAACATTGATGTCGATATGATTATTCAGAATCAATCATTTGAAGGTAAGACCGACTTTACTTTTACAGTGCCGCGCGGTGATTATCAAAAAGCGTTGGACTTGCTTAAAAGTAATGTGCAGGCCCATATCGAAGCCAAAGAAATTAATGGCGACCCTAAGGTTTCTAAGGTGTCTGTGGTTGGGGTTGGAATGCGATCCCATGTTGGGGTTGCCAGCAAGATGTTCCGCACCTTATCAGAAGAGGGCATCAATATCCTCATGATCTCGACTAGTGAAATTAAGATTTCAGTGGTGATCGATGAGAAATATATGGAGTTGGCTGTCCGCTCCCTGCATAAGGCATTTGAGCTCGATCAGCAGTAGAAATACGGATTATTTGCTTTAAAACAGCAGTAAAAACCCGCCGTCAACGGAATCCGTTAAACTGTGGGCGTTGTAATGGCATCATGCAAGGAGACGTGGCCGAGCTGGTCGAAGGCACTCCCCTGCTAAGGGAGCATCGGGGCTAAAACTCTGATCGGAGGTTCGAATCCTCTCGTCTCCGCCAAAATCCTTGTGATTTAACTGCTTGAGCTGTTACGACACATAACAAAGCCCCTTAACCGGGGCTTTTTTATTGCCTCTCATGCCCGGCAGATCTATGGCGGTTTCCCCATAAGTCTCGACTTCAACCTTAGCCATATCTTCAGACTCATTTAATTCATTGATTTTTAACAATGCCATATCTTTTTGGGAATTTATTAATAAAGTTCACAACTTCACAACTTCTGTAGTATAGTATGGGTTAAGGAGGCAAAATGAGAAAAGTAATACCAAAGACGCATCAAGCTTTAGATTGGATAGGGAAGGGTATGACTGCAGCTCAGGCCGCTAGAAAGATGGAGATTTCAGAATCTAGTGTCTATGCCGCCTTAAGAAAAACAAAAGCAAAAGATTTAGGTTGCTGTCCAACGTGTGGTCACAAATTAAGGAAATAAGATGAAAAAATCTCTCTTAGCTGTAGCATCGATCTCCGTAGCCGCATTTGCATATGCAAGTACTTCATCGGATTCTTCTGAGTTGGTGAGTCAGCAATGCAAAATTTCAGCCGAAGCCGTTTCCACGCTCAAGGACCTACGATATGGCAATACTTCCATACGCAAAGACGTAGCTGGATTGATTAATCTGAATCTAAAAGCTCAAGAAAATAAAGATGCTGCTCAAGTTACCCTAAACCGAATGGTTGACGATCAAGTAAATTCAGCATCTGCATTGGAAGCAAAATACTGTTCTTAAGATTGCTTTGAGTGGCTTATCACCCAATGATCTGTGAAGGCCTCTAATGAACCACTCATTTGAGTGTCCGCAGTGCGGCAACCCTAGGGGGATGCTTGACGATTGTCGTCAGTGCGGTAGCGAGCAGTTGCCGATAGCACATAGCGATACAGTAGTACTTAACTTGAAGTTCGATAGTCCAAGCGCTGAAGAGGCTTTAGATCGACTTACGACAGCACTCCGTCGAGCATTCGAGCTTGGGATTAAGGCGATCATTTTGATTCATGGCTATGGTGCTAGTGGTGAGGGCGGTAAGATCAAATGGGCTGTGCACGATGCCCTGGAAAATAATTATTTTTCAGATCGCGTAGATGAATATTATTTTGGGGAAAAGACGCCATTTGGTAGCGATGCTTACCATGCACTCTTACGAAGACGGGCTGGCCTTAAGGCGCATCTAAAGTACTTCAAGGATGGTAATGCCGGTATGACTATTTTATTGCTAGGATCCCAGTCTAGAAATACCTAGGATGGGCAACGGAGTATCAATTCATCATTAGCGAGAGGCAAAAATGACTACTAAACAATCGACTACTGCGTATGAGGGGGTCCAAGTTCATTCTGAGCAGTTAATCAGTGATTTCAAAGCATTAATGATGGATGCTGAAGAGCTCATTAAAGCTACGGCAATTCATGAGGATGGCCTACTGAGTACCATTCGCTCAAAGACTTTAGATACTCTCAATCATGCCAAGGAAAGTCTTTCTACTATGGAAGGCACTTTGTCTGAAAAGGCGACGGTTGTCGCTAAAGGTGCAGACGAGTTCGTGCACCGAAATCCCTGGGAGTCCATAGGCGTTGCTGCTGGTTTGGGCCTGCTCATCGGCTTATTTATCCGTCGTTAGGACATCATGTCACAAGAAACGCTGCTATCTTCCCTTAAGAATTTGGTCTTTACCGGAGCTTCGATCGCACAGACTCGCTTAGAGCTAATTTCGACGGATGTGCAAATCGCGCGCACTCAGTTTATAAATCTTCTAATCATGGTGATCTTTACCTTATTCTTTTTATTCTTTGGCCTAGTAATGCTAGCTTTACTTATCGTGGTCTACAGCTGGGATAGTGATCGCATGCTGGCGCTAAGCCTACTAACAAGCGGCTTCTTGGCAGTAGGCTGCATTCTCGCCCTTGTAGTTTTGCGATCCTTAAAGACTATGCCTAAATTATTTGCTGCCACTATTGCAGAGTTAGCGCAAGACTGCCAGGAGCTTTCAAAGCGATGAGCTTCAAACTGGTAAATCTTGTAGCAAGGCAAGGAGAGCTTCGAGAGCGGGCAGCACAAGAGCGGGCTGAATTTGCTCTACATTTCGAGCCGATAGAAAAATCTCTATCTTGGGCTGATAAAGGAATTGATGCGTTTAATTTTATGAGGAGTAGCCCGATTATTTGGACAAGTGCTTTTGCGATATTGGCACACTACAAGCCCAAATTAGCCGGCAAGGTCTTAGCCATTGGCGGGGGTGCCGTAAAGTTACTCAAAAGTACTAAGAATCTGCTGTAACTGCTCAAACCGAGTGCAATTGAATCGACTCCACAGTTGCCTCAATTGCTTACAATGTAGGCTATGCTTACTTTTATTGCTTCCACCAGATTTGGAGCTAATTCAGCTCTGGCAATATTTGTCCTGCTGGGGCTACATCAGGCCGTCTCCGCTCAAATTTCGGCTACATCCGATCTGAAGGCTGAGCCTAAGATAGCAATCGTGTTGAACTCTGGCGAAGCAACGGTAAGCTTGATCGATATGCCTACTCGTAAAGTGATTAAGACCGTACCAGTTGGTAAAGAGCCCCATCACCTGATGTTGACTCCAGATCAGAGAACGCTCTTGGTTGCGAATGCTGCCGGTAATGACCTTACCCTAATGAATCCTGTGAGTGGTGAGTTGATCGGCAAAATTCCTGACATCATAGACCCATATCAAATCGGTTACTCACCAAATCATAAGTGGTTTATTGCGAATGGCAACCGTTTGGATCGGGTGGATGTATACAGCGCACAGGGCGTTGATCTGAAGTTAACTAAATCTATTAAGCTAGGTAAGACGCCAAGCCATGTGGCATTCACGGCGGATAGTAAAACCGCTTTTATCACTTTGCAGGATTCAAATGAACTAGCTGCAATTGATTTGGATACCCAGACTGTTACATGGAAAATACCTACAGGTAAGGTGCCCGCTGGCTTGTGGATGACCCCAGGAGATCAATATCTATTGATTGGTATTACAGGCGAAGACTATGTTCAGGTGATTGACTGGAAAAATCGCAAAGAAGTAAAGCGAATTACTACAGGCAAGGGTGCCCATAACTTTCGCCCACTGGGTGATAAGAAACACGTCTTCTTGAGTAATCGAATTGCATCAACCATTAGCCTGATTAATATGCAGACCCTAGAAAAGCTTGGGGATATTACTGGATTGCCTGCAGGCCCTGATGATATGGAAATCACGCCTGACGGCAAGACTCTGTGGGTGACCCTTCGCTTCTCTAAAAAAGTCGGCGTGATTGATATTCCTTCAATGAAGTTGGTCACCGTAATTCCGGTTGGTAAATCTCCGCACGGCGTGTTCTTTACCCCACGTGCAAGCTGGGAATAATTTCAGTAGATGTATTCCAAGGACATTCTTGCAAGGCTAGCCACTTTACTTTTACTAGCATCAAGTTCGTCACTGAGTTTTGCCCAAGAGGGGCAGTGTAAAAAAACGGTTTATCTCACTTTTGATACCGGCAATATGTCGGTGGCAGAAACTGTTGCCGAAATCTTAAGTCGTCAAAAAATTAAAGCAACATTTTTTCTTTCGAACGAAAAGACTAATCGTGGCGACTTTGCTTTGGATGATTCCTGGAAATCCTATTGGCAAGATCGTGTACGTGAAGGTCATCATTTCGGCAGCCATACCTTTGATCACGTGTACTTTATAAAAGATGGCCCTAGCGCAGACATCTATGCCAAGCCACAATTTGGTCTTAAGGCAGGAGTCACGATTCTATATAACGAAGCAAGTTATTGCCGAGAAATTAGAAGAGTAGATGATCGGTTTAAAGAATTAACGGGTGCAAGTCTTGAGAAAATTTGGCGTGCTCCTGGTGGTAAGACATCACCCCGTTCCATCGGCATGGGAACACAGTGCGGTTATCAACATATTGGCTGGAGCCCCGCTGGATTCCTCGGCGATGAGCTTAGCCCTCAAACTCACCCCAACCAGGCGCTATTAGATAAAGCGAGCATCAATTTAAAGGATGGTGATATTGCGATGGCTCACCTGGGAATCTGGTCCAGAAAGGATCCCTGGGCGCCCGCAGTGTTAGAGCAACTCATTATGAGACTTAAAAATCGTGGCTTTTGTTTTGCGACTCTGCCAAAAGTCGATAAATAAGCCAAAATAAGAAGATGGAGTCTAATTTACTCACTCAAATTTCTGAAGCTTATTCACGCCTTCAGGAATTTCTATTCGCTAATATTGCAACCCCTATTCTGTATCAGTCTAATTTAATGTCAATGGCGGAGGATGTCTATGATGGAATGGATTGGTTTCTATTTGGTTGTATTCAAATTTTGCTAATCCTATTTGTCTTGCGGACCTGGGAAAGACTTGCCCCTGCAGAGATTCAGGAGCGATTTGCCAATACCACCAAAGCAGATGTCCTTTACACGCTCTTTCATCGATTGGGTATTTTTCATGGCTTGATATTTATCACCTTATCAGGTTTCTTCTTTGAGATCGATTCGGTATTGCATGATTTTCGTTTCGGCAGATTCAATGTGGAGTCTTGGTATCCGCCGATTACTGCTATTCCCTTGATGAGTTTTTGTATCTACTTAGTGTTACTAGACTTTGTAGAGTACCTTTACCATCGAGCTTCGCACACTTCTAACTGGTGGTGGCAACTGCATGCCCTCCATCACAGCCAAACGCAGATGACTGCTTGGTCTGATGATCGCAATCACATTCTGGACGACATCATGCATGCTTTGGTGTTTGCTTTCTTTGCCCTATTGTTCGGTGTATCTCCTGGTCAATTTATCGTATTAGTGGTTTTGAGCCAGCTCATCCAAAGCTGGCAACATGCCAATATTAAAGTCGATCTCGGAATAGGGCGATATTTTTTGGTTTCACCAATGTTTCATCGCATGCATCATGCAGTTGGTTATGGACATGAAGCTCAAGGAAAGCCTGGTGTTCTGGGGGGATGTAATTTTGGGGTCTTATTTCCCTGGTGGGATATGCTATTGAATACGGCGATCTTTTCAAAGCAAGTTCACCCAACCGGCGTGAGGGATGTCTTGCTCTCACCCCATATTTTGCAACAGCAGTGGCAGACTTTAAAACATGCTGCTCGTGAACTGTTCCCGCGGCATTAATTACGCTCTATGCATGTTCGGATGATGATAGGAATATATGGATAGTATGCAACGAGTATTTAAGTCGTTTGGCTTAGCTTTGGTTGGTGCTATGCATCCCAAAATGCTATGGTTGAGCTTAAGACCATTTCTGATGGTGTCTATTTTATGGGGCTGCTTGATTTGGCTTACTTGGACCCCTGCGCTAGCAATGCTCAGTAATTTTTTGACGACTTCGATTTTTACGAACTGGATTCAGGATGGTTTAATTTGGGCAGGATTTGAAAATGTCCGAGCATGGATTGCGCCGCTCTTTTTTGTCATGCTAATGATCCCTCTAATCTCGATTAGCTTGCTGGTTTTTATTGCAATCACCACCGTGCCAGCAATTATAAAAATAGTTGCTCGTCAACATGCTTATAAGGACATGGAGAAGAAAAAGGGTGGAGGTCTATTGGGTAGCTTGATTTACACTATGTGGTCGGCATTCATTTGCTTGGCATTAGTGATGTTGACTTTGCCGGTGTGGTGGGTACCGCCTTTGGTTGCAGTATTACCGCCATTACTCTGGGGTTGGTTAACTATGCGCCTGATGTCTTATGACGTACTTGCACAACATGCCAGCCCTCAAGAAAGGGATACGCTCTTGCATCAACACCGCTGGCCTCTGCTGGCCATGGGTATTGCTTCTGGCATGCTCGGCGCTGTACCCACATTTTTTTGGGCGACTTCAGCCTTGGCGCTAGTCTTATTTCCGATTGTTAGCTTTGTTGCGCTCTGGGTTTATTCTCTAATCTTTGTGTTTGCTGCGCTCTGGTTTGCACACTATTTACTTGCTGCATTAAAAGAGTTGCGCAGAATTGAATTGGATCAATCTTTAAATACCGATGTACGTGTAATTGATATGGAGCTTCCGAACTATGGTTGATGAATTAAATAAGCCTGCTGTTAATCTGCCCGATGGGGAGTCACGCCGTTTTGGATTGATTGTGATTGGCGATGAGATTTTATCTGGTCGCCGTCAAGACAAGCATCTGAGTACCCTCATTGAGCTGCTGAATGAGCGTGGCTTAAGTCTATCTTGGGCTAAGTATGTTGCTGATGATCCTGAGCAAATCACCGCGACCCTGCGGGATAGTTTTGCGAGTGGTGATGTGGTTTTCAGTACTGGCGGTATTGGAGCGACTCCGGATGACCATACTAGGCAGTGCGCTGCTTTAGCGCTGGGCACTAAAACAGAGTTACACCAAACCGCAAAAGCATTAATAACAGGGCGTATTCAGGCGACAGCAGAAGGTGATCCCCGAAAGGCTGATCTCAGCACTCCAGAGAATCAACATCGCTTTAAGATGGGTGAGTTCCCCATTGGTAGCGACATTATCCCTAATCCTTACAACCAGATTCCGGGATTTTGTATTCGGGAGCATTATTTCGTTCCTGGCTTTCCGGTGATGGCTGCTCCTATGATGGCTTGGTGCTTGGACACGCACTATAAAAACCTATTTCATCGCGAGAACTGGGCGGAGCGGAGTTTCATTGTGCCAAAAGGGATCGAGTCAAACTTAACACCCTTGATGGAGCGCATTGAAGCCGCTTTTCCAGGGGTAAAGGTTTTCAGCTTGCCCTCAGTTGGGGACCCATCCAAGGGCGGTGTATATGTAGATCGCCACATTGAGCTAGGAATTAAGGGTAATGCAAATTTACTAGAGAGTGCTTGGATTGCGCTTCGAACTGGCACTGAAGCCTTAGGCTATGTAATTCACGATATATCTTAAGTCTAATAAGCACTATTTTGGTGCAAATATGGCAAATTTTAGCCTTTTAAGCCTTATTTCAGCACTTAAATAGTGCAATAATAGCTATTCCCGTTTGTTTGCTTCAGTAAATTAGATACATCCCATAGGCATATTTAATGCCTGGAATGAACAAGGGTGTACACCTTAAGTTTGTATTCCGAATTAAGTTAATAGAGGAGATTTGCATGACGAAGACCGTCGCTGATGTGATGAAGTTGGTTAAAGAGAAAGAATGTACTTTTGTTGATTTCCGCTTTGTTGATACAAAGGGTAAAGAGCAGCATACAACGGTACCCATTTCCCATTTTGACGAAGACAAGTTTGAGAGTGGTCACGCGTTTGACGGCTCATCTATTGCTGGTTGGAAGGGTATTGAAGCATCCGACATGTTGTTGATGCCAGACCCAACAGCTTGCTACATCGACCCTTTTTATGAAGAGCCAACATTGGTTATCACATGTGATGTGATCGAACCATCTGATGGCAAGGGCTACGATCGTGACCCACGCTCCATTGCTAAACGTGCAGAGTCATATCTGAAGAGCACTGGCTTGGGTGATACTGCTTATTTTGGTCCAGAGCCAGAATTCTTTATTTTTGACGGCGTCCGTTGGGGTGCTGATATGCAGGGTTGCTTTGTTAAGGTCGAGTCTGAAGAGGCTCCATGGTCTTCAGCTGCTGAAATCGAAGGCGGCAATACTGGCCATCGTCCAGGTAAAAAAGGCGGCTACTTCCCAGTTTCCCCAGTAGATACCTTTCAGGATATGCGTTCTGAAATGTGTTTAATTCTTGAGTCCTTAGGTATTCCTGTCGAAGTTCATCACCATGAAGTTGCTGGTCAAGGCCAAAACGAATTAGGTACTAAGTTCAGCACATTGGTTCAGCGTGCTGACTGGACTATCTGGCAGAAATATGTTGTTCAAAACGTAGCGCACGCTTATGGCAAGACAGCAACATTTATGCCAAAGCCAATCGTTGGCGATAACGGTTCTGGTATGCACGTTCACCAATCTATCTGGAAAAACGGCGAGAACTTATTTGCGGGTAACGGCTATGCAGGTTTATCTGAGTTTGCATTGTTCTACATTGGCGGCATCATCAAGCACGCTAAGGCATTAAATGCGATCACCAATCCAGGCACTAACTCATACAAGCGTTTGGTTCCAGGCTTTGAGGCTCCGGTGAAGTTGGCTTACTCTGCACGTAACCGTTCTGCCTCGATTCGTATTCCACACGTTTCTAGCCCTAAAGGCCGTCGAATTGAGACTCGCTTCCCTGATCCATTGGCTAATCCATACCTCTGCTTCTCTGCATTGATGATGGCTGGTTTAGATGGTGTACAAAATAAGATTCATCCAGGTGAAGCTGCTAACAAGAACTTGTATGACTTGCCACCAGAAGAAGATGCAAAGATCCCAACCGTTTGTGCGAGCTTAGAAGAGGCATTAGATGCCTTGAACAAAGATCGTGAGTTCTTGACTCGCGGCGGTGTCTTTACAGACTCTATGCTTGATGCATACATCTCATTGAAGATGGAAGATGTCACACGTTTCCGTATGACAACTCATCCTATCGAATTTGATATGTACTACTCTCTGTAAGCGAAGGATAAGAGTTGAGCGCAGGTCTCTTGCGCAATTCGTTAAAAGGGGCGGCTTCGGCTGCCCCTTTTTTTCCGACATTGCTTGACCAAATGCCTAATGCCATCGTGGTATTTGAGGCGGAGAACCAGCAATTGGTTTATGTAAACCCGGCTGCAGAGTCGGCATTGGACCTTTCTCGTAAGTCTCTTGAGGGGCAGTCTCTACGCAACTTGTTTGGTGATAATCAGTCGATCAAGCATATGATTGAAGAGATCAAGGCGGGACATGTATCTGCACAGCGCCAAGAAATGGTGTTGCACTCCTTGCCTGGAAGTATTCATCAAGATTCGATTCCTGCGCACGTGGTGGTTGCAAGTCTGGAGGATCCCGCACTCATTATGATGGAGTGGTTTCCAATTGATCAGCAGTTGCGTAGTGAGCGTGATGAACGTGTAACGCAACAAGTTGAAGCAAATAAACAGTTAATGCGTAACTTAGCGCATGAAATTAAAAATCCTTTGGGGGGTATTCGGGGTGCAGCTCAATTACTCGAGTTTGAGCTTCCAGAAAAAGGCTTACGCGAGTACACCCAAGTCATCATTAAGGAGTCCGATCGTCTACAGGATCTAGTGGATCGATTGTTAGCGCCACACCGTAAAGCACATGCAATGGAATCGTTTAACGTTCATGAGGCCCTTGAGCGTGTTCGGAGTTTAGTGCTCGCAGAGTTTCCCAAAGGCTTGCGGATCATTCGTAACTATGACACCAGTCTTCCGGAGTTGCTTGGTGATCGAGAACAGTTAATACAAGCAGTCTTGAATATTGCTCATAATGCTGCTCAGGCGCTTTCAGAAGAAATTGCTCAAGGTACGGCCCAAATTGAATTGAGGACTAGAGTGGCGCGCTCCGTGACTATCTCTAAGCAACGCTACAAGATGGCCATGGATTTACACGTAATTGATAACGGACCTGGTATTCCAGAGGATATTCGTGAGCGCATTTTCTTTCCGCTGGTCTCTGGTAGAGATGGGGGTAGTGGCCTTGGTCTTACTTTAGCTCAAACCTTTGTGCAGCAGCATCAGGGTTTTATCGCTTGTGACAGCCGCCCTGGACGGACAGATTTCCAAATTCAAATTCCTTACCGTAGGCAGGAGAAATCATTATGAAACCCGTTTGGATCGTTGACGATGATCAATCAATTCGTTGGGTGCTAGAAAAAGCCCTTACGCGTGAGAATATTCCCCACAAAAGCTTCTCCAATCCGAATGACGTACTGAATGCCTTGGATAAAGAGACTCCGCAGGTATTAATCTCAGATATTCGCATGCCGCGTGGCAATGGTTTGGATCTTTTGCAAAATGTAAAAGAAACAAATCCAATGCTTCCTGTCATCATTATGACCGCATACTCTGATTTGGATTCAGCGGTATCGTCTTTACAGGGCGGTGCATTTGAATACCTTACTAAACCATTTGATATTGATAAAGCTCTAGAGTTGATTCGTCGTGCGATGGAGCAAAGTGAGCGCAATCAATCGGGTAGTAAAGAAATGAATGGTTGGAGGCAAGATTCAACTGAAATTATTGGCCAAGCTCCAGCAATGCAAGAGGTTTTTAGAGCAATTGGTCGTCTTGCCCAGTCCCATTCAACAGTATTAATTACCGGTGAATCTGGAACTGGTAAAGAGTTGGTGGCTCAGGCTTTGCATAAGCATAGCCCTCGAGCTAAAGGCCCATTTGTCGCATTTAGTACTGCGGCAGTCCCTAAGGACTTATTGGAATCTGAGCTATTTGGTCATGAACGCGGCGCCTTTCCTGGAGCCTTGACTCTGCGTCGCGGACGCTTTGAGCAAGCAGATGGGGGCACTTTATTTTTGGATGAAATTGGCGATATCCCTTTTGATTTACAGACTCGCTTACTACGTGCATTAACCGATGGACATTTTTATCGCGTTGGCGGTCAAGATCCAATTAAGGCAAATGTGCGCATCATTGCGTCGACTCACCAAAATCTCGAGGCGCGCGTTGCTACTGGCGCTTTCCGTGAGGACCTTTTACACCGTTTAAATGTCATTCGTTTGCGTATGCCCGCCTTGCGAGAACGCGCAGAAGACATCCCTGTATTAGCTCGTCATTTCATGTTGTCCTGTGCAAAGTCTTTGGGTGTTGAAGCCAAAAAACTTTCTGATGAAGTTTTAAAGGAAATTAGCGTAATGCCGTTTCAAGGTAATGTTCGTCAATTAGAGAACCTTTGCCATTGGCTAACCGTAATGACCCCATCCAATGTGATTGGCAGTGGTGACTTACCGGCTGATATATTGGCGCAAACTAGCGATCAGCCTATCGCGCCAGAAGGAGAATTGAGTGCATCTAACCCAGTTGCTGCTCGAGGCGGGGCGGTTGATTGGGAGGCGGGTTTAGGGCGCTTAGCAGCCAAAATGCTTCAGGATGGCGATGCAGAGGTCTATGATGTTCTATGCGCTAAGTTTGAAAAAGCTGTTTTAAAAGCTGCTCTAGAAGTGACGCGTGGTAGACGCGTAGAAGCGGCTCAGAGATTAGGTATCGGCCGCAATACAATTACTCGTAAGTTACAGGAGTTGGGGCTAGATGACTGAGTCGGTGGTTCGGATAGCTGCGTGGAATGTCAATTCACTAAAGGTGCGATTACCCCAGGTCCTGAAATGGCTTCAGGATCAGGAAAGAGCAAAGAAGCCAATTGACGCTTTATGTCTTCAAGAGCTAAAACTAACGGACGATAAATATCCGCATAGTGATTTACAAGAGGCTGGCTATATTAGTCTTGCTGCTGGACAAAAGACTTATAACGGCGTTGCCATTATTGTGCGTCAGGCAGCTTTAGCCCCAATTGCATCTGATGCAAGTACTACCTTTTTAAAATCCATCAGAAATATCCCAGGCAATGATGACGAGCAACAACGTATCCTAGCTGCAACCATTCCTTTTGCAGGAATGCAGCCCATTAGACTAGTCTCAGCCTACTTTCCGAATGGACAGTCACCAGAGAGTGATAAGTTTGCTTATAAACTAAGATGGCTTGAAGCACTAGAAAATTGGTTAAAAGAGGAATTAAGTCAAAATAGTCGCTTAGCCCTATTGGGTGACTTTAATATTGCTCCAGAAGATATTGATGTTTATGACCCATCAAAATGGATCGGTCAAAACTTAGTCTCTCCAGAAGAGCGCAAAGCCTTCCAGCAATTGGTAGCGCTGGGCTTCACAGACTCCTTCCGAATGTTTGAGCAAGCACCAAAATCATTTAGTTGGTGGGACTACCGCATGATGGGCTTTAGACGCAATGCAGGTATGCGTATCGATCACATCCTATTAAGTGAGGCTCTTAAAGATAAATGCATGGCAAGTGGGATTGATAAGGAGCCCCGCACCTGGGAGCAACCCTCGGATCATGCGCCAGTGATCGCAGAAATTAGAAAAAATTAGGTGAATTTAATTTGTAGTGTACTAATAATCTCTCCGTAGAGTTCGCATATTACCGGGTAATAACGGCCATCAGAGATCGCCATAATGAGGAGGCCTCATTCGACTTAATTCAATTTCCTTGAATTACTCTTACGAGGATCATGACAACGGCAATGACCAATAATATATGGATAAATCCGCCTAGAGTATTTGATGACACCAAGCCCAGCATCCAAAGAACCAGCATGACGACAGCAATAGTAACTAACATATGAATTCCCTGTTTTGCTACTCATTAACTAAGTAGTCATTCTTGCTGTCAATAGTCGAGCATATTCTTTTTTAACAACTTGATAACATTCGCAGGATTGATGTTCAAGACCAGTTCTATCTACAACAGTGATATGTCCTCTCGCATACTTAATTAAGTGACTGGCTTGGAGTTTTAGGGCGGCACCGGTGACTCCCTCCCTTCGAACTCCTAATAGAAGAGCAATCATTTCCTGGGTGAGTCTGATTTCATTGCCTTGTAGACGATCTAGACTTGACAACAATATGCGACTAAGTTGCTGATCTATTAAATGATGACGGTTGCATACCGCTGTTTGAGTGATTTGAGTAATGAGTGCTTGGGTGAAATGTAGTATTAAATTCTGCAGTGATCTTGATTGATTAAACACCTCTAAAATAATGCTTGATTTAATCCGATAGCCTGACCCTGCTATTTTGACCATGGCAACGCTGGAGCTAGATTCACTATCCATAAAGATGCAAACCCCAACAAGCCCCTCATTACCTATAACGGCGACTTCAGTTGAGGCGCCTTCTTTCAACTCATGCAAAATGGAAACAACAGCGGTACTTGGGAAGTAAACATGACTTCGTTTCATATTTGATGTAGATAGAATCATTTCAACCGGCAAGTCTACTGCTTCAATGTATGGAAGGATTCTCTGCCAATCTGTATCAGACATTGCTTTAAATAGACGGTTTTGATCTTTTAAGGGGCTTAAAGCTTTTTGATTGCTTACAAATTCCCGATTAATAAAATTCATAGCGCTTAATGAATTTGATGAACTATCTACAGTCTCATGCATTCTCATATTATTTTCCCTGGTTAATTGATTATTTATTAGTAACTAGCTATCAAGATCAATGGCGGCTATGCTTCGATTACTACAAGTTCACCTTGTATTATTTTTTCTTCCATCTTGTGCAATGAAAGATAGGTGCGGCGATCTTCACTGATCTTGATCTCTAATTCTCCAGAATCGCTAATAGACCCCGGGTACTCTCCGGGAAAGAGCACCATGAAACCAACATCTTTACCGTCTCTTCCATGCCGACGTGATAAGGTCCCATGTGTGATGCGTAGTTTCATAATGACGTCCCAGTTAAATAGACATACCTATCAAACATATACGGAGCTATCGACTTACTAGCCCTCTATTACTCGAGCTGTATATCGTTTCTCACAATTACTTTATAGAGTCTTTCTCATATTTATTTTTGAGATAAATCAATTTTATGGATCAATCGACTAATACTGAATTATTAGTTAACTGAAGACTATGCATGTCTACATATCTATATGTACGCTATCTAACACGGAAGTGCTTTGGGGTCATGGCAATATCGCTCTAAATCCACTCTGCGCTTAAATTTAGGCAGACTTTGTTTAATCTTTTGGGTTTCTATGATGAATAAATCAGATTTGGTCGAGTTAAAGTACCTCAGTGAGGCCTCAGATGGTATTAACATTTGGGGTCTGACAGAAATAGTGAAAATTTCAGTAGCCTCGAATGAGTCGCACGAAATTACAGGTATTCTCTTTTTTGATCAAGGCTATTTTGGCCAAATCCTTGAGGGACCTAGGGGTGAGGTCGAAGAAGTATGGGGCAGAATTAAGAACGATACAAGACATCACAACATTGAATTGCTGGGGATCGTCGAAATAGAAGAAAGACGCTTCCCTAAGTGGTCAATGAAGTTATTTAATGTTGAGGAGTTTACAGAAGCCTTCCCTCAATTTTCGGAGCTCATTCGCAAAATGGTAGACCCGGAAGCAGAAAAGCTACGCATCATGAAGTTACTTTGGCAAAAGATTTGATAGTGCTCCAATGTATTTAGGAAAAATATTATCCTTGCTGCGAAAGCTAGCACTCTAACCGTGAATGGTCAGATTAAGCTAAGCCGCCATGACGTAATAGCGCATCAATGCTCGGCTCTCGCCCCCTAAATGCTTTAAAAGATTCAGCAGCAGCGCGACTGCCGCCCACCTCCAGAATTTCCTTTCTATAACGCATTCCAGTTTTGGGATCAAGCACGCTTCCAGTCAGCTTTGCTGCTTCTTCAAAGGCGGAGTAAGCATCAGCAGAGAGTACCTCAGCCCACTTATAGCTATAGTAGCCAGCGGCATAGCCACCGGCAAAAATATGGCTAAATGAATTAATCCAACGAGAAATCTGAGGCTGCGGAATGATGTTGTATTCCTCGGCAATACTTCTTGAAACATCGAGTACGGCATGATTTTTTGCCCTGCTTGCATCGAAGCTTGAATGTAGGCGCCAATCTGTTAATGACATGACGATTTGACGAAGAGTGGCTAAGCCATTTTGGAAGTTTTTGGCAGCCAGCATTTTTTCAAATAAGGCCCTTGGTAATGGCTTACCAGTTTCTGCATGGGCTGTCATTTTCTCGAGTACTTCCCATTCCCAGCAGAAGTTCTCCATAAATTGACTAGGTAATTCCACGGCATCCCATTCGACCCCATTAATGCCCGAGACGCCTAAGGCGCTTACTTGAGTTAATAGGTGATGCAAGCCATGGCCGCTCTCGTGGAAGAGGGTGATGACATCATCATGAGTAATGGTGGGCTGGCGCAATACACCATCCACGGTTACTGGCGCCGCAAAGTTGCATACTAAATAGGCGACGGGTATCTGGATTTCTCCATTGGGAAGCTCTCTCCGGCCACGGGCGTCATCCATCCAGGCGCCGCCACGCTTTCCAGGACGAGCATAGGGGTCTAAATAGAAGTAAGCCCGTATCTTCCCATTAAGATCTTTGACGGCAAAGGATTTCACATCAACATGCCAAGTAGGCAAGTCGGAAGCTTCTATATTGACATTAAATAGTGACTGAATTACTTCAAATAAGCCTTCTAATACTTTTGCTAAAGGGAAGTATTGCTTGAGTTCATTTTCGGAGAATGAATAACGTGTTTGCTTTAGTTGCTCGGAGGCAAAAGGGATATCCCAAGGCTCAAGCCCCTCAGTAGATTGATGAATTAGCCCGAGATCAGATTGAGCAAACTCACAAAGTTCTTGCCAATCCTTTTGGGCAAATGGTTTTGCTTTGCTAGCAAAGTTTGTCAGAAAGAGATCGACCTCATCTACAGTATTAGCCATCTTAGGTGCCAGGCTCAAATCAGCATAATTAGAAAATCCCAACATACGAGCCTCTTCATCCCGCAGACGCAGTTGGTCTAGCATGTTTTGGGTATTGTCCCAGTCTAGTTTGCCATTGGAGTATTGCGGTGCTGACTCTGACGAACGCGTGACATAAGCTTCGTACATTAGACGTCGTAGCTTACGATTTTTTGCATATTGCATTACAGGATAGTAGGAGGGGAAGTGCAAGGTAAATGCCCAGCCCTGAAGATTCTTTTGCATTGCAAGATCAGCGGCTGCAGCAATAGCATCTTCGGGAAGTCCCGCTAGCTCAGAAATATCGTGGACTATATGAACAAATCCGTCTGTTGCATCCAATACATGATCAGAAAAGGATTTGCCTAACAAAGCCTGCTCATCCTGAATTGCTGCAAATCGGGGTTTTTGAGCATCTGCAAGTTCGGCTCCGCCTAGACGAAAATCCCTGAGGGAATTCTCAATCACTTTTTTCTGAGCAAAATTTAATTTAGCAAATTCACTACTTTGACTAAGCCTTTTGAATTTTTCGTAAAGCGCAAGATTTTGACTTAAGGCCGAGAAGAAGGCGGTCACTTTTGGGATCATATCGCCATAGGCTGTGCGTAGTTCAGGAGTGTCTGCAACGCTATTGAGATGGGAGATCACTCCCCACGATCTACCCAAGGATTCGGTTGCATCCTCAAGGGCTTCAACTAAATCATTCCAGCTTGCAGGAGTGGCTGGATCAACTGCATGATCTACCGCATGTTGCGCTTGCTCTAATAGATATTCAATTGCGGGAGCAATATCACTTGGCTTTATTTCTGAGTAGGATGCAATGTCTCTACCAAAAGAAATTAATGGATTTTTTTGAAGTTCAGCAGAAGGCATGAGAGGTGTGGATTTAGTCATCCCTCTAGCTTAATGGACTGGGAGTATTTATGCCAAAAGTCCCAGTAATTTCCTTAAATTTTTGCTGCCTTTTCTGCAGCCTCTAATGTATTCATAAGCAGCATGGTGATGGTCATGGGGCCCACGCCACCTGGAACAGGGGTAATCCACCCGGCAATATATTTTGCCGTATCAAAGTCGACATCACCGCACAGCTTACCGTCAGGCAGGCGATTAATACCAACATCAATCACTACTGCGCCATTTCTGACCATATCACCAGTAATCATTTTTGGCTTACCTGTAGCAACTACTAAAATATCCGCATCCTTTGTGTGGTGCGCCAAGTCTCGGGTCTTGCTATTACAGATGGTGACAGTGGCGCCAGCCTGAAGCAGTAGCATTGCCATCGGTTTGCCAACAATATTGGAGGCTCCAACAATCACTGCGCGAGCACCGCGAATCGGGTAATCAATGCTTTCTAGTATCTTCATGCACCCATAAGGAGTACACGGCTTGAATTCTGGTTGACCTACCATCAAGGCGCCAGCATTAGCCACATGAAAGCCATCCACATCCTTTTCTGGAGAAATGGCTTCAAGTACACGCTCGGCAGCAATATGCTCAGGAAGGGGTAGTTGAACTAGGATTCCATGTATTGCGGGATCAGCATTGAGCATCGCAATACGGGCAAGCAATTCTTCCTCACCAAGCTCTGCGGAGTAACGCTCAAGGACAGAATGAAAGCCCACATCTTCACAGGCTTTCACTTTATTTCTGACATAGACTTGGCTAGCAGGATTTTCGCCAACCACAATCACGGCTAATCCGGGTCTGACACCTTTGGCAGTAACAATTGCTCCGCGCGCAGCGATTTCAGCGCGAATTTTTTTTGATAAGTTAACACCATCGAGTAACTGTGCAGGCATAAGCGTTTAATAGGCGATTAATTGGGTTGCGGATCTGAGAGGGCTAAGCGGAGAAGGTCAGCAACAGTATTTACGTTGAGCTTTTCCATGATATTAGCCCGGTGCGCCTCCACTGTTTTGATGGAGATATCCAGATCATCTGCGATCTGTTTATTTAAGCGACCAGCCACAATGCGCTCCAAGACTTGACGCTCGCGACCCGTCAACTTACTTAGGAGGCTTTGAGTAATTTTACGTTGATTAGATTGTAAGTAATCAATGCGTGCTTTTGCGAGCATGCGATCAACTAAACCACAGAGATCATTTTCTTTGAATGGCTTTTCAATGAAATCAACTGCACCACGCTTCATCGTGGAGACTGCCATCGAGACATCGCCATGTCCAGTGATAAAAGCTACAGGCATTGGTGGATTTTCAATAATCAGACGTTCTTGTAATTCAAGGCCAGACATCCCTGACATTCGGACATCTAAGATGGCGCAGGAGATTGTGGATTTATCAGTGCTTTGTAGGGACTGCAAGAATCGTTCGGCACTTGCGTGGCAGCGAACAACGTAGCCATTACTTTCTAAAAGCCAAGTGAGGGAATCGCGAACTGCCTCGTCGTCATCTACTACATAAACTACTTCAGCTTGGTTTGGTTTGTTAGTGGCACTGATATTCATGGTCGCTCTCACAGATAAATCAAAAAATTACTTCGTTTAAATATCGCCCTTGGAGTCTGGTGATTCCAGGGGTAATAGTATTGTAAAGGTGCAGCCAGATAGTTTTGTATGTTCCGCATCCATCTGATTTTTTGCCCAAAGACGACCTTGGTGAGACTCAATGATGGACCGGCAAATGTTCAATCCCATGCCCATACCCTCACTTTTAGTGCTAAAAAAGGGCTCAAACATGCGCTCTAAGACCGATTCTGCGATTCCGCTGCCACTATCGGTCACTTGGATGCGTAGCATCGCCGGGAAGGTGCTGGAATCGAGATCTGCCGAAATCTGGACCGGAGGGGCTGACCAGCGGGAAGAAAGGGGGTAATCCTCTCTTAAGCTATCCAGAGAATTCTTAAGAAGATTGACTAGCACCTGCAGTATCAAGATTGGATCCAGGTCAACCTTAGGTAGATTTTCAGCGATTGCAGTGCTGATACTAAGACGATGGCGATGTGCCTCTATCTCCACCAAACCAACTGCGTCATTAATAATTTCGCTAATATCGCAGGATTTACGTTGAGGTTCACTGCGCTTCACAAAGCCCTTGATGCGTTGAATAATAGTGCCAGCCCTATGGGCTTGATTGGATGCTTTTTCTAATGCCGGAAGAATGTCATTTTGTAAACTCGGGTCTAGTTGCCCTTGCAAGCGCTTCACCACACCCATGCAGTAGTTAGAGATGGCAGCAAGCGGTTGATTTAATTCGTGGGCCAATGATGAGGCCATTTCCCCCATCGTGGTTAAACGACTAGTAAATTGCATTCGCTCTTCTTGTTGGCGAGCTAAATCATCCGCTTCAATCCGAAGCGTAATATCCGTTGCAATTAAGAGCTGAGCTAGATGTCCATCTATCCAGGGAATATAACGTCTACGAACCTCATACCATTTTGATACTCCAGTAGCCTCATCGAACAACTGAATTTCTTCCGATTCAGATTCCTGATAAAGAGAAATAGAAGGAACGCTGGCGATTTTAGGATCGATGGATTCTTCGCTAAGAATCTTTGGCCTGTTACCACCGGCTAATTCAAAATGACCCTTAGCGCTATTACCAAAACGTTCACGATAAAAACGATTGGCAAACAGTAGCTCCTTGGTCTCATTGGATACGGCTGAAACCGCTGCATCTAGACCTTCCAACACGGTAACGAAGCGTTCTTGTGAAGCTGCTAATTCTTCTCGAATCTTTTTTGGCTCAGAGATGTCAATTAAAGAGGTAATCCAGCCGGTTTGCTGATTCTTTTCATTAATCAAAGGCGCAATAAAGGTGCGCGTTTGAATAATCGAGCCATTTCGATGAAGAATGGAACCTTCTATGACAATTTTCTTTTCCTGAGTCAAGGCAAGCTCGAGCGCCCCATTCATTTTTTCAGTAAGTTCATCTATTTGCCCTGGAGGCCAGAAAGCAAAAGGAGGGCTTTGACCAACAAGCTCTTTGGCGGACCAGCCTATCATCTCGCAAAAAGCGGGGTTGACATAGGTAATCGTTTTATTCATGTCGTGCGCCCGAATGCCCACGGGAGTTGAGTTTTCCATGGCGCTACGAAAATTGGTTTCTACACGAAGATTTGCTTCGGCTTCTTGGCGAACCTGCATTTGCTTTAGCACTGACCACAGACTCCAAATAACAAAGGCAGATAGTCCTAGCACTACACCAATCAACATTCTAAAAGTAAGATTAGTTGCGGGGGGATATGTATCAATGCGTAAACTCAAATTCGGGCTGAGTACTCCGATATCAAGACTGGTCTGATTACTAAATGCGCGCTTTGGTGTATTTTTGTCAGAAGAAATTGCGAGGACTCTTTCGTTGTCCGTAATTAATGTGAATCGGTATTGACTTTTTAGTTCCCCGGGAATCATTTCTAATATCCCCTGGGTTGTGTACAACACTGCAACCATCCCCTTATTTTCATTACTGGAATTCTGGGGAACCGCTTGCCAAAACACATTACGAATTTCTTTAGAGATCAGCACATCATTTGGAACCACTAACGATATAAACTGACTAAAAGCTGGTCTATTGGTTGCGGCACTTAACTCAATGGTTTGCTTTAACTCTCGATTTAATACCTCGGCGTTTTCAGGCCGATTGAACCAATCGGTTTTTATATTGTTTGGAGGGATTTTCCACTGTCGCTGACCAAGCTCATTGATCCAGAGGATTTGAGCAATTTCATGATTGCTCTGCAGCAGATTTTCCGCCTGAATAATGACGTTTTCTTTTAATTTGGCAGACTCTCCCGTGTTTGCATAGTCTCTTCCAATTGATTGAAGAACATCGGTATTGTTAGTAAAACGTAATTGAATTCGCTGTTTTGCAAAAGAGAGATCTCTAAAGAGCGCCGCTTCTTGCTGACCTTTTTCCTGAAGCTGTAGGGTCCCTAAAATGAGTCCCATTACCAAGGTGAACAGCACAATCGCTATTAATGGGGTGTAGACAAGCTTAAAACCCCGAATACGACGGACCCACTGAATAGGCTTTAGTCGCCAGATTAAATATGCAATTTTTTTCATGTAATTTACACATTTTGCCTTATTGGCTTCTTTAAAAGGTTTTGGTGCCAGGGCTTTTCTAGATCTTTGCGTTGCAACAAAATATCACATAATGAGAAATACTATCATTATGTGAAAAATTACTTGTTTACACCCACAGACCTTCCTAAAATATTTCCTATAGAGTGAATCAATATTATTGAAGTAAAAATGGAGGCAGTTTATGGCAGCAATTCCAGATCAAATTTTGGGTAGCGCAGGTAAGCAAGATGCGGATCCAACTGAAACCCAGGAGTGGTTGCAGGCCTTAGATGGCGTTATTCGCAATGAGGGTCCAGCAAGAGCGGCTTATCTCATTGATCAACAAATTTCCCATGCGCGGGTGAATGGCGTCAGTCAGCCATTTCACGCAGAAACCCCGTATATCAATACGATTCCAGTAGAGCAGCAAGCGCGTCTACCTGGAGACCAAAATATCGAGCATCGCATACGTTCATATACGCGCTGGAATGCAATGGCGATGGTCTTGCGTGCCAACAAGGACACTAACGTTGGAGGGCATATTTCATCCTTCCAGTCCGCGGCTACTTTGTACGATGTTGGCTTTAATCATTTCTGGCATGCACCATCGCCAGACCATGGCGGTGATCTGATATTTGTTCAGGGGCATTCTGCTCCAGGTATTTATTCCCGAGCTTATATGTTGGGGCGTTTATCAGATGAGCAACTCAATAATTTTCGTCAAGAAGTTGGCGGTAAAGGTATTTCAAGTTATCCGCATCCTTGGTTGATGCCAGATTTTTGGCAATTCCCAACGGTGTCTATGGGCCTAGGTCCAATCATGGCGATTTATCAGGCGCGTTTTATGCGTTATATGCAGGACCGCGGATTTATCAAAGCAGAAGGTCGTAAAGTATGGGCTTTCTTGGGTGATGGTGAAACGGATGAACCAGAATCACTTGGCGCAATCGGCATGGCTGGCCGTGAAAAATTAGACAACCTGATCTTTGTAGTGAATTGTAATTTGCAGCGTCTGGATGGCCCCGTTCGCGGTAACGGCAAGATTATTCAAGAGCTCGAGGGTGAGTTCCGAGGTGCAGGTTGGAACGTGATTAAGGTGGTTTGGGGTGGTCATTGGGATGCCTTATTCGCGCGCGACAAAAAAGGGATTTTGATGCAACGTCTCGGCGAAATTGTCGATGGTCAGTATCAAACTATGAAGGCCAAGAATGGCGCCTATGTTCGTGAGACTGTATTTAATACCCCTGAACTGAAATCTTTGGTGAGCGATTGGAGTGATGAAGAGATATGGCAGCTCAATCGTGGTGGCCACGATCCCCACAAGGTATTTGCAGCTTTTCATTCTGCTGTAAACCATAAAGATCAACCTACTGTTATTTTGGCCCATACCATTAAGGGTTATGGGATGGGAGGCTCTGGTGAGGCGATGAATATTGCACATCAAGCGAAGAAAATGAACGCGGATGACGTCCGTCGCTTCCGTGATCGTTTTGAGATCCCCGTTAAGAATGAGCAGCTAGACGAAATGCCTTTGGTGAAGTTTGCTGACGGTAGCCCAGAGCTTGAATATATGAAGGCTCGTCGTCATGAATTGGGTGGTTACTTACCTCAGCGCCGTATGAAAGCTGAGAGTCTACCGGTCCCTGCGCTTGATGTTTTTGCAGCATTACTGGAGGCTACTACAGAGGGTCGAGAGATCTCTACAACAATGGCTTTTGTGCGCATCCTCAATATGATTACGCGTGACAAGGTCCTTGGAAAGCGAGTAGTTCCCATTGTTCCAGACGAGTCACGTACCTTTGGTATGGAGGGCATGTTCCGCCAGTTAGGTATTTGGAATCAATTAGGCCAGCTGTATACGCCCGAAGATCATGATCAATTGATGTTCTATAAAGAGGATAAGCACGGTCAGATTTTGCAAGAAGGCATAAATGAAGCAGGCGGTATGTGCGATTGGATTGCCGCTGCAACTTCATACTCGACTCATGGTGTACCGATGTTGCCGTTTTATATCTTCTACTCCATGTTTGGTTTCCAGCGTATTGGTGACCTCTGTTGGGCTGCTGGTGATATGCGTAGCCGTGGGTTCTTATTGGGCGGTACAGCCGGTAGAACAACTCTGAACGGTGAAGGCCTTCAGCATGAAGATGGCCATAGTCAGGTTTGGAGTGCCTCAATTCCGAATTGCATTAGTTACGATCCTTCATTCTCTTTTGAACTAGCAGTAGTGATTCAGGATGGTATGCGTCGCATGCTTGCTGACCAAGAGGATGTTTATTACTACATTACCTTAATGAATGAAAATTATGCTCACCCAGCAATGCCAAAGGGTGCTGAGCAAGACATCATTAAGGGAATGTATAAGCTCAAATCTGTTGGTGATGCTAATACGAAATTACGCGTACAACTTTTGGGTTCTGGCACGATCTTCCGCGAAGTAATCGAAGCTGCTGAAATCCTGTCTAAAGATTGGGGCATTGCTTCTGATTTGTGGGGTTGTCCAAGTTTTACCCAGCTAGGTCGTGACTGGACTGCGGTTCATCGTAGTAATCTTCTCAATCCAGCAGCAACACCAGCGATTTCTCATGTAGAGAAATGCCTTAAAGATACTGTTGGGCCAATTATCGCTGCAACTGACTATGTGCGCTTATTTGCCGAACAAATTCGTCCGGCCATTCAACATCTAGGTCGTCGCTTTGAGGTATTGGGTACAGATGGTTTTGGACGCTCTGATACCCGTGAAAAATTACGCAATTTCTTTGAAGTGGATCGTCGCTGGATTGTGTTGACAGCATTACGCTCCTTGGTTGATGCAGGTCAGCTTGATCGTAAAAAACTGGCTGAAGCGATTCAGAAATATGAAATCGATACAACTAAACCAAATCCCATGACGGTTTGATAAGAGACAGACAATATGAGCCAATTAATTGATATCAAAGTCCCGGATATTGGGGATTACAAAGATGTGCCCGTCATTGAGGTTTTAGTAAAAGCGGGTGATCGTGTTGAGAAAGAGCAGTCCATTGTTGTGCTGGAGTCAGATAAAGCAACGATGGATGTTCCATCCTCTCACTCGGGCCTGGTAAAAGAAGTTAAAGTCAAAGTGGGCGACTCTATTTCTGAAGGTGCTATTGTTTTGATCCTTGAAGAGAGTGGTGAGGTAGTGGCTCCGGCTTCAGCCCAGGTCGCTCCTGCAGCAACAAAAGCCGAGCCAGCAGTAGCAGCAGCTCCTAAAGTAGAGCCACCAATTGTGCGTGCTCCAGCACCACCACCTGTGAGCAATACTTCTGTAGAACTTGACCCAACAGCAAGTCACGCAAGCCCTTCGGTACGAAAGTTTGCTCGTGAGCTAGGCGTAACTGTTCATCAGGTTCAAGGCTCTGGCCCCAAAGGAAGAATTACTCAAGAAGATGTGCAAGCTTTCATAAAAGCTGCCATGAGTGGCGGGGCGGGCAGCGGTTCCAATGCATCTGGCGGAAGCTTGGGCGGTCTAAACTTGATTCCTTGGCCTAAGGTTGATTTCTCCAAATTTGGTGAGACCGAGCGTCAACCATTAAATCGCATCAAGAAACTGACTGCGGCAAACTTAGGCCGTAACTGGGTAATGATTCCTGCGGTAACTTATCACGAAGATGCAGATATTACGGATCTAGAGGCATTTAGAGTTCTGACCAATAAAGAGAATGAAAAGCAGGGCATTAAAATTACCATGCTCGCCTTCTTGATGAAGGCTGCTGTAGCGGCCCTCAAGAAATATCCTGAGTTTAATAGTTCTATCGATGGCGATGATTTGGTGCTGAAGAAATATTTTAATATTGCTTTTGCTGCCGATACACCAAACGGATTGGTTGTGCCGGTGATTCGTGATGCGGATAAAAAAGGTATTTTTGAGCTTGCCCGAGAAACATCAGAGCTAGCCGCATTGGCGCGCGACGGTAAATTAAAACCTGATCAAATGCAGGGTGCTAGCTTCACCATTTCTTCCTTGGGCGGTATTGGGGGTACTTACTTCTCACCAATTGTGAATGCACCTGAGGTAGCGATTCTGGGTGTAAGTAAGGCTGCCATGAAACCTGTTTGGGATGGCAAGCAATTTGTGCCGCGCCTTATTTGTCCGCTCTCATTAAGTGCCGATCACCGCGTGATTGATGGTGCATTGGCAACACGCTTTAATCTCTATATCGCTCAGCTGATGTCTGACTTTCGTCGCGTAGCGCTGTAAGGAGAAGATATGGCTAAGCAAATCATTCTTGTTCCAGATATTGGCGATTACTCAGATGTGCCTGTAATAGAGGTACTCTTTAAAGTAGGCGATGTGATCGAAAAGGAGCAGGCGCTACTGGTTTTAGAATCTGACAAAGCGACCATGGAAGTTCCCGCTGATGTTGCTGGAACCATTCTGAGTATTTCCGTTAAGGCTGGTGATAAAGTCAGCAAAGGTAGTGTCGTTGCTGAGATAGAAGCAGGGGCTTCATCATCGCCAGCCGTAGTCATAACGCCGTCTACTCCAACCCCTCCACCGGTTGCTACTCCTGAGATTGGCGCTCCAATTGCCGGTCAATATAGTGGTAAGGTAGACCATGAGTGCGAAGTACTTGTATTAGGTGCTGGCCCCGGTGGTTATAGCGCTGCATTCCGAAGTGCGGATTTAGGAGTGAACACTATTTTGGTAGAGCGTTACTCAACCCTAGGTGGCGTTTGCTTAAATGTGGGCTGTATTCCTTCCAAGGCTTTACTTCACACCACTGCAGTGATGGATGAAGTAAAAACGATGTCTAAGCACGGCATTAGCTATGGCCCCCCAAAAATTGAAATTGATCAGTTGCGGGGTTATAAAGATTCTGTGATTGCAAAACTCACTGGTGGCTTAGCCGGTATGGCTAAAGCGCGTAAGGTTAAGGTTGTGCGGGGGCTAGGCCGCTTCTTAGATGCCAATCACGTTGAGGTGGAGCTTACTCAGGGTGCTGGCCAGGATCTAGTCGGTCAAAAAGAAATAATCCATTTTCAGAAAGCCATTATTGCGGCAGGTAGTCAGCCAGTAAAACTTCCGTTCTTGCCTGAGGATCCTCGCATTGTGGATAGTACTGGCGCTTTATTGCTCAAGAGTATTCCAAAGCGTATGTTAGTCATTGGTGGTGGCATTATTGGTTTAGAGATGGCAACGGTCTATAGCACCTTAGGTTCGCGCATTGACATTGCTGAAATGATGGATGGCCTCATGGCAGGTGCTGATCGCGATCTAGCAAAGGTTTGGGAGAAATTCAATGCTGGTCGATTTGAAAATATCATGCTCAAGACCCGAGCCGCTAAAGCAGAAGTAAAAGCAGATGGCATACAAGTTAGCTTTGAGGGTGAGAATGCCCCTGTAGAGCCGCAGATTTATGATCTGGTGCTAGTTGCTGTGGGGCGCACGCCCAATGGAGGGAAGATTGATGCATCAGCTGCTGGTGTGATTGTTGATGAACGTGGCTTTATCTCCGTTGATAATCAAATGCGCACCAATGTAAAAAGTATTTTTGCAATAGGTGACATTGTTGGTCAGCCGATGCTCGCCCACAAGGCCGTTCACGAAGGTCACGTCGCTGCTGAGGTGGCTGCTGGTGAGAAATCCTATTTTGATGCAAAGCAAATTCCTTCGGTTGCTTATACCGATCCAGAGGTAGCTTGGACTGGTTTAACAGAAGAGCAATGCAAGGCGCAGGGAATCGCCTATGAAAAAGGTTTATTCCCATGGGCTGCTAGTGGCAGGGCGATTGCCAATGGTCGTGACGAAGGTTTCACGAAGCTGATTTTTGATGCTACTAGCAAGCGCATTATTGGTGGCGGCATTGTGGGTACCCATGCCGGAGACTTGATTGGCGAAGTATGTCTTGCTATTGAGATGGGTGCTGATGCTGTGGATATTGGTAAAACGATTCATCCACATCCCACCTTAGGTGAGTCTGTTGGGCTAGCTGCGGAAGCTGCGCTTGGACACTGCACTGATTTGCCCCCAGTGAAAAAGAAGGTGCATTAAATTAGTAAGCCTCGAGATCGGGGTTTACTAAGGCAACTATTGCACTAGGAATAGATCCTTTACTTCTTTTTGCCTGTCTTACTTGAAGACCTGCCAGCTTTCTTGATAGTTTTCTCAGCAGTGCTAGTGGCATTGCTGAGATTAGTTTGGGCTAATTCTACTGCGTGCAAAAGAGCCTTTTGGCTACTTTCAAAAACATTACCAGCAGATGCGATCGCTTGTTTCATTGTATTTACGGCGGCATCGGGGCCTGCAGGTATATTCTTGGTCCAATCTTCAACTAAGTCATTTATCTTATTTTGATTGACTTGGAATTCTTTTTCAGCGGACTTAGTAAAGCTAACTTGAGTTTCATGGGCTAACTCATAAAGATGGCGGCTATAGGCCATGATTTTTTCCGCCATCGGCTGAACGGCTTCTGCTTGATGGGCAAGAAGCTGTTGGATGTCCTTTACTTCCAATGCTTTTTTTGAGTTGCTCATGCTCTCACTCAAGCTTTGCTTGGCGATGTGCATATTCAGTTCAACCAACTTCTCAATACTATGAAGTGCTTGATCAGTGAGGCCACTCAAAGTTTCTAAATTGGCTTTTTGTGCTGCTGCAATCTGTTCTGGCGTTAAGTTCATTTCAACCTCTTTTTATTAACTCAATATATACCTGCTCAGAATGGTTTTCTTTTTCACGGTCAATCAGGCTAATTGTCATCTTACCCCCTTTATAGTGCATCGCAATATAAAAAAATTGCTTAGCAGGTCTTGTGCGGTGGGAGCAGAAAAAAGCCTAAAATCAATGATTCAGCTTAAAAGAATCTACCTATCCCCAATCGCTCACATATGAATTTAAAGTATGACAACTTCATTGCCCCATTATTTGTTCTGATTTGGAGCACGGGCTTCGTCATTGCGCGTTTGGCCATGCCTTATGTAGAGCCAGCTACCTTTTTGTTCTGGCGCTTTGCGGGCGTGCTTGCCGCTATGGCCTGTCTCAGTATGGTCTGGAGAATTACTTGGCCGAGTTGGGCTCAATTCAAACATATTGCTGTAGCAGGCGCCTTACTTCAATTTGGTTATCTCCTGGGCGTCTGGTTCGCAGTTCGACTTGGCATGACCGCTGGCTTGGTAGCCATTATCGTAGGCCTACAACCAATCTTAACTGCCTGGTTTGCTGCATGGATATCAGAAAAAGTGACTGGTCGGCAGTGGATTGGCTTGGGATTCGGATTTGCTGGCGTCGCTTTAGTAGTGGCTGAAAAAATTGGTTTTGCTCACATTCCTCTCTCGAGCTATGTCCTTGCCTTTGCAGCCTTACTTTCAATTACATTTGGCACGCTCTATCAAAAAAAATTCTGCCCTGTATTTGATCTGCGCGCAGGCTCATCGATCCAGTTTGGTATATCAGCGGTACTTTGCTTTATATGCATGTATTTCTTTGAGTCTGGCGTCATGGTTTGGAATGCCTCTGTTGTTGGTGCATTGCTATGGGCTATCTTTCCACTCTCAATTGGATCAATCAGCTTGCTGTTTATGATGATCCGTAAGGGTGCTGCAACCAAAGTAACGAGCCTACTTTACCTAACACCCCCAACTACAGCTATGATGGCGTGGTTCTTATTTGATGAGCCATTTACCATCATGATGGCAGGCGGCTTATTACTCACTATGACAGGTGTAGTTCTGGTTAATCGAGGGCAAACAAGTACTGTGGCGACGATTGCTGAATAAGTGCGCACCTAATCTAAGCATTTTTTCGCTCTGTGCGCGTAATAAGCGCTGTGGAGATTAAAAAGTTCATTATCATTCTGTATGTTAAAAGTTTTTAGAAAGCGTTTGGGGATGAGTGTGAATCGTTTTTGGCTCATGGCCGCTGTTGGTTTAGTGTCATTTGCTACCGTCGCATCATTTCAGGCGAGTGCAACCAATACTGATTCCCCAGCAGCGAAGTCGATCAAGTCTTCAGTAGCAAAGGCCCCCGCTAAATCAGAGGCGAAGAAGGTGGCAAAATCTTCCAAGAAACCAAAAATGGTTCGCACTACTGTTACGCGCACTAGTGAGCCTGTGGAAGCGGCAAGACCCTCATTTGCAACTGCCTTAGGTTTGCGTGGTCAGCATGATGATCTCAGCCTGAAGTCTAGCGTAGCCATGGTGGTGAATCAGGACACGAAGGAAGTTTATTTCGAGAAAAATTCTGCGGTCAGCTTGCCAATCGCTTCAATCACTAAATTAATGACGGCAATGGTAGTGCTGGACTCTAAATTGCCGCTAGATGACACCCTGGTGATCAATGCAGATGACGTTCATATCTATCGTAGCTCGCGACTTGTTGGTGGAACTGTATTAACACGAGAAGAAGCCCTTCTTCTGGCTCTGATGTCTTCTGAGAATCGTGCTGCCTATACTCTTGGCAGAAATTACCCGGGCGGTATTCCAGCCTTTGTAGATGCCATGAATCGTAAAGCCAAAGATATCGGGATGACCCATTCCTATTTTGCGGATCCTACTGGCCTGATGAGCGAAAACGTAGCATCAGCTGAAGATCTAGCTCGAATGTTGAGCGCTGCCTACCAGTACAAGATGATTCGGGAGTTTTCTACTTGGCCTGATTTAACGATGGTGATCGCAAAGCGTCCACAGAAATTTTTAAATACCAATCGCCTGGTGCGAGCTGGCGATATGAATATTGGCCTACAAAAAACAGGATTTATTAATGCAGCGGGTAAATGCTTAGTTATGCAGGCCCGTGTTAATAACACGCCGCTGCTACTGGTTTTCTTAGACTCGGTAGGAACACAATCGCGTTTTGCCGATGCTGTTAGGGTAAAGGATTGGTATGAGCGTATGCCATTTGGAGAGCCCCAGGCGATTCGACGCTTAATGTAATTGATGCCACAGTACTAATTTTGCAGATCACGTTTGTGTGTCTGCTAACTTGGGTTTGTAGCCCATGCCTTTAGAAATCTGCAGTGCGGTATCTTGTAACAGGCGCAACCATTCTGGCTGAATACGATCGGTAGGGGAGCTCAATGAGAGCCCTGCTACTAATTTGCCGCTGTCATCAAAGATCTGAGCTGCCACGCAACTCACTCCCAACTCTAATTCCTCGTTGTCATGCGCGTGACCTAATTGACGCACTTGATTAAGTTCAGACTCTAGTTTTCCCAATTCTGTAATGCTGTTTTTGGTGTGACCAGCCAGACCAGTACGTGTGACATAAGCTTGAATCTGGCTTGAGTCATCGCTAGCTAAAAATAGTTTGCCAACAGAGGTTAAATGGAGGGGGGCACGGCCGCCAATCGCGCGTACCACCTGCATTCCAGATCGCTCACTGTAGGCACGATCTATGTAGACGATCTCATCTCCTTGTCGCACCGAAAGATTAATTGTTTCGCCAGTCAACTTGTGCAGAGCTCGCATAGGCACTTGTGCTGCCTCACGAACAGATAGGCGAGCTTTTACCAAGTTACCGAGCTCTAGTAATTTGAGGCCCAGCCGATAGGTGCCACCATCACCGCGCTCTACCAAGCGACAAGCAACCAAGTCATTGAGGATACGATGCGCTGTAGACGGGTGTAGATCTGTTTGCTCTGCTAGGTTCTTGAGACTGCTAGATTCCTCTTGATTAGCAAGGGCATCGAGCAGGTTCATCATGCGCTCAATCACCTGAATAGCTGTTTTTCCAGCCTCACCAGGTACTTTTGGCAATTTTTCAGGTTTGCTCGTGGTCATAGTGTCAATTGTAGCGAATTTTCAGCTCAAATTGCACAATATGAAATCTCACGCCAAAGTAGTAGGCGTAATTTTTAGATCTTCAGCGCTTATGTAGGGCTGCGGCACATTCGGTAATGAGCTTAGGGCCTCGATAAATTAAGCCACTATAGAGCTGAATTAAGCTGGCGCCAGCAGCCACTTTCTCTTGGGCATCATTTCCAGACAAGATGCCACCGACACCAATGATGGGAATGGCATCACCCAAAGTGTCTCTGAGACTTTGTATCACCTTTGTAGATGCAAGTCGTACCGGAGAGCCTGATAGACCACCAGTTTCTTCTCCAAACTCTAGTCCCTGAACTCCATCACGCGCTATCGTGGTGTTGGTGGCAATGATGGCATCAATACCAAACTCTACTAAAAGATCTGCAATCAGCTTGATGTCATTTTGCTCTAAATCTGGAGCGATCTTCAAAAAGAGTGGCTTACGAACACCATGCCGATCGCTGAGCGCTTCGCGCGCCAAATGCAAAGCACTGAGTAAAGATCGGAGCATATCCTCTCCTTGCAGTGCGCGTAAATTTTGAGTATTGGGAGAAGAAATGTTGACGGTGATGTATGAAGCAACTTTATAAACTGTTTCCATTGCACTAACGTAGTCACTAGCAGCATCCTCAATAGGCGTACTTGCATTTTTTCCGATATTTAGCCCAACGATGCCACCGTTTTGCCAGTAAGCAGATCGGCGTACACGCTCTACACAGGCATCTACACCATCATTATTAAAGCCCATGCGATTAATGATTCCCTGTGCAGCTGGAAGGCGAAACATGCGTGGCTTTGGATTACCGGGCTGTGGTTTTGGCGTGACGGTACCAATTTCTAAAAAACCAAAACCCAAGGCACCAAGTGCATCAATGTGCTTGCCATCTTTATCTAAGCCAGCGGCCAGACCAACTGGGTTTGGAAAAGTGATGCCGCACACAGTCCGCGGATCGGGGGAGGGCTTTTTAATGAGCAGTCCTAGTAGACCCCAGCGTTCAGCGCGGTCTAAATTGCTCATCGTGAGATTATGAGCTTGCTCAGCGTCTAAGGAAAACAGCCAGGGGCGAAGAAGGGGGTAACTATCGATCATGGGTTGATATTATGGCCCAATGATGGGTTGCCAGTGGTCATTCATCAAGCCCTCAATGGGCTGAAACTTCGCCTTATAGGACATCTTTTCACTATTCTGAATGTAGTAACCAAGATAGACGTAGGGAAGATTAAGCTCTAGAGCCTGCTGAATTTGCCACAGAATGCTAAAGTTTCCATAACTAGCCGCAGTATTGCTGGCATCAAAGAAGGTATAGACCGAAGAGATGCCTTGATCCAAGATATCAATCATGCTGACCATACGCAAGCGACCTGGGTAAGGATCCTGAGGCCCGTCGCGAAATTCAACTACTCTGGAATTAACCCGACTTTGTAATAAAAACTGCATATATTGATCGTGATTATCTTGATCAAGATCACTATCGGCATGTCGCTCATTTTGGTAGTGTTGATACAGTTGGTAGTGCTCCTCTTGATAACCTAGGTTAAGGACGCGAATATCTAGCCCTGCATGCTTTTTCCAGGAGCGTCGCTGACTTCGGTTGGGCTCAAAGCGACTTACCGGAATGCGGGTAGCAGTACAAGCATTGCATTCGTCACAGTAGGGGCGATAAGTATATAAACCGCTTCGACGAAATCCAGCATTGACTAGCTCACCATATAAATCAGCATGAATGAGATGTGATGGGGTTGCAACTTGTGAGCGAGCAGTTTTGCCCGGAAGATAGCTACAGGGATAAGGTGCAGTTGCATAAAACTGTAGCGCTGTGAGCGGAAGTTCTTTTAATTGAGTCATAACCAGTGACGTAGAATTTCTTTATCAAATCTCCAGGGAATCTCTATATTAGTTTGCTTTAGAGCGGTTTGCAGATGCGTTAAAAATTCATCCCTAGAAATTGGTGCAGCACCCAAAGAATCGAGGTGCGCAGTTTCTTGCTGACAGTCAATCATTTTCACCTCATTTTGATTGCACCAGCCAGCAAGGGTAGCCAGTGCAATCTTGGAGGCATCTGTTTGATGGCTAAACATAGACTCTCCAAAGACCATGCCACCAAAAGCGACGCAATAGAGGCCACCTATAAGGCGCTCACCCTCCATCACTGCAATGCTATGGGCATTGCCATGCTCATAGAGATTGGTATAAGCATCCATGATTTCATGGGTGATCCAAGTACCATCCTGATCTTTTCTCCTGGTTGTTGCACAGGAGCGAACGACAGCGCCAAAATCATGGTCGACCAAGATTTTTTTGTGAGGATCTGATAGAAAATGTCGAATGGTTTTCTTCAGTGAGTCATGACATTTAAAGTCCTTAGGCTTCAATACCATTCGGGGGTCGGGAGACCACCACAAGACGGGTTGGTTATCTGAGTACCATGGAAATATTCCGGTTTGGTATGCGCGAGCTAGCTGGCCTGGATAAATACGCTCGCTGACCGCAATTAAGCCTGGGACAGTGGGATCGGGATCCTGGCAGTGGATGGGGTTTGGAAATTCATCCTGAGCTCCCAGCCAATTAATATTGCTCATGTATTCAATAGCCTAAATCTTTTCCGATGGGAGAATGTCCCGGCTTCGAACGCTAAATTCATTGTCACCATCAAAAATGCCTGCAGCACGATCGGCAAAAAACCACTCTAGTGTTTGTTTTACCGTAGGAAAGGCAATCTCACTCCACGGAATATCACTTTCATCAAATAAGGCAACTTCTAAACTTTCTTCACCAGCCTGAAATTCCGGGGAACGCATATTGGCTAAGTAGAAGAGATGAACTTGTTCTACATGGGGAACATTCAGTAGGGCGTAGAGCGGACCAATATCAACAATCGCACCAGCCTCTTCTTGGGTCTCGCGAGCGGCACCAACACTGGTACTTTCTCCAAGCTCCATGAATCCAGCCGGTAAAGTCCAATAACCATGTCGCGGTGCTATCGCACGCCGGCATAACAGTATCTGATTTTCATAGACGGGGATGCAGCCAACAACATTGCGTGGGTTGAAGTAGTGAACCACTCCACAAGACTCGCAAACATGACGCTCCCTGGAGTCATCCGCAGGAATCTTCAAAGTAATCGGTGCAGCGCAGTTCGAGCAAAACTTCATGCAAGCTTTCTAAAAATGAGCGGGAATAGGGCCGCGTAATGCATTACTAAGCATAATCTCTTTCGCATTCAGAATCTCATCAATAGTAAGGTTCGCTTCATGGGCATTCCATGCGGGATCATTCAAAATAATGGATCGCATCACTCCGGGTAGAAGGCCCGCATCAACAGGAGGTGTCAGCCAGCGATCATCGGACTTAATAAAAACACTACTTCTACCGCCTTCGGTAACAAAGCCCTGCTCGTTAACAAAGAGGGCATCGAATCCACCAAGATCCTCGGCTATTTTCCAGGCTTGATCATAGACATTTCGAGTGCTTACCTTGTGCCTTAATAAAATATTGCCTGAAAACAGCTTAGCCTGACTAGGATCTGGAAGAATATCGCTAGCCCAAAAGATCCTGACTGATTCTTTCAGAGGGAGCAGAGCTCCAATTTGAAAGCTTATCTGCCCAGTGCGATCTAAATCTAACCGCAAGCGATATTCTGCATCCATAGCGCAACTCTCGCAGGCGCTCGCGATCACTTTTTTATAGTCTGATGCTGAAAATGGGATTCCAAGTATTTGTGCTGACTGAGCCAGGCGCTCTAAATGAAGCTCTAGGTTTTGGGGTATTGATTCCCTAACGAGAATAGTTTCAAACAAGCCTATTTCGCTAGGTAACTCAGTTAAGAAAGCGGCCTTGATATGACATTCCTCCCACTCCTTTTTAGCTTCAGAATCAATCGTGATGCCTGCACCTACACCTAATGTAAAGGGTGAGGCATGGGTATTCGAATTGCGATCAATTTCAATGGTGCGAATGGGGACGCTAAAAGCGAAGTCACCACTGGGATCAAGCCAACCCAGGGCGCCACAGTAGTAGGCGCGATCTTCCGGCTCTAATTCTTGAATAATTTCCATACTTCTTTTTTTCGGAGCACCCGTTACGGACCCACAGGGAAAAACTGCATTGAGTACGTCTCGTAACTGAATATCGGGCTTTGCCTCCGCTTGAACAGTCGATGTCATTTGCAGAACATCGCCGTGCCTAGCAACCTCGAATAATTGCGGAACTGAGACGGTGCCTGGTAACGCAAGCCGACTGAGATCATTACGCAATAAATCAACGATCATGACATTTTCAGCTTGGTTCTTTGCATCACTAGATAAATGAGCTGCTGAATTGCTCAAGGCACTTGCAGTACCTTTCATAGGCATAGCTTTTAAAGTATTGCCTTGCCGCTGGATAAATAATTCAGGGGATTGAGAAAGGATAAGAGCGGAGTTCTCGGCAATCAATGCCCCAAATCTGCCTGGCTGACGATCCCTTAAGCGAGCATATAAGGCCAATGGCTCACCATAAGTTTCGCCGGTAATGCGAAAGGTATGATTGATTTGATACGTATCGCCATTACAGATATATTCATGAATGGCCTGGATATCAGAGGTGAACCGCTCCTCATTGATAGAGAAATGGAGATTGGCTACACCCGCAATTTGAGATTCTGGATCTAGCGTGTTCAACTTGCTCTTGATCAAGGTATCCACCCGATCCTTACTGAGGTACTCATAAGATGCAAAAGACCATGCTTGAATTAAAGGATGCCGATGGCATTCGGTTGGATGACTACGTTGCTCTAGCTTATGAATGTATTGACCTAATTCATAAGCAAATGCAGCAACAATAAATTCGCCCTTAGCAAGCCCTTCATTAATTTCGTGAAGACATTGGTCTATTTTGATTTGAGTTTCTGCATTGCTGAGCTGAGCGAAGACGGCCCAGTGCTGCAGTGCCTGATCATATAAGCGGCTACTAGGCTTAGTTTCGGTACTTTGAGCGTCATCCAGCAATATCATTAAGCAGGTCGCTTCAGCAAATAAAAAATTTCGCCAGAATTACTTTAGAACAGTGGCTGATTCAATTGTCACTGTCTTGCTAGGAACATCTGACATACGTCCCATTTTTGGCACTGATGCAACCATGGTCGGGATTTTACGGATCGCATCAATTGTTTGGGTGCCAGAGATCACTTTTCCAAATACGGTGTAGCCATTACCCATTGCGTTAGGATAATTTAAGCCCTCGTTGTCTTTCACGTTGATGAAAAACTGCGCTGTTGCAGAATCCGGATCGGAAGTGCGAGCCATGGCAATGGTGTAAGTCTGATTCTTAAGGCCATTTTGTGCTTCTGACTCTACAGGGGCATTGGTAGGTTTCTGTGCTAAGTCTGGAGTGAAGCCTCCACCTTGAATCATGAAACCATCAATCACACGATGGAAAATGGTGCCGTTATAAAAACCACTATTTACGTAGTTTAAAAAGTTAGCGGACGTCTTCGGCGCCTTAACAGAATCTAATTCCACCACAAAGTTACCCGACGTGGTTTTGAACTCTATCTTAGGACCAGCCAATATAGAGGCGCTAGCTAGCAGACTGGTCATAAGAAAGAGAGAGGTAATTAGTTTACGCATAGTGAATATCCTTAAAATTATCAAAAAAATATTGAACATACTTGATTGTATTGCTCAAAACCCTGAAGTGATTTGGCTCTCAGGGCAGTAGGTAATCTATTCAAACATACTTGATCTTGATTCATTGCTTTTTAGATTCCATATCTAATTTGCGTAAAAAAGCCATCTTCTCAGCAATCTGTACCTCCAGTCCGCGATCTACTGGCTCATACCAATGTGGCTCTACCATCCCATCTGGGAGGTAGGATTCACCAGCAGCATAGGCGTGGGGCTCATCATGTGCATAGCGATATTCCTTACCGTGCCCCAATTCCTTCATGAGTTTGGTTGGGGCGTTACGCAGATGATTGGGTACTGGTTTACTTTGATCATTGGCGACATAAGCACGGGCCGCATTGAACGCCTTGTAGCTGGCATTGCTTTTGGCGGCAATCGCAAGATAGACCACTGCTTGACCTAGGGCCAGCTCACCCTCAGGTGAACCAAGGCGCTCAAAAGTTTGGGCTGCATCATTAGCTAGCTGCATTGCCCGCGGATCTGCAAGTCCAATATCCTCCCAGGCCATGCGGATAATTCTTCGAGCTAAATAACGAGGATCTGCTCCGCCATCCAGCATCCTGCAGAACCAGTAGAGGGCTGCATCAGGATTGGAGCCACGCACAGATTTATGTAAGGCAGAGATTTGATCATAAAAGTGATCCCCGCCTTTATCAAAGCGGCGTGCTTGGACGGTTAAGGCATTCTCAATAAACTGCAGATCTATCTCTTGAATAGGAGAGTTTGGCGTAGAAATAGCATTTCGTACTTGCTCCACTAAATTGAGAAGTCGCCGCGCATCCCCATCTGCATGGGCAATCAGGCTTTCAATCGCTGCAGACTGGAATGGAATTTCTGGCATTGCATATTCACGTGCTCGATCAAATAACTGCTTTAGCTCTACAGCATTTAATGACTTCAGAACATAAACCTGTGCGCGAGAGAGTAGCGCTGAATTCACTTCAAAAGAGGGGTTTTCAGTAGTCGCGCCAATAAAAATAAATAGACCAGATTCAACATGAGGCAGCAATGCATCTTGTTGACTTTTATTAAAGCGATGGATTTCATCAACAAATAAAATGGTTTGCCTGCCATGCTCAGACATACTCTGTTGCGCTCGCTCTATTGCTTCACGTATTTCTTTTACCCCAGCTAAGACTGCTGAGATTGCAATAAACTCACGTGTAAAGGCGTTGGCAGATAGACGGGCTAGAGTGGTTTTACCAACACCTGGCGGTCCCCATAAAATCATGGAGTGCGGCTTGCCAGAAGCAAAAGCCAAATTTAATGGCTTTCCTGGGGCTAGAAGATGAGTCTGGCCAATCACTTCTTCAATTGTTTGGGGGCGCAAGGCCTCCGCTAAGGGTGGCGTCGGGGCTTGATCAAACAGATTTCCCATATGCCCTGATTTAACTCTGTACAAATAATATAACGAGAGCCGCCCAAATCAGGCAAGTGGCTGAAACGATCGTGAGTTGATTTCGTAAGGTCATAAAAGCTTTGCAGGCCTCTTCGTTAGAAAAATAATACCGATAGGTTTCCTTATCAATATTTCTCTGGATTACTAAGGCTGATGCCAAAATGAGCAGGCCAACAGGAATATAAATATGTAATGCTACCCAGGCAACTAATGCGGGTATCACACCCCAGATCCAATTATTACGATCTTTCCAGCGATCACCCAAAGGGGCTTTGCCTAGATTGTGTAAATTAGCACCCCAATGTATTGCACCCATGAATGCGGTGATGATTGCTCCGTAACTTGCCAAAGACTCAGCGCTTAAATAATTTAACGGAGTCGGTGCTAGCTGAACCATGAAGGCGAGGCCTACGAATGGAATGAGGCCAGCATAGGCTAACTTACGAACTAGAGGTGGTAATGGGTTCACAAAAACGTCTTTATTTAGATGGGGGTTGATGAATGGTAAGTTACGTTTACTGATCGTAGGTGTAGATGCCGCGACCAGTCTTACGTCCGAGATAACCAGCTGCTACCATTTCTCTCAGGAGCGGGCAAGGGCGGTACTTTGAGTCACTGAAGTTTTCAAAATATACTTCCATGATGGCTAAGCAAGTATCCAGGCCAATTAAGTCAGCCAAGGCTAGGGGGCCAATCGGTTGATTGCAGCCTAACTTCATACCAGCATCTATATCTTCCGGGCTAGCAAGTCCCTCATGCAGAACGAAGAGCGCCTCATTAATCATTGGTAGCAAAATACGGTTAACAACAAAGCCTGGAGAGTTCTTAACGGTGATCGGTTCCTTGCCAATGCGCTTAGCCATTTCAATAATTGCGGCATGGGTTGCATCAGAGGTCTGTAATCCACGAATCACCTCTACCAAAGCCATCATTGGCGGTGGATTAAAGAAGTGCATACCGATAAAACGACTTGGAGTGGAATCGAGGGCGGCAAGTTTTGTAATGGAAAGCGAAGAAGTATTAGTCGCAATAATGGTTTCTTTACTAACAATCTCATCGACTTGTTTTAGGATCTTTTCTTTAATTGCTTGATTCTCAGTGGCTGCTTCAATCACCAAGGGCAGACCCTTGAGGTCAGCATAGGATGAGCTGCTCTTGATGCGCTTGAGTGCAGCATCTTTAGCTTCTAAGGTGAGCATCTCTTTTTTTATCAGACGATCCAAGCTTTTGCTGATTTGGCTGAGGCCTCGCTCAATGGCTGCATCATTAATATCAACCATCACTACATCCATACCAGCTACTGCACAAACTTGCGCAATACCATTACCCATCGTACCTGCACCAATTATTCCGACCGCTTGAATCTTCATGCTATTTCCTTTTTTGATACTGGGATGAACCAAATAATTGTTCTTTTGCTTTGTCATCATGCATAGGCTTGCGCAAGGCGGTTAACACCTCAACACCGCGCTTGACCGCTGGGCGCTCACTTATCATTTCGAACCAGCGCTTGAAATGCGGATATTCATTGATATCAATTCCTTGATTTTTCCAATTTCTGGTCCAAGGGAAAATGGCGATATCCGCTATGGTGTAGTTTTTGCCAGCAATAAAAGCATTATCTTTGAGTTGGTAATCAATTACCCCATACAGGCGCTTCGCTTCATTGGTGTAGCGATTTATCGCATATTCAATTTTCTCTGGCGCATAAATTCGGAAATGGTGGTTTTGTCCCAACATGGGCCCTAAGCCGCCCATCTGAAACATCAACCACTGCAACACCTCATATTTGCCGCGGGTGGATTTAGGTAAAAACTTCCCCGTTTTAGCGGCAAGGTAGAGCAAGATGGCGCCAGATTCGAAGAGATGAATAGGTTTGCCGTCAGGTCCCTGGGGATCTGTAATGGCAGGAATCTTATTATTAGGGCTGATGGCTAAGAATTCAGGCTTAAATTGATCCCCGGCACCAATATCAATGGGGTGGGCAAGCCAGTCTTTGCCCAACTTATAACCGCACTCCTCAAGCATGATGTGCACCTTATGCCCATTCGGAGTTGCCCAGCTATAGACGTCAATCATCTCTTGCTTAGTTTTATTGATAGCCACTATGAGTTCCTTTATCTTTTATAGAGTTTGTAAACGCTTTAATGCATTGGAAAGCGTTTGTTCTTTTTTGGCAAAACAAAAACGAATGACACCGGACTGAACGGGGGTGGCATAAAAAGCAGAAACGGGGATTGCGGCTACACCAATCTTCGTAGTGAGCCAAGCGCAAAAATCGGCTTCACTCAATTTGGATTGAGGAATGTTCAGATCTGAGTAGTTAACGCATTGGAAGTAGGTTGCTGGAGCGGGCAGTAATTTGAATGCGGTATTTTGCAAACCACTTTTGAAGTAATCCCGTTTAGATTGATAAAAAGAGGATAGACTTAGATAGTGATCTGCGTTTTGTAAGTACTTAGCTAAGCCATATTGCATCGGCGTATTCACTGTAAAGACATTGAATTGATGCACCTTACGAAACTCTTTCATCATCGCTGAAGGTGCCGCTACATAACCAATTTTCCAGCCAGTCACGTGATAGGTTTTACCAAAGCTCGAAATCAAAAAGCTTCTTGCGGCTAGAGCAGGGTGACTTGCAATGCTTTGATGTGTATGGCCGTCAAACACCATGTGCTCATACACCTCATCGCTCAAGAGGAGTGCGTTCGTGTTCTCAAGTAATTTCGCCAAGCGATCAAGATCAGAAGTTTCCCACGTCATCCCCGTAGGATTGTGTGGCGTATTAATAATCAGGAGTCGTGTTTTTAGAGTGATTGCATTGGCGAGATTATCCCAAGGGATTGAATAGGAATTCACATGCCCCTGTTCATCCCGGTTGGTAATTAAGGATACCGCTACAGTTTTCCCGCCAGCCAAATCAATCGATGGGCGATAGCTGTCATAAGCTGGCTCAATAATGACAACCTCATCGCTTGGGCCAACACATGACAATATGGCCGTCATGATTCCTTGAGTGCCACCAGCTGTGATCGTAATCTCCGTTTCTGGATCATAGTGATGACCGTATAAGGAAGCAATCTTCTGCGCTACGCCATTGCGTAACTCTTCAATCCCTGTCATGGGTGGATATTGATTGTGATCAGCTAGCATTGCCGCATTGACTTCAGAAATTAAGTCTCTGTCGCAAGAAAAGTCTGGAAAACCTTGCCCCAAGTTAATTGCTTGGTGTTTCGATGCTAATCCTGACATGATCGTAAAAACCGTTGTACCCACCTGAGGGAGGCGACTTGGAATTGCGGGTGTCAGTAGGTGGCTTTGATCCATATGGGCGGTTTAAGGCAAATAAGATGGGTAGTCGCTAGAATAGGGGAAATTCATTCTCAAATTGTGCCATGCTGATTGTCCTTTCACCTGCTAAATCCTTAGATTACAAAACCCCGACTAAGGTCAAGTCACCCACCTTACCTGAGTTTGCCTCCGAATCGGCAAAGCTGATCTCTGACCTGAAGAAGCTTTCTCCCCAAGAGGTCGCTGATTTGATGGGTTTATCCGATCAATTGGCGGTTCTGAACGTTGGGCGCTACCGTGATTGGTCCAAGAAATTCACAGAAGAAAACAGTAAGCCCGCAATTTATGCCTTTGACGGCGATGTCTATGATGGTTTTGACGTGAAGACGCTCAATGCGAAGGCGCTTGATTTTGCTCAGGACCATCTAAGGATACTTTCAGGTCTTTATGGTGCTCTTAGACCCCTAGATTTGATGCAAGCTTACCGCCTGGAAATGGGAACTGCCTTTAAGAATCCAAGAGGTAAAGATCTCTATGCTTTCTGGGGTGAGCGAGTTACCAATTCCTTAAAGAAAATCCTTGAGAAGCAAAAGAAGCCCGTCTTACTCAATCTCGCATCAGAGGAGTATTTCAAAGTACTGCAGCCTATGAGTTTGGAATGCCCAGTCATTTCTCCGGTATTTCAGGATGCCAAGGATGGGAAGTACAAAATTATTTCTTTTTATGCCAAGCGAGCTAGAGGATTAATGGCTCGTTATGTTGTTGAAAATCGGATTATTGATCCTGAAGATTTGAAGGGCTTTAATTTGGATGGCTATAAATATGTCGCCTCTGAATCTAAGCCCCAAAAACCATTATTTAGACGTCCCGAAAGAAAGTAGAGGAGTGCACCATGGCCGTTCATCGCACTAAATCCTCGCAACGCTCTTCACCAGATGTAGAGCGATTGGTGGCTGACGCTATCTCCTTAGCTGCTTCCGGCAGTCATATTGAAGATCAGTTTTGGGAAGATCGTTTAAATGTTCGTTTAATGCGTTTATTGAAAAGTCAAAACCAGAATGCCATTGATGCTGCCTTAGATCAGACTTTCCGAATAAATTCGGTGGCCTTTGAAGTGCTTGCTGATTGCGCCGAGACACTAGCGGAATCTTTAGTCATGGAGCATGAAGGTCAGAATTGGGATGTGTTGTTGTTGGCCCTACCAATCGTTGCTCACACTCGTTATCAAATCCCATCTGGTGCTTTGCCCGTTAACGTGGTTCAAAACACAGCTGCCGCATTACATAATGCAATTGCTTCTGCAGATGCACGCCTAGCAATTGTTCCATGGCTCTACAGTATTGATCAAATGCCACATTCGCATTGTCAAACTCGTTTATTAACTGAAGCTTTGGCAACGGCAGCTATTACTGCTAGTGAGATCAAGTTAGAGCTACGAGAGATGTCTGAAACGATTGCCGTTTTAGCTGATCCACGCTTCATCATTGCCGCAATCGCCGCACCTTCTGGCTCGCCATTATTTCGCTGGCAAGCAGAGGCACCAACGAGACAGGAGCGTGGCGTCAGTTTTATCGGATGGCAAAATGCAATGCAGGAGCATGTCGCCGCCCTTTTGCCTGGCTGTGAATTTGAGCTTTTGTTACCAGAAGCCTACTTTACTAACTGCCGCTTGGCAGATAAGCAGGTGCGCCCATTAAGCATCAGAGCTGCCGTGAATTTCTTAGAGAGTACTCTCGGAGTCTTGCCTGCTGGTATCTCCTGTGTGGTTGGTGCTTTTGGTGAGGATCAGGCAGATGAATATCGCATCTCCTTTAACTTAAAGGGCTCTTCAGAGGTTATCTACGGTGTAATCTGGCCTCTGTACGACCGCGAAAGTGTTGCTAATGATGCATTAAATGATTTATCTGATGACGAAAGCCCTATGAAGAGAATTGCCGATGCACTTCATGATGCGGGCGTAGAAGATGTCTTCCGTCACGCAATGCTTTTTGATCCAGAGCTTTGTGATGATTGTGGTGCTCCACTGTTTCCTGATCGATCAGGAGATGCCGTGCATGCCGAGCTACCAGAGGATGCCCCAACACAGCAACCCTTGTTTCATTAGACAATCGAAGATCAGTTCAGAGTAAATAGTTAAAAAGCCGAGAAATTCTCGGCTTTTTAACTTGAAGCTGCAGCAGGAAATCAATCCTGTTATTAATTCTGCGTAAATGGCTCTGTATTGGCAAATAAATGAGGAAGTTTGCCAGTTTTCATTTCAGCCGTTTGACAAAAGTCAGCCAGGCGAGTTCCTAATTTAATGTTGAATAACATGGCTTTATTGCCTAACACCACAAGATCATGTCCAGAAGTAGCGTTCTTATAACGCAAGCTACCCGGCAACGAATTCTCACGCTTTAAGTCAAACGTTTTTGATTCCCAGCTTAGGCGAATCAAATCTGTTGTACCTGACGTTTTAAATTGTTTGCTTTCGTTGCATGTCCAAGTTGATACTTCTTCATTAGCAAAAGCCGGTACTGAGCCCAAGAGCCCAGTCACTGCAATGCTAATGATGAGAAGAGTTCGATTCATAAATAAAGGATGCTTTATGAGAGGAGATGCTTAACGCCAGCCTGCTCTTCAAGTAATTCATTCAGAGTGTGATTCATGCGTTCACGTGAAAATTCATCAATCTCTAGGCCTTCAATCATCTTGTATTCACCGTTTTCGCAAACCACGGGATAGCCATAGATCACTTCAGCTGGAATGCCGTATTCGCCTTTAGATGGAATGCCCATAGTGACCCATTTGCCATTCGTGCCCAGAACCCAGTCACGAACGTGATCGATTGCCGCATTGGCTGCTGAAGCCGCAGAAGAGAGACCTCGCGCATCAATAATGGCTGCACCACGTTTACCCACGGTAGGAATGAAAGTATCTTTATTCCAGGCCGCATCGTTGATGCTACCTTTAACGGATTTACCTTCAACGGTTGCGAAGCGGTAGTCTGGATACATCGTTGGGCTGTGGTTGCCCCAAACAATTAATTGCTCGATATCGGCAACAGGTTTATTTAGCTTGCTTGCCAACTGCGAGAGCGCACGGTTGTGATCTAAGCGCAACATGGCTGTGAAGTTTTTCGCGGGAATATCTGGAGCAGATTTCATAGCGATGTATGCATTGGTATTGGCTGGGTTGCCAACAACCAAGACTTTTACAGTCCTCTTGGCTACAGCATTGATTGCCTTACCTTGTGCTGTAAAGATTTGGGCATTGGCTGAGAGTAGATCTTTGCGCTCCATGCCTGGGCCGCGTGGACGTGCACCGACCAATAAAGCAACGTCAATGTCCTTGAATGCTGTCTTTGGATCAGAGTGAGCGGACATGCCAGCCAATAATGGGAATGCGCAATCATCTAATTCCATCATGACACCGGCCAAAGCCTTTTGAGCCTTTTCATCAGGAATCTCAAGTAACTGGAGAATGACTGGCTGATCCTTGCCCAACATATCACCATTGGCTATACGAAAGAGAAGGGAATAACCGATTTGACCGGCTGCACCGGTGACTGCAACACGCATTGGGGCTTTTGCCATTTTTACTAATAACTCCAGTTGAGGTTAATTATCGAAATCTTTTTCTATTATCCATTCAAGTGTAGGCACTTTACATTTACACTGTCAATGTCTTATATAAGATATGAGATATAAGTAATTTTATCCAATACAAGCAGTCTTAGAGTTAATTTGACACTGATGTCCGAACCAATCGCCTCCTTTAGCCCGCTCTATGAGCAAATCAAGGCAATGATTCTGGCTAGTTTGCAAGCAGCTGAATGGTTGCCTGGGGACGCTATTCCTAGCGAAATGGAGCTTGCGGTTCGTTATGCCGTCAGCCAGGGTACGGTTCGCAAGGCAATTGATGAGTTGGCCGCCCAAAATTTATTGGTAAGACGTCAAGGCAAGGGTACTTTTGTTGCCACCCACCAAGAAGAAGATTGGCAGTATCGCTTCTTGCGCCTCGAGCCAGATTCTGGAGAAAAACTTCAGCTAAAAAACCAATTTTTAGTCTGCGAATGTGGCAAATCTGATTCCCACATCGCCCAATTGCTTAAATTAAAGGCAGGCGACCCCATTATTCGAATTGATCGAGTACAAAGTTATGCAGGTAAACCCATTGTTTTCGAAGAGATTTGGCTGCCAGAAGGGCGCTTTAAGGGCCTCACGCTAGATATGCTCAACGCCTGGTCTGGCCCCGTTTATGCCTTTTATGAGAGTGAGTACGCAACCCATATGGTGCGTGCCGAGGAACAAATTAAGGCTGTATTGGCCGATGAGAATCTCGCCCTTCATCTTCAAATCCCCATTGGATCTCCCTTGCTATCAGTAGAGCGTGTGGCCTTTACTTACGACAATAAACCGGTAGAAATTCGGCATGCCAGATATGACACTTCTGATCAGCACTACGACAATAAATTGAACTAGGTAGTACACTCGAAATCAGTAAAAACCACTATTTAACCCCTTAAAACGCTAAAAAGTCCCCTCTAACCCCAAGGTTTCCAATAGAATATGTTGCGATACAACAAAACCACAATGAAGCTCCACCGAAAGATTGAGATTGCCCATGGTTGATGCACAGCAGGACATAAAAAAAGATAGGCCTATTTTCCGAAATATTGGTCTGGCCCAGTTGATTCAGTACCGCCTTCCTTGGGCTGGAAAAGTATCCATTCTCCATCGCGTTAGTGGTGCGGCATTGTTTTTAATGTTGCCTTTTTTGCTCTACCTCTTGGACCAAAGCCTTGCTTCGGAGATCAGCTATCAAAAATTCCAGGCTATCACCGGTCATCCTCTGGTCAAAATTATGATCCTTGGCTTGATCTGGTCATTTTTGCACCATTTCTGTGCCGGTATTCGTTATCTCTTGCTGGACCTCGAAATTGGCGTTGAAAAAGTAGACGCGAATCGCTCGGCCATCATTGTTTTCCTCTTAGGCCTCGCTTTGACGGCGATTGTTGGTCTCAAGTTATTCGACCTCTACTAATCATAAGGAAATCAAATGCCTATTCATCAAATTGGACCGAAGCGCTTAGTTGTAGGTGCTCATTACGGTCTTAAGGAGTGGATTATTCAGCGTGCCACTGCCGTTGTGATGGTGGTTTTCACGATTGTTTTATTGCTTGACTATTGCATTGCAGGCAGCGCAACTTATGAAGGTTGGGCCTCTTTATTCAGCAATCAGCTCATGAAGCTTTTAACCTTGTTGTTCTTCATTAGCCTGTTCTATCACGCCTGGATTGGTATCCGTGATATCTGGATGGATTACATCAAGCCTGTCAGTATTCGTTTAACGCTTCAGGTGTTAACGGTTCTATATCTCGTTGCCTGTGCGGCATATGCCATACAAATTTTGTGGAAAGTGTAAGTTAATGTCCGAGATTAAAAAAGTATTGCCACGCCGACGTTTTGACGCGGTAATTATTGGTGCTGGTGGTTCGGGTATGCGTGCTTCTTTGCAATTAGCTGAAGCCGGCTTGAATGTTGCGGTACTCAGCAAAGTTTTTCCGACTCGCTCGCATACTGTTGCTGCTCAAGGTGGCATTGGGGCCTCGCTGGGTAACATGAGTGAAGATAACTGGCACTATCACTTCTATGACACCATCAAGGGCTCTGACTGGTTGGGTGATCAAGACGTGATCGAGTTCATGTGTCGCGAAGCGCCTAAGGTGGTCTACGAGCTTGAGCATTTTGGAATGCCCTTTGACCGCAACCCTGATGGCACGATTTATCAGCGCCCCTTTGGTGGCCACACGGCAAATTATGGTGAGAAGCCTGTGCAACGTGCTTGCGCTGCAGCTGATCGAACCGGTCATGCCATGTTGCATACCTTGTACCAGCGTAATGTGCGTGCAAAAACAAACTTTTTTGTTGAGTGGTTAGCGCTCGATCTCATTCGTGATGATGCTGGCGATATCGTCGGTGTTACTGCTCTCGAGATGGAAACTGGTGAAGTCTATATTCTTGAAGCGAAGGTTGTCTTGATGGCAACTGGAGGGGCTGGCCGTATTTGGGATGCCTCAACGAATGCGTTTATTAATACCGGCGATGGCATGGGTCTTGCGGCCCGTGCAGGTATTCCATTAGAAGACATGGAGTTCTGGCAATTTCATCCAACTGGCGTAGCTGGTGCGGGGGTTTTATTGACAGAGGGCTGTCGTGGTGAAGGTGCGATCTTGCGTAATAAGGATGGCGAGCGTTTCATGGAGCGTTATGCGCCAACTTATAAGGACTTGGCTCCACGTGATTTTATATCCCGCTGTATGGATCAAGAAATTAAAGAAGGGCGCGGATGCGGCCCTAATGGTGACTATGTCGTTCTTGATTTGACGCACATCGGTGCTGAGACCATCATGAAGCGCTTACCTTCTGTCTATGAAATTGGCATGAACTTTGCCAACGTCGATGTTACGAAAGAACCCATTCCGGTTGTGCCAACGATTCATTATCAGATGGGTGGTATCCCAACCAATATCAATGGTCAGGTAGTCGTGCCAGCTAACGGCAACCATAACGAGGTGGTTAATGGCCTATATGCTATTGGCGAGTGCTCTTGCGTTTCTGTACATGGGGCGAACCGTTTAGGTACAAACTCATTGCTCGATTTGTTGGTATTCGGTCGTGCGGCAGGTAATCATATTGTTGCAATGGATCTCAAGAATCGCGAATTTAAGAAGCTACCTGCTAATGCAGGCGAGCAAACATTGGCGCGTATGGCAGCACTGGATAACTCCACTTCTGGTGAGTATGCACAAGACGTTGCAAATGACATTCGTAAGACGATGCAAAAGTATGCTGGCGTATTCCGTAATCAACAGTTGATGGATGAAGGCGTTCGTCAAATGGCGCTATTAACTGAGCGTGCTAAACACTTGTGGCTTAAAGACAAGTCTGCCATTTTTAATACTGCACGTATTGAAGCTTTGGAAGTTGCTAATTTAGTTGAGACTGCAAACGCAACGATGATTTCAGCAGCTGCCCGCACCGAAAGCCGTGGCGCTCACTCACATGATGATCATCAGGAGCGCGATGATGCGAATTGGATGAAGCATACGCTTTGGTATAGCGAAGGTAACCGCCTAGATTACAAGCCTGTTCAATTAAAGCCTTTGACTGTTGAATCCTTTCCTCCAAAAGAACGCACTTTCTAAGTGAAGAGAAATAAAAAATGAGTGATATTCGTATATTTGAAATTTACCGCTACGATCCTGATATCGATGCAGCTCCTCGCATGGAGCGCTATGAGCTCGAATTGACGGGTGAGCGTATGTTGTTAGATGCCCTGATTTCTCTGAAGAAGCAGGATGAGAGCATTACTTATCGCCGTTCATGTCGCGAGGGCGTTTGTGGTTCGGATGCCATGAATATCAACGGTAAAAATGGCTTGGCCTGCTTGACTAATATGCTCAGCTTACCAAAGGTAATCACATTGCGCCCATTGCCTGGCTTGCCAGTCGTGCGTGATTTAATTGTTGATATGACCTTGTTCTTCAAGCAATACTTATCTATTAAGCCTTACTTGGTCAATGACAACCCACCTCCTGAAAAAGAGCGCTTGCAGAGCCCTGAAGAGCGTGAAGAGTTAAATGGTTTATATGAATGCATTCTATGTGCTTCATGCTCCACTGCATGCCCTTCTTTTTGGTGGAATCCGGACAAGTTCGTCGGTCCTGCAGGATTGCTCCAAGCCTATCGCTTCATTGCCGATAGCCGGGATGAAGATACTGCGCAGCGTCTAGATAACTTGGAAGACCCATATCGTTTGTTCCGTTGCCATACTATTATGAATTGCGTGGACGTATGTCCTAAGCATTTGAATCCCACTAAGGCAATTGGAAAGATTAAGGAATTAATGGTGCGTAGGGCAGTATGACCCTGAGTAATGCAGAGTTGTATCGCTTAAAGAGTGATGCTCGCAGGGGCTTACTTGAGAATGATTTGATTTTGCATCGTTTTTTTGAGCGCTATGGCGACCAATTAAATGCGGCGGATGGAAAAGTATTAACCCAATTGCTGGCCTTAGAAGACAATGACTTGATGGATTTATTGATCGGTCGCAAGGATTCTGTGGCGACTTTGGAACAAGAGTCTCAAGAAGAATCTTTTAAAGCAGTTTTGTTTAAGCTTAGACAGAAGTAAAGCAGTAACTTAGCTTTTGGCGCAGTAGTAGTGAAGAGGCATGATCAAATAGAGTATTAATCATCAATTGAATGACTAAGGATTAGAAATGATTGAATCGGATATCAAGGCAAAATTATCATTTTCGGATGGCTCACCAGATATCGACTTGCCGATATATAAAGGCACAGTTGGTCCAGATGTAATCGATATTCGTAAACTGTACGGCCAAACCGGCAAGTTCACGTACGATTCAGGCTTTCTTTCTACCGCGTCCTGCAATAGCAAAATTACTTATATTGACGGAGACAAGGGTGAGCTCTTGTATCGCGGCTATCCAATTGAAGGTTTGGCTGCTGACTGTGATTTCTTAGAAATTTGCTATCTCTTGATTAATGGCGAATTGCCTAATGCGAAACAGAAGCATGATTTTGATCAAATGGTCATTCATCACACCATGGTTCATGAGCAGATGCAATTTTTCTTGCGTGGTTTCCGCCGTGATGCTCATCCAATGTCAGTATTAACTGGTTTGATTGGTGCAATGGCTGCGTTCTACCACGATGAGATTGACTACAGTCAGCCGAAGGCCCGTGAGATAGCACAAATTCGTTTAGTTGCGAAGATGCCAACTTTGGTGGCTATGTCTTATAAGTACTCTATTGGGCAGCCCTTTGTCTATCCTAATAACTCTCTGTCCTACACTGCTAACTTCATGCGCATGATGTTTGCAAACCCCTGTGAAGAGTACATAGTGAATCCAGTTTTGGTTCGCGCTTTGGATCGCATCTTTATATTGCATGCAGACCATGAGCAAAATGCTTCTACTTCAACTGTGCGCTTATGTGGCTCTTCTGGCACAAATCCATTTGCCGCCATCTCTGCTGGTATTGCTTGTCTATGGGGCCCAGCACATGGCGGTGCAAATGAAGCCTGTTTGCAAATGCTAAATGACATTCAAGCTCAAGGCGGTGTAGAAAAGATTCATGAATTCATTGCTCAAGTAAAAGATAAAAACTCTAGCGTTCGCTTGATGGGCTTTGGCCACCGCGTTTATAAAAACTTTGACCCACGCGCTAAATTAATGCGTGAAACTTGCTATGAGGTCTTGAATGAACTTGGTCTGCAAGATGACCCATTGTTCAAGTTAGCGATGACTCTTGAAAAGATTGCCTTGGAAGATGAGTATTTTGTAAGTCGTAAGCTCTATCCGAATGTAGACTTCTATTCAGGGATTGTGCAACGTGCTCTTGGTATTCCTACCGATATGTTCACCTGTGTTTTTGCCTTAGCAAGAACGGTGGGTTGGATTGCGCAGTGGGAAGAAATGATTACTGATTCTGAGTACAAGATTGGTCGTCCCCGCCAGCTATATGTCGGAGAAACTACTCGCCCAGTCCCTAATATTGCAGCTCGTAAATAACAGTTTTAAGGTCGCTCATGTCTCGTACGCTTTATGACAAATTGTGGGATGACCACGTTGTTTACTCAGAAGAGGATGGCACAGCCACGATCTATATTGATCGTCAGCTTTTACATGAGGTGACTAGCCCTCAGGCTTTTGAGGGTTTGAATTTGGCTGGCCGTCCAGTGTGGCGAATTTCTGCCAATCTAGCGGTTTCAGATCATAACGTCCCAACTACAGATCGGTCTGCAGGGATCTCCGATCCAATTTCAAAATTACAAGTAGATACGCTCGATAAAAATTGCGATGCCTTTGGCATTACCCAATACAAGATGAATGACACCCGTCAAGGGATTGTTCATGTCATTGGGCCTGAGCAGGGCGCTACTTTGCCGGGCATGACTGTAGTCTGCGGTGATTCCCATACAAGCACACACGGCGCCTTTGGCGCTTTAGCATTTGGTATTGGTACGTCAGAAGTTGAGCATGTATTAGCTACTCAGACCTTGCTGATGAAAAAGAGCAAGAACATGTTGGTTAAGGTTGATGGACGCTTGCTGCCAGGCTCTACCGCCAAGGATATTGTCCTAGCTGTCATTGGTAAGATCGGCACTGCCGGTGGAACGGGCTACACCATAGAGTTTGCTGGCGAGGCGATTCGCAATCTCTCTATGGAAGGTCGGATGACCGTTTGTAACATGGCGATAGAAGCTGGCGCCCGCGCTGGCCTTGTGGCAGTAGATGAAACCACTATTGATTACCTCCAAGGGAGACCTTACGCGCCTAAGGGTGAGGGCCTGCGTCATGCCCTCCAATATTGGCGTACTTTGCATTCGGATACAGATGCCCAGTTTGATGCTGTAGTGGAGTTGCGAGCCGAAGAAATTGCACCCCAGGTAACTTGGGGTACTTCGCCAGAAATGGTTCTTTCTATTGGGGATCGCATTCCGGATCCTGAGAAAGAGCGTGATGCAAATAAACGTTCTGCGATGGAGCGTGCACTTGAATATATGGACCTAGTTCCTAATACTCCCTTAAGCAATATTTCCGTCGATAAAGTATTTATTGGCTCTTGCACTAACAGTCGCATCGAGGATATTCGCGCTGCCGCCAAGGTGGTTGATCGCTTGGGTAAAAAGGTTGCCGCTAATGTTAAATTGGCCTTAGTTGTTCCTGGCTCAGGCTTAGTGAAAGCTCAGGCGGAGCGTGAAGGTTTGGACCGCGTATTTAAAGCTGCTGGTTTTGAGTGGCGTGAGCCGGGTTGTTCAATGTGTTTGGCAATGAATGCCGATCGTCTGGAGCCAGGTGAGCGTTGCGCCTCTACCTCTAATCGTAATTTTGAAGGCCGACAAGGCAATGGCGGTAGAACACATTTGGTAAGCCCGGCAATGGCAGCGGCTGCTGCGATTGAAGGTCACTTTGTTGATGTTCGCAAGATTTCTTAAGGAAATAGCATGTCTAAAATATCTTCTTTCACCATGATAAAAAAATTGACCATTGTTGCTGTCATTGGCTTAGTCCTTGCTGCTTGTGCTAACACTCTGGAGGGTGTTGGAAAAGACCTACAGACCATGGGTAATTCGATGGGTAGTAGCAACACCAACAATACAAGCAACACAAGTAATGCAAATAATCAATCCCAAACCAAAGGGAAAGATGTGGTTGTGACGCCAATAAAGTAGGTGTCACTCATTTAGCTATCAGTCGATATTCAGCAAAAGATCATCATGGATAAATTTACGGTATACAAGGGTTTGGTTGCTCCGCTTAATCGCGAGAACGTGGATACCGATGCCATCATCCCAAAGCAGTTCTTAAAGTCTATTAAGAAAACAGGCTTTGGTCAGAATTTATTTGATGAGTGGCGTTACTTGGATCATGGTGAGCCTGGTCAAGATTGCAGCGCTAGACCAATCAATCCTGATTTTGTTTTAAACCAGCCACGCTATAAAGATTCTGGCATTTTGCTCGCTCGCAAGAACTTTGGCTGCGGTAGTTCTCGTGAACATGCCCCATGGGCTCTAGATCAATATGGATTTAGAGCAGTAATAGCTCCGAGTTTTGCTGATATTTTCTACAATAATTGCTTTAAAAATGGCCTTTTACCCATTGTTTTGTCAGAATTACAGGTAGACCATCTATTTAATGAAACGCTGGCATTTAATGGCTATCAGCTCACCATTGACTTAGATGCGCAGCAAGTTATTACCCCTGATGGCACTGCCTATAGCTTTGATGTGGCACCATTTAGAAAGCATTGCCTACTAAACGGCTTAGACGATATTGGCTTAACCCTGCAACATGCAGATAAAATCAAGGCTTACGAAGCTGAGCGCATCCTCAAAATGCCTTGGCTTGCTACACAACTGCCGTAGTTTTATAGAGTTAAGGGCCTTTCATGAAAATTGCAGTTCTACCGGGCGATGGTATCGGCCCTGAAATTATTGCCGAAGCAGTTAAGGTATTAAACGCGCTCGGTCCTAAATTTGACTTAGAGACAGCCCCTGTTGGTGGTGCCGCTTATGATGTTGCTGGGCATCCATTGCCACCTGCAACATTGGAGCTAGCTAAAAAAGCAGATGCTATTTTGTTCGGAGCTGTAGGTGACTGGAAATATGATTCCTTGGCTCGAGAACTGCGTCCCGAGCAAGCTATTCTCGGGTTGCGTAAGCATCTAGAATTATTTGCTAACTTTAGGCCTGCAATTTGCTATGACGAGTTAACTGCTGCTTCTAGCCTAAAGGCAGAAATCGTTGGTGGTCTTGATATTCTGATTATTCGCGAACTCAACGGAGATATTTATTTTGGCCAGCCGCGCGGCATTCGTGCTTCAGAGCTTCCTTTATTTAAAGGCGCTCGAGAGGGTTACGACATGATGCATTACAGTGAGCCAGAAGTAGAGCGCATTGGTCGTATTGCATTTGAAGCTGCGCGTAAGCGTAGTAAAAAAGTGTGTAGCGTTGATAAGGCAAACGTTTTGGAGACCTCTCAGCTCTGGCGTGAAGTCATGATCCGTGTTGGCAAAGATTATCCAGATGTTGAGTTGTCACACATGTACGTTGACAATGCAGCAATGCAGCTCGTTAAGGCGCCAAAAGCATTTGATGTAGTTGTTACCGGCAATTTGTTTGGCGATATTCTCTCAGATGAGGCGGCAATGTTAACCGGCTCTATTGGCATGCTGCCATCAGCCTCTTTGGATAAAAACAACAAGGGCTTATATGAGCCTAGCCATGGATCGGCGCCGGACATTGCTGGCAAAGGAATCGCTAACCCTTTGGCTACGATTTTGTCAGCTGCCATGATGTTGCGTTACTCCTTAGGCCTGCCTGCTGAAGCTGATCGTATTGAAGCTGCTGTACAAAAGGTTCTATCACAAGGCTTACGTACTGTTGATATCTTTACCGAGGGTACAACCAAAGTTTCCACCATTGAAATGGGTGATGCTGTTGTTGCCGCACTTTCATAATTAGCCTTAAATAATCAAAAAGTTCATTCAGTTAATTCATAGATAGTTGATCATGGCAAATACAAAAACACCATTGGTAGGTTTAGTCGGCTGGCGAGGCATGGTTGGCAGCGTTCTGATGGAAAGAATGTTGGCTGAAAAGGATTTCGATTTTATTGAGCCTTTATTCTTCAGTACTAGCCAGGCTGGTGGTGAAGTCCCGCTCTTGAATGGCCAAAAAGTTACCAAGAGTGAAAATAGACTTCAGGATGCAAATGACGTCAAGGCGCTCAGTCGTTGCGATATTATTTTGACCTGCCAAGGTGGCGATTACACCAATGATATTTTCCCTAAACTGCGTGCGAGTGGTTGGCATGGTCACTGGATTGATGCTGCGAGTGCATTGCGCATGAAAGATGATGCGGTTTTGGTGCTTGATCCCGTGAATCGTCCAGTAATCGATCAGGCGCTAGCTGCTGGTGGCAAGAATTGGATCGGCAGTAACTGCACCGTCAGCTTGATGATGATGGCCATGGGCGGTTTAGTGAAGGCTGATGCGGTTGAGTGGATTAGTGCAATGACCTATCAAGCTGCCTCAGGCGCTGGCGCTCAAAACATGCGCGAGTTACTTTTGCAAATGGGCGCTTTACATAACAGCGTAGCAACTGAACTAGCTGACCCTTCTTCTTGGATTTTAGATATTGATCGTAAGATTACTGAAACTTTACGTTCTCCAGATTTTCCTAAGAAAAACTTCCGCAATACACCTTTGGCAGGCAGCTTAATTCCTTGGATTGATGTTCCGGTAGAAAACGGTCAAACTAAAGAAGAATGGAAAGGTGGCGCGGAGTTTAATAAGATTTTGGGCCGGCCTGCATTCAGAACGCAGGGCAGTATTCCAATTGACGGTTTATGTGTGCGGGTTGGTGCCATGCGCTGTCACTCGCAGGGTTTAACAGTCAAACTCAAGAAAGATATTCCCTTGAAAGAGATTGAGGAAATCCTGGCAAATGATAATCAATGGGTCAAAGTCATTCCCAATGATCGTGAAACTACTGAGCGTGAACTATCTCCAGCTACAGTAAGTGGTACCTTGACAGTTCCTATTGGTCGTCTTCATAAGATGGCAATGGGCCCTGAATATCTTAGCGCTTTTACTGTTGGTGATCAGCTCTTGTGGGGGGCTGCTGAGCCACTGCGTCGCATGCTCCGCATTTTGCTTGAGCGCTAATGTTCCGAATTGGTCAAATGAATCCTGTAAAAGTAATTTGCTTATTTTGGCTAAGTTGGTCTTGTGCGGTAGGGGCTATTACCCTAGGCTCACCTAAGCTTCTTTCGAAGCCTGGAGAGCCGCTGAAGGTAGAGTTTCCGATTCGGGTTGGAGTGAATGAACAAGCCGCTCTTCCGAGTTTGAGTGTTGTCATTGCTAATAAAGCTTTATATCAGCGCCTGGGAATCTCTCAGAAAATAATAGATCTCAATGCGCAGACGATGATTTATCGCAATCAACAACAGCAGCTAATGGTCTTAGTTGAAACAGTTGAACCTGTTCAGGTGGCTGATGATCCTTTTTTGGATATATTGCTCACCTTAAATTGGTCGGAAGGAAGTGTCACTAAAACTTACACCTTATTGCTAGGCGATACGCAGAAAATTTTAGTCAGGCCAGGTCAAACTTTATCTGAAATAGCAGCCCAGCTAGCGCCAAAACTAGATGGGGCGTCATTAGATCAGACCATGATGGCCTTATTTAAGGCTAACCCCGATGCCTTTGCGAGCGGAAGCATTAATCGTCTTGAGGCTGGCGCCGAGCTCAATCGACCTAATCAAGCTTTATTGAGATCCATTAGCCCAGCTGAGGCTCAACAATTTGTAGCTGAATCAAATGCTCAGTGGCAGTCTGAGCGCGAATCAAAAATGGGGGCATCAGTAAGCTCTAGCGTCAAACAGACAGAGGCTGGTCCGGTCAAAGATAGACTTAAAATTGGATCTAGTGCGGAGAGTAATTCAGAGGAACGTCGCTATACAGAAGAATTGGTTGCGCAGGAAAAAATACTGGAGCAGACCCGCACGCGTATAGCTGAACTTGAAAAAAATATTGCAGATCTTCAGGGGCTCCTAGACAAGGCAAAGGCTGTCGATAAGAGTCGAACTCCCTCTGATAATATTTTTGGATTGGGTGGATTTGCGCCTGCTTTATTAGCCTTAGCATTAATGGCCTTTACGGGTTTACTGCTTTGGTTACTCGCGAAGAATGCGCGGAAATTAGAAGTCCATGATTTTTCTAAAGAGGCCTCAAAAGTTACCCCTTCCACCCAAAATCATGTTGTATCTCACGGAGCAATGCCTGATCGTGCAAAGGCATTATTTGCAGGGATTGATTTAAATTTATCGCCTAGTAAAAAAGAGAATCCAGTCAATGCTACTGCTCCAAATCCAGCATCTGATTTATTACGTGTGAAATTAAATTTAGCTCGAGCCTACATCACCATTGAGGATTTTTCGGCCGCTCAAAAATCTCTTCAAGAGGTCGTAAGCATAGGAGGAGCTATTGATCCCGCTGCTACTGCAGAAGCTCAGGACCTTCTCCTTCAACTTTCTCAACGTAATAATTAGAGCGATGCAATGAGAATTGCATTAGGCCTCCAATATGACGGCAGCTCTTATTCCGGGTGGCAGTCTCAGGTAAATCAAAATACCATCCAGGATGAGTTGGAAAAAGCGATCTCCGCATTTATCGGTATTGATGCGCAAAAATCTAATCCTATTCGCGTCATTACTGCTGGAAGGACTGATTCTGGTGTTCATGCCTTAGGGCAGGTTGTTCATTTCGACGTTGAAGTCGAGAGGGAAAATTGGTCATGGGTTAGGGGGGTCAATGCCTTCTTGCCTGAAGCCATTGTGGTGAACTGGGCCCAGCCAGTATCAGAAGAATTTAATGCTCGTTATTGTGCATATCAACGTACTTATATTTATGCATTGCATGCTGGACCATGCCGCTCACCAATGGCCGCTTCTCGTGCAGGCTATGTGATGCTTCCAGCAGAGCGCTGGCTTGATATTGATGCGATGCGAAATTCTGCAGAATGTTTAATTGGTGAGCATGATTTCACCTCATTTCGGTCTTCAGAGTGCCAAAGTAAGACGCCTGTCAAAACCATTTATTCCATTGAGATTTTCTCGGATGAACCATGGCTGTATTTTAAGATTCAGGGAAATGCCTTTTTGCATCACATGGTCCGCAATCTGGTAGGTAGCTTCATCCAAATTGGAGTCGGCAAACAACCTGCTGAATGGATGGCAGAAGTATTGGCTGAAAAAGACCGGAGTATTGCAGCGCCTACCTTTTCTCCAGCTGGGCTGTATTTAGCTCAAATTGAATACCCTGAGAAATATGGCATTCCTAAGCCATGGCTTAAAAACTCATGGTTACCTGCATATTTGAATCAAGGTGCGCTACAAGGGCAATAAATGCAGGTTTATTAGCCATGAGAGCAATGGCAAAGCTTCTAAATTATGAGATGATTATCGACCATTTACTAAGAAGAGGTTCACTATGTTTAAGTCAAAATCGAATCAAGATCTAGGTAAGTCCATTGAAAGTTTTGAAACTATTATCGGTACAAGTCTGAGGGTCGATGGCAATTTATTGCTCCGAAGCAGTGTTCGTATTGACGGCTTAGTGAATGGCAATATTTTGCAAGAAGATGGATGTGAGGCAACTGTTGCGATTGCAAAAGGAGCTACAGTGATCGGCGATATTCGTGCAAAGCATGTCATTGTCTCGGGCAATCTTCAGGGCAATATTTTTTCTTCTGATCGCGTTGAGCTTCTCGATACCGCCTTTGTCAGTGGTGACATCACATACGGTACATTGGGCATGCAGGTTGGAGCAAAGCTTGAGGGTAAGCTAAGGCAGGCTGATAGTGAATCGTCTTCACATTCTGCAGATGTACTAATCGCGCAAGCAATGCAAAAAACTACTGCCCCGTAACTGCAATGCAAATTTTTTGGGTTTCAGGTGCCGTTGGAAAAATACACCGCGTTAACTTAACGCTCAGGCATCTATTGCTGGGTATTTTTGGTTTTGCTTTAACCTTAATATTGTCGGGTGTTTTTCTACAATATATGGGCTTTCAGATGGCTATTGAGTACAACCCGCAACTTGCTAGGAAGCTTGGCAATGTGCATACGGCAATAGAGCTTGAAAATCTGAATTCGTTTTACCGTCAAAAATTAAACGATATAGAAAAACAAGTATCGACTTATCAGCTAAACGTTAATGAGCTACAGCTTAGCAACCAAAAATTACTTGCTTTAGCTACCCCCCCTTTGATGCAGAAGGACAAGCCCAAGCAATCTTCTATGGGTGGTCCGTTCATCAGTCCATCCAGCTCGACTACTAATCCCAGTCTCATGAATGCCATGCAAGATTCAATGCATGATATGAAACACAATAATGATCACCTGAGAAAGCTTTCTGCTTATTGGCTTGATCAGGTTGCTTGGTTAGATGCCAAGCCTACTGGCGTACCGATTGTTGAACGTATGTCAATTTCCAGTGGTTTTGGTAAACGCCTTGATCCTTTTAAGAATATCTGGAGCGAGCATTTTGGCGTGGATTTTCAAGCGCCACCAGGAACAGCGATCGTATCGTCGGGTACGGGTTTGGTTAGTAGAGCCTTTCGCGACCCCGTGTACGGCAACTTATTGATTATTGATCATGGGGAGGGCTTGCAGACGCGTTATGCCCATGCCAGCGAGATCTTAGTCTCTGAGGGTCAAAAGATTCAAAGAGGGCAAATCATTGCTAAGGTTGGATCCACCGGTCGGGCAACTGGCCCACACTTGCACTATGAAGTATTAAAGGACGGCAAACTTATCGACCCATCCCAGGTGTTAATAGGTCAATTCTTGCTCAAATAGGGGCATAAATCCCTTGTAACCCTTATTATTTGGGTATGGGATTACTTAATTACGCCTCCGGCCGAACTAGGGTCAAAATCTGTGGCCTGAAAACCCCCGTTGATGTCGATGCGGCCGTTGCTGCCGGGGTTGATGCGCTTGGTTTTGTCTTCTATCCCCCAAGCCCAAGGGCTATAAGTCCCCATATTGCTGCTGCATTGATCTCTAGACTGCCTGCAGGGGTTGATGCCGTCGGCTTGGTTGTCAATGCGACAGATAGTGAATTTGAGGCTATTAGGGCATCTGCCCCCATCACTTTGTG